>CADBQA010000001.1 GCA_902796675.1 uncultured Ruminococcus sp.
AAAAAGAGCGGCGGGCAAAATGCCCGCCGTCATTGCTTTTCGTCTTTGTCTTCAGCCTGATGCCGAAGCAAAGAGCTTCGGCTTTTGATTTAGAATTCCTCGTGCGGGATGCCGTAGTGGATCGACTCTACTTCCCCGTTTTTGATATAAACTCTCGGCACCCTCTTGGATATACCGCACAGTATCTCATAAGAGATGGTTTTCGCGTTCGTCGCGACCTCGTCCGCGCTGATCTCTTCATCGCCGTCGCGCCCGAAGACGGTCACGACAGAGCCGACGGTGACGCCGTCAATATCGGTTATATCGCACATGAGCTGGTCCATACAGACCGAGCCGAGAATTTTCGCGCGTTTCCCGTTCACGAGAACGTATCCATCCGCCGATGAGAGCCTCGGCACACCGTCCGCGTATCCCGCGCATACCGTCGCTACCTTCGTTTTCTTTGACGCTTTGAACCTGCACCCGTAGCTGACGGCGTCGCCGGATCCTATCTCGTGGATATGTATCACCTCGGAACGGAGCGACATCACCGGCTTAAGCCTCGCTGTGACGTCGGACGAGAGGGTGTCGGAGGGGGAGAGCCCGTACAGACATATTCCCTCTCTCACCATATCGAACTCCGGAGGGAGCGTGATGATAGCCGCGCTGTTGTAGATGTGTTTTACGGGTATTTCAACACCCGACGCGTCAAGCTTGCGGCAAAAATCGCGGAAGACGCCGAGCTGATGTTCCGTATACGTCGCGTCGTTTCCGTTGTCGGCGTCTGCGAAGTGGCTGAACAGCCCGTCGATAATTACGTTGTCGAACTTCGATATCTCCCTTACGGCGTCGACGGATTCATCCGTCGGCTCAAGACCGATCCTGTTCATCCCTGTATTAAGCGCGATATGTATCCGCAGCTTCTGACCGTACGACTTTGCCGCCGCTTCAAGCTCTCTCGCTTCCGCGAGATTGTAGACGGTCGGAATAAGGTCGTGCTTGAAAAGGACGGAATAATGAAACGGAGCCGTGTGGCCGAGGATGAGGATCTTTGTATTTACGACACCCGCTCTGCGAAGCTCGACCGCCTCGTCCGCGCGCGCTACGCCGAAGTAATCTACTCTGTCGGCTATCTCGGCGGCTATTTTTTTTGCTCCGTGTCCGTAGGCGTCAGCTTTCACGACAGCGAGCTTTTTTATATTCCCGGGAAGTATTCCCGACAAAACGTCGAAGTTGGAATTGAGCGCGTCAAGATCGATCTCCGACCATGTTCTTAAATTATAATTAGTGAGCATTTTATGACCTGCTATATACATATTTATTACATTATACACCAGAATCGGAATATTTTTAAGAAAATAAATGATAATATTATTATTTTATTGAAATTGCACAATAAATTATGTTCAATTTGTGCGATGTGTACATTGAAGAAAAATGCCCGATTTAGTATAATTTTTATATAAGTTTTACTATGAAAGGTTGCTTGCTATGGCTAAATTAAAGATCGGCGTGTTCGGCGGATACCGCGGGCACACAATGATTAACGTACTTCTCAACCATGACGACGCGGAACTCGTCGCCGTTTGCGACAAATACGAGCCTCTTCTCGACAGAGTAAAAAAAGAAGCCGAGGAAAAGGGACTTAACGTCGCGCTCTACACAGATTTTGAAGAGTTTATTAAGCACGATATGGACGCCGTCGTACTCGCGAACTATGCAAACGAGCACGCGACGTACGCTATAAGATGTATGAACGCCGGCTTCCACGTTATGACGGAGGTCCTTCCCTGCGAAACGATGGCTCAGGCGGTCGAACTTATAGAGACGGTTGAAAAGACGGGCAAGGTATACGCATACGCCGAAAACTACTGCTATATGAGGCACGCCTTCGAGATGCAGATGAGATACGAAAAGGGGGAGATCGGCGAAGTTCAGTACATTGAAGGAGAATATATCCACGACTGCACGGCGATCTGGCCGCAGATAACGTACGGCGACCCGAATCACTGGAGAAACAGAATGTACGCGACATTCTACTGCACCCACTCAATAGGTCCCATGCTCACGATAACGGGACGCCGTCCCGTTCAGGTAGTCGGATTCGAAGCGCCGATCCCTGCGGAGTACAAGTCGACCGCCATAGCGCGCGGCGCGGGTATCGAAATGATAACTCTCGACAACGGAGCGATAGCCCGCAGCGTCCACGGCGACCTCAAACGCGAGCCCGCAAGCTACACCTATATGATATACGGCCAGAAAGGAATGATGGAAGCGGCGCGTTTCCCTGACAAGGAAAGAACCGTTGAAGGAAACGGGATCAAAGCGACGTACACCGAGCAGCTCATGCACGTTTACAAAGAGGGTGAGGAGTACTGCAAGGGCGAGTGGGAGGACTACTATCCCGAACCGCCGATAGCGAAGGAAAAAGCGCTTCAGTTCGGCACGCACGGCGGCTCCGACTTCTACGCAACGCACTTCTTTATAGAGAAGATACTCGGCAGACCCGACGGCAAGTACGCGATCGACGTTTACAAGGCTGTCGATATGGGTATATGCGGTATTCTCGCTTACAGATCCGTTCTGAACGGCAATATCCCGATTAAGATACCGAACCTCAGAAATCCGGAAGAGAGAGACGCGTGGAGGAACGACAATGCCTGCACGACGCCCGAGGTCGCGGGAGATCAGCTCCTTCCCCGCACCTCCAAGCCTCACGATCCGATCCCTCCCGAAACGTACGAATATCACAAGCGCCTCTGGGAGAACGGCAATCAGACGCTCAAATACGGCACGGAGTTTGAGCTTAAGAAATAATAACTCAAAGCGGTCGACAGGCAAAATACTGCCTGTCGTCGCCATATAGCGGGTATTTATGAAAAAGAAGATCATATACGCTCTGTCGATCGTTATGTCGGTAGTTCTGCTTGCTGCGGGATACTTCGCCGTAAAGGACGGGTACGACTTCGACGGCGGAATGCACGCGGATTACGTCAGAGCGAAGATTATCAGAATAATCGGCGAAAACGTAGAAAACCAGTACGGCACAAGCACGGTGACGACAGTCACGTTCGAAGCCGAGATCAAAAGCGGCGATAGAAAAGGCGATACCGTAAACGCGACGCAGACGATAGATTCGTCGTCTATAACGAATACTTTCAAGGTCTCCGAGGGCGACACGGTCATCCTTGCGAAGACCGCGCTCGGTTCCGATGAGTCGTGGTCGTTCGCCGAATACGTCCGCTCCGACGCCATAATCATCCTCGGCGTTCTCTTCTGCCTTATCCTCGTCGTGTTCGGTAGGATGAAGGGACTTAAAACTCTCTTTACGCTGACGCTGACGGTACTCTCCGTTTTCTTCATCCTCGTTCCGGCGATACTCGGCGAGCGAAACATCTATTTCTGGACGATCGTCGTCTGCCTATACATAACTGCGATGACGCTTATAACGGTCAACGGAATCTCGTATATGAGCCTTATCGCCGGTATCGGATGTATGGGCGGCGTTCTTATCGCCGCGGCGATAACTCTCGTCGTGGATCAGTTTATCAGGCTGACGGGCTTTACGGACGAATGTACGATATACATTTACGCCATGAGCAGCGGGAGGATCGACCTCAAAGCTCTCGTCTTCGCGGGTATCCTGATAGGAGCGATCGGAGCCGTTATGGACGTCGCCGTCAATATTTCGGCGTCCGTTCACGAAGTCGCGTCAAAGATCGCGAGACCCACGTTCAAAGAGCTTTTCAAGTCGGGTATCACGATAAGCCGCGATATCCTCGGGACTATGTCGAATACGCTTATCCTCGCATATATCGGCAGCGCGCTCTGCTCCGTCATCCTCATTATTTATAATAACAGCTTCTCGATGCTGAATATGTTCAACAGAGAGAACCTCATAGTTGAACTTTTGAAGATCCTCGTCGGCTCCTTCGGCATACTCTCCGCGCTTCCTCTGACCTCCGCCGTCGCGGCGTTCTTCTACACGAAGTTTGAAAAATTCAATGCGGCGCGGGAGGAAAGCTCCGACGACGAATACTCCGAAATGCTCGATAATTTCAACCGAGATAATTAAAAAAAGCCTCCTTTCGGAGACTTCAGAGCGAAGACAAACTTGGTAGAACAGCAATGACAAGCAAAAAGGTGACGTAAGCATAACATCATAAGAAGATAACGCATCACCGAAAATCAAAGAGGCGGGGGAATTGGGATTAACCCAAGTCCCCCCGCCGTCATTGCTTTTCGTCGCTCTCGCCGCTCGACGTATCCGTGAACCCCAAAAAATCTTTCGATTTTTTGAGGACCCCGGCATAATACGCCTAACGCGGCGAGATCACCGAATCTACCTGCGTTTCTCTCACTCTGACTCAGCCTGAAGACTTTGTCTTCAGGCTGAAAAATTCCGTGCCGCGAGGCACGGAATTTTTTTTATTTCTTTCTTTTTTCTTCGATTTCCGCAAGGTCGAAAACGTATTTCGCTCCGCAGAAGCGACATTCGCACTCGACCGGCTCGTTAGTCCGTTTAAGCTCCGCAATATCGTCGTCGGGTAGCGAGACGAGCGCCTTCAGGTATCTGTCTCTCGAGCAGTTGCATCTGTACTCCGTGTCAAACTCGTCGAACACGTCGTAAGGGATGCCCTCGAAGACGGTGTCTATGACGTCCTTCGCGGTTTTTCCTTCTTCTATCATCGCGGAGACGGAAGAGACCATCTTAAGGTTTTCGTCTATTCTGTCTATGACCGACGGGTCGGCTCCCGGCATTATCTGCACGAGAAAGCCGCCGGCGGCTTTTATCGTTCTTTCGTTCGATACTCTGACGCCGAGCGCGCAGACGGTCGGCGTCTGTTCGCTCGAGGCGAAGTATTCGGTGACGTCGTCGCCGATCTCACCGCTGACGATGGGAGAAACTCCGTTGTAAGGCTCCGCAAGCCCGAGGTCCTTCGTGACGTACAGGTATCCGTTCTTTCCTACGGCTCCTCCGACGTCAAGTTTTCCCTTCGCGTTCGGAAGAAGCTCGACCTCGGGATTCTGAACGTAACCTCTTACGTTGCCGGCATAGTCGCTCACGCACACGACGTTGCCCGCCGGTCCGTCGCCCTTTATCTGTACCGTAACGCTGTTGTCGCGGTCCTTCAGGAGAGAGCCCATCAGAGACGTCGCGGTCAGCGCGCGTCCGAGAACGGCGGCGCAGGTCTTCGAGGTCTTGTGTATCGTCATAGCGTCGGAGACTATCTTCGTCGTGTCGGTGAAGAATATTCTCGCCGACCCGTCCGATGAGAGCGCCCTTGTTATGTAGGAATGACTCATTAAACGTTCACCTTCTCAACGGTCTTGTTGTAGTGAGAGCGGAGCGCCGCGGTCGAGAGCTCGTGAGAGATCCTCGTCTCCTCCGGCGTGAAGAGCCCGAAGGGGACCTCGTGACCGGTCAGCTCGAGCATGAACGCGCCGAGCATCTGCTGAATGGCGTCGACGAAACCGAACTCAAATATGGGACCGGTGATGGTCGGTATCATCGGCTTGTAGCCGACGACTATCCTCGACCAAGCCTGCTCCTTGCCCCACGACGTCGTATAGCAGAAGGAGTTGGCGTCGTCGCTTGAGAATTTAGCGGAACACTCGAGCCCGTATATCTCGAAGAACCAGCGGTTTGTCGAGCCGGGACTCATTCTCTTTGTTTCGAGCGTCATCGGGAATTCGTTTCCGTCGCGATCCTCGCAGGTGCAGACGAGCGTCGCGTTGTCAAACGTGTCGCAGGGCGCCATACCGCCCTTGCCGTCCGGACGCTCCTTTACAAGGTTGTCCATTTGCGCGTAGACGGTCTTCGGGATGAATCCCATTCTGAACGGAACGTGCTGTGTATGTATGCCGAGGTCGCCGAGGCAGCCGTATTCGCCGTTGAATTTGACCTGACGCTTCCAGTTTATCGGCTTGTTCAGGTCGCAGTCGGATGAGTGATTGAATCCGGCGTGAACTTCAATGATCCTTCCGAACTTTCCCTCTTTGATCCAGTTTATGATGATCTGCATCGCGGGATAGTAGGGAAATTCGCTCGTGCAGCGAACGAAGACGTCCGGGTGCTCCTCTATGGCTTTGAGGATATTTCTGTTCGCGGCTTGGTCGATGCCGAAGGGCTTCTCGCCGAGAAGCGCCTTGCCGGAGTTTATCGTGTCGACGTAGAACTTCTCGTGAAGGTTGTGCGGAACTGCGCAGTAGATAGCGTCTATATCGTCCGCTGCGAGAAGGTCGCGGTAGTCGGCGGTTACGTATTTGATAGAGGGAAAGTTCTTTTTGAACCATACGGTCTCCGCCTCGACGGGGGAGCAGATACCTACTATCTCGGGACGTGGCACGTCGACCGTGAAGTGGCACCATCTTGCGGCGGCTGAGGCGAATTCTCTCGCCATAAGTCCGCATCCGATAAGTCCGAATCTTACTTTTTCCATTGTTTACAGTCCTCTTTTCGATTCAACTTGATATTTATTTAATATTTTCGGCATATTTTGCCGCGTCTTCGGCAAACTCGAACATTGCAAACGATAAAACCTCGACGCTTGACTCGCCGACGTCTATTGTGACTGAGTCGGTTTTTTCGGGGAGCTTCATCATAACGAAGGAGACGCCGTCTCCAGACGTGAACGTTACCTCGCCGTCGGCGCCGGACGTTACGTTGTTGCCGCCCTTGTAGTCAGCCTTGAAAGCCGTATCCGCCTTGTACGTCAGAACGGCGTATTCGCACGCAGCGCCGTTTGCCGTGAAAACGGCGTAGTGACCGAGCGCGGGGCTCAACCGTACGGATTCGCCCGTGTACGTGGAAGAAATTCCGAAGCAGTTGTCGCTGACGTATTCGGAGGAACCGACGCCGGCGAGAAGCTTTTTCATATCCTGAAGGTCGTCGAGCAGAATAAGGCCGTCCCGGTTGACGTCGAACAGGACCGAGTCAACGACGTAATCGTTCGATCCGCTGAGGTGCTTCTTCATTTCCGGAAGGTCGTCGAGCGAGACCTTGCCGTCGAGATTGGCGTCGCCGGTAAAGTGATCTATTAAGGGAGACGATATCGTGTCCGCCGCGGATTGACTTGAATAGTCAACAACGTAGAACGCGCCCGCCGTCCCGTTCGCCGCGTCAGCCATTCTGACGGCGGCGTCCGACGCCGCCGACGCCGTGGGGCAGAGGCAGAGCGAGTAAAGATACATCACGTCGCCCTTGGCGCACGTCATAAAGGGGTCGATGCGTATTCTCGTGATCCTTCCTTTCCACCAGGACATAGCGGACAGGTCGATGACCTCAGATACGAACGCGCCGGTCTTTTTCGGGCTGAATTTTACCGACGCTGCCTCGGCGGGGGAGAGCACGTCCCCGGCGCAAAAGAAGAGCTGAGTCGTATCCGCTCCCGACGTCGCCGGCACTTTGTAAGTGATAACGGCGTATTTGTTTGAAGACGCCGAAACGGGCTTTGTCGCCGGGTACACGATAGTCGTTCTCATATCGGAGTTTTTAGACGTGGACTTGAACATTACCGCGCCTTCCTCCTCGCTGAACGAAGACTGCATATACGAGGTGGAGGAGAGGAGGGAAAGCGTCGCGGCGTTGTCGAAGACTATTTTTTCGTAGTCCGTCTTCGCTTTTATCTCGTCCGTCGAGTTCGGTACAAGCGCGAGGGCGAGCTTCGCGTCGCGAAGGGCGCCCGTTATCGCGTCGAATGACGCGGCGGAGGCGATCTTTGCCTTCGCGTCGGCTATTATGCCGTCGATCGTTTCAAGGGATGCCTCGGAGTAGTTTTTTCGTGTGACGTATCCGTCGGGCATAGCTGATGCGGTCGCTTTGTATTTTGCGCTCGCATCGTCCGGCGTAACGGTCCTTATCAGTACGTGACCGTAAACTCTTGCCAGCGTGTCGTTAAGATGGCAGAGGTTGTTCGCGGAAAGGTCGGTGTAGATCTTCTTTGTAAGAAGGAATTTGTGTACCGCGTTTACGTCCGCTATAACGACGCCTTCGTACTCCGCGGCTTTTCTTCTGTAACCGCTGATATATTCGTCAAGCAGATCGGGGTCGAAGCACTCGGGGTTTGAGAGCATCGGCGCAACGAGAATTATCTCGCACGCGGGGTTCGCGTTCTTTATGGCGTCGACGACGTAGCTCATACTGTTGTAAGTCTTCGACGCGCTGTACTGGAACTGATAGTCGTTCGTTCCGAGGGCGAGCACGACGAGATCGGGATCCTTCGCGACGATGGAGCCCTGAACGTTGTCGACGGCTTCGGGCGACCAGCTTCCTCCGCTGACGGAGGTGTTTTCACAGGAGATCGCGGCTCCGGGATAGAGCCTCTTCAGCTCGCGCTCGAACATCACGGTCCATCTCTCGGCGTAGGGCGCCATGTCTATCTCGCCGCTCGAGTTGCCGCCGTTCGTTATACTGTCGCCGAAGAAGACTATTTTAAGGCTGTTGCCGTTTTCAAGCTTCGAGAGCGTGTTGGGAAGCGACGCGCCCTGATGAGGCGGCATAAACCCGCTCCAGGCGTCGCTGTGCGTGTAGGTGACTGCGATCTGTACCGACGGGATGCCGGGACCTTCCTGGAATCTGACGTATCTTGCGGGATTTGTGTTCCTTATTTTATAAGAGTTGCTTCTTTGGCTCGTGAAGTAGTGGTCTGTGTACTTGACCGTCGGTATGCTGCCGGTCTTGAGTATGCGGAGCTTGCCGTTTACAAGCTCGTAGTCGACGCCTTCCTTGTATTCCGTGCGAAGATATGAGTCTCTGACGGAAACTATTCTGTCGGCGCTGAACATCAGCGTCGCGTCGTTTATCGTGCCGTCCGCGTTGCAGAGCGGATAGACCGCCTCGTTGGTGATGAGGTCGGTGCTCCAGTAGGGGACCATATATTCTTCCCATGAATATGCGTTTGTTTTAAGCTCCGCCTCCGTGTATCTCGAAATAACGTCGCCGTTCGCCGAAAGAGCGTTATCGGCGGCTATCTGTTCCGCCTCGCTCTTTGAGTCGGTGAATTCTATCGAGTAAATATAAGCGTAGTCGCCCGCCTCGCACTCGTTGAAAACGGTGAGAGTCGCCCCCTGGAAGCTTTTGACCTCGGACACGTCTACAATGGCGCTGTACGCCTTGTATCCTTTGACGTAGCTGAAGGTTTTTGTTACGAGCGAAGGACCGCCGAAACCGGACACGGTGAGCGTGCCCTCCGCGGCGGCGGAGGAGTTCGTTCCGTCGACGCGGTAGGTGATGACAGCCATTCCGTACTTTATCCCGTCGGACGCGGGGACGAAAGAGAACGACGG
>CADBQA010000002.1 GCA_902796675.1 uncultured Ruminococcus sp.
GAGTAACCGCCGTAGGTGTCGACGATGATCTTTCGTCCGGTGAGACCGGAGTCACCGTGAGGTCCGCCGACGACGAACCTGCCCGTCGGGTTGACGTATATCTTCGTGTCGTCGTCGATCATTTCAGGCGGGATTATCGGCTTTATCACATATTTGATTATATCGGCTCTGATCCTGTCAAGCTCGACCTCTTCGCTGTGCTGGGTCGATACGACGATGGCGTCGACTCTGACCGGGCGGCCGTCGTCATACTCTACTGTCACCTGAGTCTTTCCGTCCGGACGGAGGTAGGGAAGGGTGTCGTTCTTTCTGACGTTTGAGAGCTGTTTTGCGAGGCGGTGAGCGAGGGAGATCGGCAGGGGCATAAGCTCCGGCGTCTCGCTGCAGGCGTAGCCGAACATCATGCCCTGGTCGCCCGCGCCTATCGCGAACTCGGCGTCGCCGCCGTTTTTCGCTTCGAGACTGCGGTCAACGCCGAGCGCGATGTCGCTCGACTGCTCGTGTATCGAGTTGATGATGCCGCACGTTTCGCAGTCGAAGCCGTACTTCGCGCGGTCGTAGCCTATCTCGCGGACCGTGCGGCGGACGACGGACTGAATGTCGACGTAGCTTTTCGTCGTTATCTCTCCCATTACCATCACAAGACCCGTCGTGCAGCAGGTCTCGCAGGCGACTCTCGCCTCGGGGTCCTCCGCGATTATCGCGTCAAGGACGGCGTCCGAGATCTGGTCGCATATTTTGTCGGGATGTCCTTCTGTTACGGATTCCGACGTAAAAAGTTTTTTCATGATATATTCCTTTCGTTCGGGCGAAAAAAAGCGCCCCGCCGACAGCAGAGCACTATATCACACAGTATCTCATCTATCGGGAATTAGCACCTTGTCGTAAGATAGGTTGCCGGGCTTCATGGGGCCAGTCCCTCCGCCACTCTTGATAAGATTTATTAACTTTTAGCCTATATAGCATACCCCATAAAAGAGGTTTTGTCAAGGGGGAGCGCGAAACTTCTCACTTTTTGTGCTATTGCATCAAAAACGAGAGAAATCCGACGGCGCCGTATGACGCGGCTCCCATTATCGCCCCGGCGATAAGAAGGCCCGTGAAGATGGCGGGCATCGCCTGGCGCATCCTCATACCGAAGAGAGCGGCGATGAGCGCGCCCATCCAGGCGCCCGTGCCGGGTATCGGTATGCCGACGAAGAGAACGAGACCGAAGAAGGCGTAGGGAATGACGCGCGAGCTCTTTCTGTCGGCGCGCTCCTCGAGCCACAAAGCGAAGCGGGAAAAGCGCTCCGTGCTCTTCATCCATTTTAATATTTTTTTGATGAAAAGAAGGATAAAAGGAACGGGCAGAAAGTTACCGATGACGCTGACGGGAAGAACGTAGTACCACTCAAGCCCCTTCGCCGCGCCGAAGATGACCGACGCGCGCAGCTCCGCCACCGGGATCATGGAGATCAAAAAGGTGTACAGATAATCCGTAAACATGGCCGCTCCTTTCGTAAAGTCGATATATATAGTATATTTGAAAACCGATACTTTGTCAAGTGAAGAAAATGCTCTTTCCGTATTGACACGGCGCGCGCGCGGTGCTATACTATGAGCGGTAACTGAATAGATGTCTTCGGGGCAGGGTTTGATTCCCGACTGGCGGTAAAGTCCGCGAGCGCTATGCACGAATCGGTGAGATTCCGATACCAACGGTAAAGTCCGGATGAGAGAAGGCAGGACGTCCTTGTTCGTCCTCTGACGCGCGCTTGAAAGACATTTTTCAGGCGCTGTATTGTTAAAAGGAGGACTTTCATTTTGGAAATGACAAAGAAAAACCCGTTTGCAAACGACAAGGTAAAGTATATCGCCAAGGTCGCCGTTCTCTCGGCGATAGCGATGCTCATCTCAAAGCTCGAGGTCCCGCTCTGGTTCGCGCCGGAGTTCTACAAGCTCGATTTCAGCGCGGTCTTCGCGCTGCTCGGCTCGTTCTCGCTCGGACCCGTCGCGGGGATACTCATCACAATCCTCAAAAACCTTTTGAAGATAGGCATCTTCGGGACGACGACTTCGTTCGTCGGAGAGCTTGCCGACGTCGTCGTGCTCGTTCTGCTTTGCGTTCCCGCGGCGATCATCTACAAGAGAAGAAAAAATATCAAGACAGCCGTCGTCGGGATGATCGTCGGTATCGTCCTTATGACCGTCGGCGCGTGTATCTTCAACTACTTCGTGCTGATACCGTTCTTCGCGAAGCTCTTCGGCATAGAGGTCGACGCGATAGTCTCTATGGGCTCGGCGCTGAACGGCAACGTCACGTCGCTGCGCTCCCTCATCGTCTTCATAACCGCGCCTTTCAATCTCTTCAAGGGATTCGTCAACGCCGCCGTCACGTTCTTGCTGTATAAAAGAGTATCGAAAATACTTCATCTGTAATAAAAAGGAGAATGAAAAATGATCAACTTTTCAGAGGACGCCGTATTCAATCTGACCGGGATCGACGAGGATAAGGTCAAAAAGGAAGTCGCAAATCTGCTCATAGACGACGAGTATATCGTCGGCGCGTTCAGGACCGTCCGCGACCAGGTCGTTTTCACGAATATGAGAATAATCGCGATCGACGTTCAGGGCGTCACCGGAAAGCGCCGTGAGTTCACGACCCTGCCGTACTCGAAGATACAGTATTTCTCGGTCGTGACGCCGGGTTTTATCGAGATAGTTCCCGACTGCGAGCTTCAGATAGTCTTCAACAACAACTTCCACGCGAAGTTCGATTTCACCGGCAAGTGCGACATAGTGTCTCTCGGAAGGTGTATATCGGAGTACGCTCTCGCGGTTTGATCCGCGACGGCGGAGCCGTCGTTTTAATAAAAAATGAAATCCCCTTCGGGGGTGAAATCGGCTGCGCCGGTGAAATCCGCTGACGCGGGTGAAATCCGAAACAAAACGCGAGACTGTCGTCTCGCGTTTTTCGTTTCGGATCATATTAACAACACCATCAATGGCAGCGTAATGCTGGAGAGGGAGGTGCCGAGGAGGAGGACGGAGGCGGCGGGGCGTGTGCCCTCGCCGACGAGCTCGGAGAAATTCAGCACCATCGACGCGACCGGGCAGCATGCCATGATATAGAGCGCGCGCTTCATATCGACGTCGAGCGGCAGGAGAGTCACGATCCCCAGCATGACGAGCGGGTACGCTATCTGTTTTATCGCGACGGCGACGTAGTTTCTCGGCGTGAGGAAGATCTCCTTCGCCGACGACGTCGCGAGCCTTGCGCCCATAACTATCATACAAAGAGGCGTCGCAAAATGCCCGATGAGGGAAACCATATCGCCGAGCGCGCCCGGAACGTCGGTGTTCGTCACGAAGAAGGGTATCGAGACGGCGACGGCGACGGTCGCGGGGTTGAGAAAAATCTTTTTGGCTGATATGTATTTTTTATTCCGGGAGATTATCGCCGAGGCGACGGTCCACCCGTAGACGTTCAGCGCGAACGACGCCGCGGCGGTGTACGCTACGGCGGCGGGGTTGCCCGGGATCAGCGCCCGTATTACCGGTATACCCATAAACGACACGTTGCCCATACACGACGCTATCGTCATTATACGGTACCTGACGTCCGTCTGCTTATTCTTAAGAAGGAGGAAAAGTATGCCGGAGGTCACAAGCTCGGAGAGAAGGACCACGGCGAATACGACGGCGAGCCCGGTCGCGACGGAGGAGGAAAAGTCCACCCCGGTCATGGAGTCGACAACAAGGCAGGGCTGGCAGACGTAGAGGAGAAGTTTTGCAAATGCCGAAATAAACTTCTCGCCGATGACGCGGCTCTTTATCAGAATAAAGCCGGGGACGGCGCAAAGGAGCATAACGGCAACTGTCTTAAATGCGAGGGTAAAGTTCATTTTACGGAGTATTTACCGTCTCCGAGGCAGACGACGGAGGAAGAGAATAGCTTTTCAAGCGCCGACACCATATATTTGACGTCCTCGGCGCCGGCGGTCTCGTAGGATGAGTGCATGGCTATCTGCGCAAGTCCGACGTCGACGGTATTGACCGAGACGGCGCACGTCGCTATGGCGCCGAGGGTCGAGCCGCCGGGCAGGTCGGAGCGGTTGGAGTAGCTCTGCACCGGAACTCCCGCGCGCTCGCAGATAAGGCGGAAGAGCGCGGAGGAGACGGCGTCTGTCGCGTATCTCTGATTCGCGTTGTATTTTATCACGACGCCGCCGTTCATCATGACGGCGTTAGTCTTGTCGTAAAGTTCGGGGTGGTTCGGATGGACCGCCTGCGCGTTGTCGCAGGAGACCATAAGGGACGAGGCGAGCATACGGCGGAAGTCGTCGCCTTTGCCGACGGCGTTCGCGATCCTCATCAGCGTATCGCGGAGGAAGGTGGACGCCGCGCCCTGCTTTGTGGAGCTGCCCACTTCCTCGTTGTCGAAGACGCAGGATACGGCGACGGCGCCTGTGGGCGACGCGGAAACTATCGCCTCGGTCGAGGAGAAAGCGCACTCGAGGTCGTCGAGGCGGGGCGCCGAGATCGCGCCCGCAAACTCGATCCCGCCCTCGGGGTTGTAGAGAAAGAGGTCGGACGAGAGGACGTCTTTTTCGTCAACGCCGAGTTTAGCGGCGACGGCGGAGCGCGGCGTCACGCCGGAGGCGATGCCCGCGAGCGGGACCGTGTCGACGGCGGGGTTATATGACGCCGAGTCGTTCGCGTTTCTGTTGAAATGTATGGAAACGGACGGTATCACGCAGAAGGGCGCCTCGAGGTCGACAAGGCGTGTTTCGACGCCGTCTTCCGTTCTGACGGCGACGCGCCCGGCGACGGAAAGGGGACGGTCGAACCAGGTCGACATCAGAAGACCGCCGTATTTTTCGGTCGAGAGACGGACGAAATTCTTATCCTTAACGACGCCGTTTTCTTTTATTTTGAAAGCGGGGCTGTCGGAGTGGGAGGCGGCTATCATAAAGCCCTCGGCGGGCTCGGACGGTATCTTGAATGCGATGACGGACGACGAATTTCTCGTGACGTAGTACGCGCCCGGACCGAGCGCGCCCCAGCCGTCCTTTTCCTCGAGACGGGAGAAGCCCGCGTCTTCGAGTTTTTTGCATATCGTATCCACGGCGTGATACGCCGTGGGGGAACTCTTTATAAAGTCGAATAATTTTCCGTTCATATTCTTCCTCCGTTTTATGCGTTTGATTTATTATAAATCAAAGAGTGCGCGAAATCAATAAAAAATTTGAAAAATAATATTGCATTTTCCAAAAAAATAAAGTATACTTTTTTTGTGATTTTCATACCGAAGGAGGCTGCATAATTGGCAAAAAAAATCGTAGAATTCAAAAACATCTCAAAGTCCTTTGACGGGACGCCCGTTTTGAAGAACGTCTCCCTTGATATAGGAGAAAACGAATTCGTTACTCTCCTCGGTCCGTCCGGCTGCGGCAAAACCACTCTTCTCCGTATCCTCGGCGGTTTCGAGGCCGCGGATTCGGGCGAGGTACTGTTCGACGGCGAGGATATTCAGAAGGTCCCGCCGCATAAGAGAGACCTCAACACCATTTTCCAGAGGTACGCTCTTTTCCCGCATCTGAACGTATATGAAAATATCGCCTTCGGACTCAAAGTGAAAAAAGTCCCGAAGGATCAAATAAAGCAGAAGGTCGCGCGTATGCTGAAGCTCGTCTCTCTCGAAGGGTACGAGAACCGCAAGATAGCGCAGCTCTCCGGCGGTCAGCAGCAGAGAGTCGCGATAGCGCGCGCGCTTATAAACGAGCCGAAGGTCCTCCTTCTCGACGAGCCGCTCTCCGCTCTCGACGCGAAGCTCCGCAAGGAAATGCAGCTTGAACTTATGTGGATCCAGAAGGAAGTCGGCATCACGTTCATCTTCGTCACCCACGACCAGGAAGAGGCGCTCACGATGTCCGACAAGATAGTCGTCATGAGCGACGGCGTGATCCAGCAGGTCGGCACGCCCGACGAGATCTACGATCATCCCGTAAACGAGTTCGTCGCGAAGTTTATCGGCACGACGAATATCGTCGACGGCGTCATAGGCGACGAGGGCGAGGTCATCTTCGAGGATAAAAAATTCAAGTGCGACACGACGGGCTTCAAAAAGGGAGACCCGGTCGACGTCGTCATCCGTCCGGAGCATCTCGAGGTCGTCGAGCGCGACCGGGGTATGCTGAGGGGCGTCGTCAAGAGCCACGTTTTCAAGGGGATGCGGCACGATATGGTCGTCGAGACGAGAGTCGGCACGTCCATCACCGTAAAGCTCCAGGTCACGCGCGACAAGCCGGTCTTCAACGAAGAGACGGGCGAGAAGATAAGCGCGTCGGACTTTTTGCTTGACATATCCGACATCGACGAGCTCGACGACGTCACCGTTATGACGCTCGCGACCGCCGAGGCGTGGGACGCCGAGACGGACGAGCCCGTGTCGATAAAGACGGTGGAGTACGATATAAAGAAAGAGATCGGCACATATCCCGTCACCTTCACGACGTCGGGCGGCACGGCGATCACGGTCAACGCGGTCGTCAAAACCGAGAACAAGGTCGAGAGCAAGGAGTTCGGCGAGGAGATCTACGCCATGAACATCTTCAAGAAGGTCGAGGATATCGAGGAGAGTCTCGCGATAGACACAGACCTCGAGCTCTGGGCCAACGCTTCCGCGTGGAGCCTCGACAACGGCGAAAAGGTGGAGATCACCGACGTCACCTACAACTTCGATCCCGACAACGTACAGCCGGGCATTTACGACGTCACGTTCTCGACGGAGGGTTACGAATATCTCGTATCGTCGACGCGCCAGTACAACGAGGGCGACGTCGTCGGTCTCGTACTCACTCCCCGCGACATCCATCTTATGAAAAGAGACGCTTAACGAAAAATAGGGGCAGGTCACGTGACCTGCCCTTAAATTATATTTTATTGAAAAATTCTTCTATCTCAAAGCGGCGGGCGGAGCATTTTCCGCTTATCATCGCGTCAGAGCCGCCTCCGCGGCAGGAGAGGGATGAATTAATCTTCTTTGAAAAGTCACGGAGCGGTATCCTGTCGGAGCGGACGGTGAAGAAGTAGTCGCCGTCACGCCCGATAAATCCAGCGGCAACGGCGCACTTTTTTGCCGCGCCGTTTAGCAGCTGTCTCACGGCGTCGGCGTCCGCGTCCTCGAAAAAGAAGCAGACGGCGCCGTCCGTCGGCGCGGTGTCTTCAAGCTCGCGCTCCATAAGTTTTTTCTCCGCGGCGCGAAGGCGGTACGTCGCCGAGGACAGCTCCTCGCGAAGGCGCGAGACCGCCGCGGCCAAGTCCTCGCGCTTGACCGAGAACGACGCGGCGAGGGAGGAGAGCGTCTCGTGCTCCTCCTCGAAAAGGCGGACGGCGTCCGGACCGCAGACTATCTCAAGCCTCGTGCCGCCCTTGTATTTTATCGAGTCGACGACCTTTATCATCCCTATTTCCGCCGTCGTCGAAACGTGAGGCGCGCAGCACGCGCAAAGGTCGACGCCCTCGATCTTCACGAGCCTGACGTCGCCTTCGATCCCGTCCTTGCTTCTGTAATCGAGCGACGGCAGTTCTTCTTTGTCGGGATACCACGCCGTCACGGCGTGATTGCCTCTTACGGCGTCGTTCGCCTCGCGCTCGAGAAGCGCGACGCGCTCGCGGTCGAGGTACACGTCGAGGTCGACCCTCACGTACTCCTCCGAGAGATGGAATCCGACGTTCTCCGCGCCGAATAGGCGGTGAGCCGTTCCGCACAGGACGTGTTCCCCCGTGTGGCTTTGCATCTTGCGGTATCGCCCGTCAAAGTCTATTGTCCCGTGTACCGCGTCCCCTTTTGAGAGCGGCGCGTCGGTCTCGTGGTATATGACGCCGTCCTTTTCGTAAACGTAAAGAACTCTCGCGCCGCCGAGCGTGCCCGTGTCAGGGCTCTGACCGCCCTCGTCCGGGAAAAACGCCGTCCTGTCGAGTACGGCGACGTATTTTTCTCCGTCGCATAGAGTGTCGACGACGGTCGCCTCAAACTCCGCAAGGTAGGCGTCCGCGTCAAAAAGTCTTACGGTTTTATCCATAATTTTCTCCGATTTTAGATATTCGATTCAATTATACATTCGGCGCGGCGCGATTTCAACCTTTTTGAAAAAATATATACATATTCACATTTTTGTGATATAATAAAATGATTTTTAAGGGAGGAGGATGTTTTTATGAATAATACGGTGAGAAAGACGCTTTCCGTCATCCTCGCTCTTGTTTTGCTTCTTCCCGCGTTCCCCGTCGTGCCCGCCGCCGCGGCGCCCGAATTCTTCGAGCGCGAGGGAGACAGCGCGACGTACGACGGGATGACCCGCGTCGCGAACTATCAGGACGGCGATTTTTACGCCTTCGCGGGTACGGAGGTCAAGGCGGAGAACGGCGTGCTGAAGGCTGGGGCGGAGGGCGCCGGCTCGTTCTACGGCGTATTTGAAAACACGCTCGACCTGTCGCGCTTCAATGAGATAACCTTCTCCTTCCGCGCGGAGGCAAAGACGCCCGGCGCCGTGAATTTCGGCGTCACGCTGTCCGCAGGCGGCGAGACGTACGGCGCCTCCGGCCTCTTTTCGACGGGGGTCACGCACGAGGTGACTCTCCCCGTCGCCGATTTCGGCGAAAGAGGCTCGGTCGACCACGTATATTTCACGTTCGACGGCGCGGACGCCGTCACGGTCGAGCCGCTCTACGGCGACGAAAAATTCACTTATTCACACCTTGAGAGGTTTTCGGCGGACACCTTCACGTCCGACTGTGATATAAGGCTCGAGGAGGATGCCGTATATCTGTCGCCGTCCGACGGCGCGGGCTATATCGAAGCGCCGGCGGCCGTAGCAACGGAGGTCAAGGCGAGCGCCGTCATAAGAGTCAGAGTTTCCGGCGTCGAGGGCGGCACGATGATACTCTCGCTCGGAGACTCATCCGGCGTCTTCAACGACATATCTGCCGTCGCTCTTTTCTCCGGCACAAATACTTACACGTTCATCGACGAGAGCGGATACGGAGCCTCGTCGTACAGGATATCCTTCGCCGGCGTCGGCGGTGCGGAGGAGATCAAAATCAGCGGCGTGACGTTTACCTATTACGATGAAAAAATAAACACGCCAAGAGGCGACCTTCCCGGCAACGTCTCGTCCTGCGTCCTCTCGTCCGACGGGCGGACGGTCCGCATAAGGGGTACTCTCTCGTCCTCGTTCGTCCTCGCGAATATGGGGACGAAAATATCGGTTTTCGCGACCGATATGTGGGAGAGCGAGGAGGCGCGCCGTGTGACGGACGCCGATATTTCGACGGTATTCGATCTTTCGTTCCCGGTCTCGGACCTTCCGATGCCGGCGGGCTTTTATAAGTACCACGTCGCGCTCTCGGACGGCGAAGAGGCGCTCACGGCTCCGCTCTACCCGACGCCTCCGTCTCAAAACGCGAGGGCGGCGTCCTCGATACTCGGGGTCGAAGCTAAAGACACTTCCGTGCCGTTCGATTCGGAGGCGTCCTTCGCCGCGGTGGAAGCGAACCTCGACCGTCTCATTTCGGACGACGCCGCCGGCGCGAGATTCCACTCCTTCGCGGGAGGTTACTATTACTTCAACGTTGACGCGGTCGAAGAGCTCGACCGCACCGTCGGTTTTTATATCTCGTCGGGCGTGAACGTGCTCCTCCGGATCGTTATGGACGGTGACGGCGCGCTTTATTCGCTCCCGGACTGCGAAAAGCGCGACGAGGTCTTTCGCTACGCCGCCGCCGTCGACTATCTGACGGAGCGGTATCCCGGCGTTTATTCCATCATAGTCGGAAGAAAGATCAACAGCTTCGTTTACAATGAAATGAAGGAGAGCGACCTCTTCCTCTATGCGGAAAACTACGTCAAGCTCCTTCGCGTGACGTCGAG
Source organism: uncultured Ruminococcus sp. (assembly GCA_902796675.1). GTDB lineage: Bacteria > Bacillota > Clostridia > Oscillospirales > CAG-272 > RUG14199. The sequence goes on from CADBQA010000002.1 coordinate 9,917, forward strand.
CGTCGCGAAGGTCAACTCACCCGCGACCTCGGTCGCGCTTCCCATCGGCGACGGTTACGTCTATAAAGACGCGCCGGAGGGAGCGTCTTCCGCGTACGACGATATGACGGGCGTCGGCGAGGGCGGATGCGACCCGATGCTCCTCTCCGTACTCGTTTCAAAGTATGTGGCGGCGGAGGGCGCCTTGCCGTGGGCTCTCGTCTACGAATGTGAGAGCGACCCGGCGGGGTCCGCGGAACTACTCTCCCGCGCCGCGTCACGCCTCGTTCAGAACGTAGGCTCCTCGCCCTCCGGTCAGATAGTTTACTGGCGACCGGAGCACGCTATCGACGACGGTGAACTCGAGCGCCTTTCGGCAAAAATGACGGAGTCGTCATCGTCGCTCGGCACGAGGGCGCTTATCGTCTCGCTCGCGGAGCAGAGCGGGGACGAGAGCTACATCGCGGGGGCTCTCACGGAGCTGACGTTTGAATCTACCCCGGTAAGGCGAACGGCGTATTACAAAGCGGTAAAACTCGGGTCCTCTCCCGCCGGGCAGGTGTTCATCAAGGATTTCAGACGCTCCTGGGGCGTCGGCGGTTTCACGGCGGGCGGAGATGTCACGTCGCTGACGACGGAGTCGTCGCCGTCTCACGGAAGAATAGAGGGTACCGACGGCTGCCGCGCGCTTCGCGCGCTTTCCGGCGGCGGACGTTCTCTGATAGTTTCTCTTCTTGACGAGGCGAAAGACCTTTCGGGCGTCGACGCGCTGAACGCCGTCGTTTCCGTCACGGGAGAGGCGGAGGAATACGGCGTGAGGATCATCGTAGGTAACGACGAGCTTCGCGCGGTTTATGAATTTACCGCGGGCGACGCCGCGATCTGTTCCTGTCCGCTTACGGACGAGCTGAAGGACGCGTCGTACGTCGCCATCGAGGTCGACGGCGAGGGGGCGTACCGCTTCGAGCTGTCGTCTGTTTCACTCTCGCGGCGCGACGGAGACTCGTCTAAGATAACGGGCGACGCGGATAAAGCGCAGGACGAAAGACCCGTGACCGTCGTCGCGGTGATCGCCGGGGCGAGCGTGCTGACGCTTCTCGTGTTCGCGCTCGTCACCGCAACTCAAAACTCACGTAAAAAAAGAGGCAAATAAGCGAGAATTTTATGGAAATTTGCTATTGCCAAATTATTTATCGTTCTGTATAATTTAATCATAAAAATTGAATACATCGGAGGGAACAAAAATGAGCAACAAAAGACCGGAAACAATGGAACGTATCACGACGCCCGAGCTTGCGAAGGCGTTCATAGCGGAACAGATCGAAGCTATCCGCGCGCAGGTGGGAGACGGTAAAGTCCTTCTCGCGCTCTCCGGAGGCGTTGATTCTTCCGTTTGCGCGGCGCTCCTCATCAAAGCGATAGGCGACCGCCTCGTATGCGTACACGTCAACCACGGACTTCTCAGAAAAGGCGAGCCCGAACAGGTAATCAAGGTTTTCCGTGAAGAACTCGGCGCAAACCTCATTTACGTCGACGCCGTCGACCGTTTCCTCGATAAACTCGCAGGCGTTTCCGACCCGGAAACGAAGCGCAAGATAATAGGCAAAGAATTCATCGACGTCTTCGCGGAAGAGGCGAAGAAGCTCGACGGAATAAGCTTCCTCGGTCAGGGCACCATCTATCCCGACATCCTCGAGAGCGACGGAGTAAAAGCCCACCACAACGTCGGCGGACTTCCCGCGGAACTCAATTTCGAGCTCGTCGAGCCCGTCAAGTTCCTCTATAAGGACGAAGTAAGAGTCGTCGGTCACGAGCTCGGTCTCCCCGACAATATGGTATACCGTCAGCCGTTCCCCGGCCCCGGACTCGGCGTTCGCTGCGTCGGCGCCATCACCCGCGACAGACTTGAAGCCCTCCGCGAGGCCGACGCCATCGTCCGTGAGGAGATCGGCTCTCTTCCCGAGATCCCGTGGCAGTATTTCTGCGCTATCCCGGATATCAAGTCGACCGGCATCAAGGACGGAAAGAGATATATGGGCTGGATCGTCGTCGTCCGCGCGGTAAACACCGTCGACGCCGTCACCGCGACGGTTCCCGAGATCCCGTTCAAGGTCCTCTGCAAAATCCGCGACCGCATAATCGACACCGTCCCCGGCGTCAATCGCGTCGCATGGGATATATCCGAAAAGCCCGTTGCAACAATAGAGTGGGAATGATGCCAAAGAAAAAAACGCCGTCGGAAACGCCGAGTGTTCTTAAGGACACTCGGCGAAC
>CADBQA010000003.1 GCA_902796675.1 uncultured Ruminococcus sp.
CTCGCCGACGTCGAACAGTTCAAAAAGGTAAAAGCGATAGTTGAGGCGGACGAGACGAGACGTTACGTCGTTCCGTCCGCGCCCGGAAAAAGGAGCAAAACGGACGTCAAGATCACCGATATGCTCTACAAATGCTTCGAGCTCTCCGAGGATGAGGAACCGATAGACGAGGTCTTTTCCGTCATAACGGAGAGATACGACGGCATTATCGAAGGGCTCGGGCTCGACCTCGATCTTACTAACAACTACGCGCAGATAAAGACCGCGATAGAAAACCACGCGGGGCGCGACTTTGCGGCGAGCCGCGGAGAGTATCTGTCGGGACTCATCCTCTCGAAGCTCCTCGGCTTCCACTTCATCGACGCGGCAAGGGTCATCAAGTTCCGCGAGGACGGCTCGTTTGACGGCGAGACGACCCAGGAGCTCCTCTCGAAAAAGCTCTCCGAGCACCGCAGGGCGGTAGTTCCCGGCTTTTACGGAGCGATGCCCAACGGCACGATAAAGACGTTCTCAAGAGGCGGCAGCGATATCACCGGCTCTATCGTCGCTAAGGCGGCGGGGGCGTCCGTTTACGAAAACTGGACGGACGTTCCGGGCTTCCTCATGGCTGACCCGAGGATAGTAAACTCGCCCGAGACGATAAAGCTTATCACCTACCGCGAGCTCCGCGAGCTCTCATATATGGGCGCGTCCGTCCTCCACGAGGACTCCGTATTCCCGGTGCGCTCGGCGGGTATACCGATAAACATCAGAAATACGAACGATCCGTCGCACGAGGGTACGATGATAGTCCCGGAGTGCGCCGAATATGACCGCGACCGCATAATCACCGGCATCGCCGGACGGCGCGGATTCTCGATGATAAACGTTGAAAAGGATATGTTCCACAACGAGCGCGGCGTCGCGAGAAAAATTCTGGGTATAATAGAACGTGAAAACCTCAACTTCGAGCATATGCCGACCGGCATCGACAGTCTCACCGTCGTCGTTTCGGGCGATTCGGACGAGGCGAAGAAGAACCGCATCGTCGAGGCTATCCGCGAGGAGGTCTCGCCCGACAGCGTGACGTACGAGGACGGGCTCGCCCTCATCGCCGTCGTCGGACGCGGCATGGTGCAGACCAAAGGTACCGCGGCGAAGGTCTTCAAGGCTTGCGCGGAGGGCGGTATCAACATCAGGATGATCGACCAGGGCTCAAGTGAGATCAATATCATCATAGGCGTCGCCGAGCTCGACTTCAACAAGGCTTGCGGCGCGATATACAGAGAGTTTGTGAAATGATCCTATACCATTCGTCTCCCGTCGGAGGACTGACGGAGCTTTTGCCCGCCGCATCGACTCACGGCAAGGCATACGTCTACGCAACAGAAAACAAGGCGTACTCGCTCTTTTTCGGCGCGCCGAAGGACGACTTCGACGTGCTCGTTACAGATGAGGACGGAGTTCCGGCTCTTTATGAGTGCTATCCGGGAGCGATAGAGAAGGTCTACAAGGGAAAGAAATGCTCTTTGTACGACGTTGACCCGGAGGGTTTCTTTTCCGGCGCGACCGGGTGGGACGCGGAGCTCGTCTCAGAACGCTCGGCGAAAGTTTTGTCCGAGTCGGTTATCGACGACCTGTTTTCCGAGATAATGAAAGAGGCTAAATTGGGTCGGGCTGTGATCAGATTTTATTCCGACGAACCGGAATACAGGGAAATGCTGAGGAGTGAACTCACGGAGCGTGTAAAGGCTTTCGGCATAACAAAAGACAGGGCGTCCTGCGACGAAAGATTCAAGATGTATTTAAATGATATCATCGGCGTTGACGCATTCAAAGACTGAATAAACGGAGAAAGATATGAAAAATCTTCTCGTCATCGACGGAAACAGCATACTGAACAGGGCGTTTTTCGGCATCCGTCCTCTCTCGACGAAGGACGGTCTTCCGACGAACGCGGTCTACGGATTTATTAATATTCTGAAGCGCCACGTCGACGAACTGAGACCCGACTATCTCGTCTGCACGTTCGACCTCAAGGCGCCGACGTTCAGACACAAGAAGTGCGATTTTTATAAGGCGAACCGCCATCCGATGCCGGACGACCTCGCCGCGCAGCTCCCGTGGGCTAAAGACGTCGCGAGAGCGATGGGCTTTCGCGTCGTTGAGCTCGAAGGGTACGAGGCGGACGACGTGATAGGTACGGTCTGCCGCCTCGGCGACGAGGGCGGCGTTCATTCGTACGCGCTGACCGGCGACCGCGACTCGCTCCAGCTTCTCACCGACAACACGTCCGTCATTCTCGTCAAGACGAAGGAGGACGTCGTTTACACTCCGGAGAAGTTCAAAGAGGACTTCGGCGTCACGCCGCGCGAGTATATTGACGTCAAGGCGCTCATGGGCGATTCGTCAGACAACATTCCCGGCGTCAGGGGGATAGGCGAGAAGACCGCTTTCAAGCTGATATCGGAAGTCCACAGCCTCGACGCTCTTTACGAAGGGCTTGACTCGGCCGATCTCGGTAAATCGGCGAAGGAGAAGATCGCCGCGGGGCGCGACGACGCGTATCTGTCGAAGTGGCTCGCGACCATCGTCACCGACGCGCCGATAGGGCTGACCCTCGACGGCCTCAAAACGGAAGGCGTCGACGCCGCAAAGCTTGAAAAACTCTTTATGCGCCTTGAGTTTATGGCGCTCTACAAAAAATTCGATTTCGGAAAAACCGTAAAAGAAGAAACGAAGGAGGCCGTCCCCGCAGCACGTCATGAGTACGAGGATTCGTCCGCCGACGCGATAGAGAAGATGGCGGACACCGTCGGCGTCTCGTCCGACGGCGAGCGCCTTTTCGTCACGGACGGCGAAAAATTCATCGCGACGGGAATAAAAGACGGTGTTTTGGCGCTCTCAAAGAAAAAGATCGTCTGTCATGACCTGAAAAATCTCTGCCGCATTACGGGAACGACGGAGTTCGACTGCGTTTTCGACACGATGCTCGCGTCGTACCTTATCAACCCGGGCTCGTCCTCATATCCGATCGAAAAAGCGGCGTTTTCATATCTTTCGGAATCTGTCGAAAACGCGGACGCGGGTACGGCGGCGGAACTCTCCCTCCGTCTTTATCCCGTTCTGGCGGACGAGCTTGAAGGGCTCGGTATGGAGTCGCTCCTGCACGATATCGAGATACCTCTCTCGAAGGTCCTCGGCGACATGGAGCGCGTCGGTATGATGATAGACGCGGAGGGCATGAGCGCTTACAGCGCGGAGCTTTCGCGCGAACGGGACGGTATAAAGGAGCGCATATACTCTCTCGCCGGACACGAATTCAACATCAACTCTCCGAAGCAGCTCGGAGAGGTCCTTTTCGAGGAGCAGAAGCTCCCGGCGGGGAAGAAGACGAAGAACGGATATTCGACAGATGCCGAAACCCTTTCGTCCCTCGTCCCGTACAGCCCTCTCGTCGCGGACGTGCTCTCTTACAGAAAGTGCGCGAAGCTGATATCGACCTATACGGAAGTCCTTCCTCACATGACTGACGGCGAGGGCAGAGTACACACTACTTTTAACCAGACGGGCACCGCGACGGGAAGGCTCTCGTCGAACGACCCTAACCTTCAGAACATCCCCGTCAGAGGCGAGCTCGGGCGCGAGATCAGAAAATACTTCGTGGCGGGCGAGGGTAAAGTTCTCATCGACGCCGACTATTCGCAAATAGAGCTGCGCGTCCTCGCGGAGATCTCGGGCGACGAAAATATGAGGTCTGCGTTCCTCTCGGGTACGGATATCCACACCGCGACGGCGTCGCAGGTCTTCGGCGTTCCGGAATTTATGGTCGACTCCGAACTTCGCCGCCGCGCGAAGGCGGTCAACTTCGGCATAGTCTACGGCATCGGCGCGTTCTCGCTCTCGAAGGACCTCGGGATAACGAGACGGCAGGCTGACGAATATATCGCGGGGTATCTTGCGACGTACCCGAAGGTCGACGCGTACCTCAAGAAGACGGTAGCCGACGCGAAGGAGCAGGGATATACGACGACCGCGTACGGCAGACGCCGTCCGATACCCGAGCTTTCGAGCGCGAAAAAACAGCTTCAGGCATTCGGCGAGCGGGTCGCGATGAACAGCCCGGTGCAGGGCACCGCCGCGGATATAATCAAGATAGCGATGATAAACGTCGCCGCCGCGCTGAGAGCTGAAGGGCTCGACGCGAGACTGATAATGCAGGTGCACGACGAGCTGATAGTCGAGTCGTCGGAGCGCGACGCGCCCCGCGCCGAGGAGATTTTGAAGCGCGAGATGGAGAGCGTGACGAGCGGCGCGGTGCCGATGTCCGTCGAGATTTCGACGGGGAAAAACTGGCTCGAAGCGAAATAATTGTTAAAAGATTGTAAATTCTGAAAATAGTGTTGAAAATTCAACGCTTATATAGTATAATACTTTTTGCGCGCAACGCGCCATTACTCACACATGGCAGACAGAGCGCCGGTGCCGGCACGGTGAAGATAAAGTTCCCGATCCCGGTGCGCTCGGGGAGTCATGTGGTGGAAAAACCGAAGGAGGACATTATAATGTCTATCGTATCGATCAAACAACTGCTCGAAGCAGGCGTCCATTTCGGACATCACA
>CADBQA010000004.1 GCA_902796675.1 uncultured Ruminococcus sp.
CAAACGTTTTGATACCGATCGTGATAGGCGCCGCCGTGATAGCGGCGGGCGCCGTCACGGCGGTTGTCATCGTAAGAAAAAAGAGAGAGGCGAACCGGGCGTCGTCCGGCGAAACTAAATGATACAGGGGTACAGCAAATGAAAAAGATATGTACAGCTTTAATTATCGCTGTGCTGATGACGATGGTGTTTTCCGCCGTTACCGTTCACGCGGCGTCGGCGATCAGCATAACGGAGCAGCCCGAGGACATCGCGGCGCCCGTCGGATCGACCGGGTCGGCGACGGTCAAGGTCGACGGCGAAGTTACGTACCGTTGGTACTTCAAGAGCGTGAACTCATCTTCGTGGGCGCCCTCCGGAATGAAGGGTTACGCGACAGCGACCGTTTACGTTCCGGTGACGACGGCGCGTCTCGGCCAGCAGTACAAATGTATAATTACGGACGCGGACGGCAATACTGTCGAGACGAAAGCGGTGACGGTACGCGCTGCTGACGCGGGCGTTATCACGATCGAGGAGCAGCCGGCGGACGTCAAGGGCGAGTTCGGCACTACGGGCTCTGCGACGGTGAAGGCTACTGTCAGCAGCAACGCGACGCTGACCTACCGCTGGTACTTCCTTGCGAAGGGTCAGACTGAATGGAAGGCTTCCGGCTTTGTCGGGAGCAGGACATCTACCATATTTATTCCCGTCGCAAAGGCGAGAGTCGGTCAGCAGTACAAGTGCGTTATAAAATCGTCCGAGGGCGTAAGCGTCACGAGCGACGTCATAACGGTCCGCGAGCCCGACCCGGCGGTCGTGACGATAGTCACAGAGCCCGAGGATATAACCGCGAAGCTCGGCGAGAACGGCACGGCTACGGTCGCTGCCGAGAACGACAAGGGAGTCGCGATGACCTATCGCTGGTACTTCCTCGCGAAGGGCGGCTCGGAGTGGAGAGCGTCCGGATTTACCGGAAGCGGAACTGCGACCATCACGGTACCTGTCGCATCGTCGAGGGTCGGTCAGCAGTATAAGTGCGTTATAACGACGGCGGACGGCGGCTACGCCGAGACGAGACCCGTCGCGGTCAAGCCTTTTGTAACAAACATCACAGTAAACGAGGAGCCGTCCGATCTTTACGCAGCGTTTGGCGAGAGCGCAACGGCTACGGTCGCGGCGTCCGGCGACAGCGCGAGCGCGCTGACCTATCGCTGGTACTTCCTCGCGAAGGGAGCCACGGAGTGGAAGGCGTCCGGATTTACCGGAAGCAGGACAGCCACGATCACGGTCCCCGTCACGAAGGCGAGAGTCGGCCAGCAGTACAAGTGCGTCATAACGACGGCGGACGGCGGCCGCGCCGAGACGGCGCCCGTCACGGTGCTTGAGAAGCCGGAGCTCGATTTCTCGATCACGACGAATCCCGACAGCTACAGAGCGGGTGAGGGCGCTTCCATTGACCTTTACGTAACGGTCAGCGTCAACGACGCGAAGTACCCGGTTAAATACGAATGGTACAAGGACGGCGCGAAGGTAGAGGGCGCGAATGAGGCGAGACTCTTTATCGCGTCTTACACGGCGTCTGACGAGGGCGACTACTACTGCGTCGCAAGCTGCTGCGGATACACCGCGGTCAGCCGCACGGCGACGGTAAGGACGCTCGGCTGATAAAGGCGAAGGCTGAATAACGAATCAAAATACCTCTGCGGCGGAGCAGAGTAATGCTCAGCCGCAGAGGTATTAGTAACTTATACAGGGATCGGACGCGCGGTCGCCCGGTTCCGGAACGGAGTGCGGCATGAAGCTGGCGAAGGGGTTTGTAACTCAGAATTACAGAGACGAGCAGCTTATGGTTGCCATGGGGCAGCCGGGCGAGGCGTTTCACGGACTCGTTCGCTCAAACGCTACTGCCGCTTTTATTATTGAAAAACTCAAGACGGAGACGACGCCGCGCGACGTCGCGTCCGCTCTGACGGAGGAGTACGACGTCGACTTTGAAACGGCGCTTCGCGACACGGAGGCGGTTATAGAAAAGCTCCGCTCGATAGGGGCGATCGAAGAATGACGGCGCACACTCACATAACCCCGAAAAAAGGGTGGTTCAACTGGAACCTGAAAGAGCTTTGGGACTACCGTGACCTGATTTTTCTGTTTACGAAAAAGTCGCTGACGGTGACTTACAAACAGACTATCCTCGGTCCGCTCTGGCTTCTTCTGAATCCGCTGATATCGAGCTTCGTCTACATGGTCGTCTTCGGGCGGATAGCGGGGCTCGGCACGGAGGGCGTGCCGGAAATGCTCTTTTATCTGACCGGGACCGCTGCGTGGAATTTTTTCTCCGCCTGCTTTTCCGGGAACTCGACGGTATTCACCTCGAACGCGAACCTCTTCGGCAAGATATGGTTCCCGCGGCTCACCGTACCGATATCGACGATACTGACGGCGGCGGTGCGCTTCGCGGTGCAGCTTCTGCCGGCGTTGGGGCTCCTTATTTACTATGGCGCGAAGGGCGCGGTACATCCGGACTGGAGATATTGCCTACTGATCCCGCTCGTCGTCGTACAGCTTGCCTCTCTCGCCCTGGGGTGCGGACTTATAGTCTCCTCCGCCACGGCGAAGTACCGCGATCTGAACGTCCTCGTTCCGGTCGGCACGCAGCTCTGGATGTACGCGACGGCGGTCGTTTATCCGCTGTCGGAAATACCCGCGGGCATCATAAGGCGGATAGTCCTTATAAACCCCGTGACGGCTCCGATGGAGCTTTTCAGAAGGGCGCTTCTCGGCGTCGGAACACCGGAGCTCCGCTACGTGCTGTTCAGCTGGGCGCTGACGATATTGATACTCGCGTTCGGGCTCGCGCTGTTCCACCGCGTCGAGCGGAACTTCCTCGACACGGTCTGATTTGCCGGGGAGATGATTGCCATGACAGAAAAAACAAAGCCGACGTCCGGCGCGAACGAGACGACCCCGGCGATAATAATGTCGGACGTATCGAAGAGATACAGCCTCGGGCAGATCGGCTACGGAACGCTTCAAGCCGATTTTCAGAGCTGGTGGGCGAGACGTCTCGGACGGGACGACCCCAACAGCAAGGTGACGTCGAAGGCGGGACGGGGCGGATTTTTCGCCCTGAAAGATATAAATCTTACCGTCGCGCGCGGCGAGACGCTCGGCATCATCGGGCGAAACGGAGCGGGCAAGAGCACGCTTCTTAAGCTCCTCAGCCGCGTTACGGCGCCGACGACGGGTACAATAGACATTTACGGGCGCGTCAGCTCGCTGCTCGAGGTCGGCACCGGGTTCAATCTTCAGATGACCGGGCGGGAGAACGTCTTTCTCAACGGCTCGATACTCGGGCTCTCGCGCGCGGAAATAAAAGAGAATATGGACTCCATAATCGCTTTTTCCGAGGTCGAGGAATTTATCGACACCCCGGTAAAGCGCTACTCGTCCGGAATGAAGGTCAAGCTTGCGTTCGCGGTCGCGGCGCATCTGAAATGCGAGATCATGATTATGGACGAGGTCCTCGCGGTCGGCGACGCCGCGTTCAAGAAAAAATGCTTCGCCAAGCTTCGCGAGACGGCAAGCGAGCGAGACCGCACGGTCCTCTACGTCAGCCACGATATGGCGACGGTGCGCGAGCTTTGCTCCCGCTGTATAGTTATGGACAAGGGCAGGATAGTTTTTGACGGCGCGACGGACGACGCCGTGCGCCTTTATGAGGAGCTTGGAAGTTCGCATCGCGTATGAATCGGAGAGATGGTATGAATTACAAAATCGCAGATACCGTTTTTTCTCTCACGACCGTTCACGGTTATTCGCGCTCGAGACTCGCTGACTACGTGTCCGACGGGACGCCGGAGTTAGGGATCGCATCGACCGCCGCCGACGTTCGCGCCGAAAGAGCGCGGCTCGGGCAGGACGGCTCCGACGGATTTATCGAATTTCTCTTTGTTCAGAGAAAGCTCTCCGACTACCTTGTCGGGAAGGACACGCTCCTCTTTCACGGCTCCGCGCTCGCGTATGACGGAAATTGCTATATCTTCGCGGCGCCGAGCGGTACCGGAAAGAGCACGCACAGCCGCCTTTGGCGCGAGCTGCTCGGCGATCGCGTCGTCATGGTGAACGACGACAAGCCGTTTATAAGAGTGGGAGAGACCTGTACGGTGTTCGGATCTCCCTGGGACGGGAAGGAACACCTCAGCTCAAACACGTCGTTTCCGCTTCGCGCGATCTGCTTTTTGGAAAGGTCGGACGTGAATCATATAGAGCCCCTCGACGCGCAGGCCGCGATACCTCGCCTTTTTGCGCAGGCGTACAGACAGGAGGCGGCGGACAAAATCCTTCGTCTTGTGACGAAGATAGCGGACACGGTCATGCTTTACAGGCTTTGCTGCAATATGTCCCCTGACGCCGCGCGGCTGTCGCTCGAAGCGATGTCAGGCGCGTCTGCCGAGGAAAAAACCAACCGGAGGGTCAGATATGACCTTTGAAGAAGAACTGAGGGAGCACGGCTTTTTCATATACAAAACCAAAGGGGACAGTATGCGCCCGCTTATAAGGCCGGGGCGCGACATAATAGAGATCGGCGCGAGGGGAAAAGAGCCCCTTCGCAAATACGACGTCGTACTTTACAGGGACGTCGAAAAATATATACTTCACAGGATCATCCGCATCCGGAAGGGTCAGGGCGGGACAGAGTATTCTGCCATGGGGGATCATAATTTCAGTATGGATCGCGGCGTACGGGACGAAGAGGTGATCGGCGTTTTGACCGGCATCATCCGCGACGGCACGAAAAGGGTCGATCTCGGCTCTTTGAAATATCGTCTGTACGTTTTGTTTTGGTGCCGTCTTTATCCGCTGCGGATAGCGGCGCAGTATCTAATCAACACAGCATCATCTCTGTTTCGCAAAATCGCCGGCAAGGCGGCGCGAAACGGTTGAATATAGAAACCGGCGCCGGCGGCGCGCGGTTTTAACGAAAGGTTTACTCAAAGAATGGACGATGGCATCCTTCGCAAAATAATCAAGGCGGTCATAGCCCTTGTGATAGTCGGGCTTTTAGCGGGCATGGCGTTTATAATCATCCGTTACCGCTCGGATATGAACGAGCGCTCGAGGCGGCTCGCCGAGCTCTCTCCCGAAGCCGCGGCGTACGAGGCGGAACTTACCGACCTTTTACGCGAGCAGGAAAACGAGGAAATGAGTATCTATATGCCCGAGGGACCGGGCGTCGCCGTGATCTCGTTCCTTGTCGACGGCGTCGAAACGTTTAACGCCGCAAGGGAATACGGAGAGGCGTACGGCTTCACTCCGACGATACTTCTTAAAACGGACGAATGGGATCCGGACCCGATAATCGAGGTGATCTCGGGCTCGGGACTTGACGTGATACTTTACAGCCGCGGCGAATACTCCGCGGAGAATATCAAAAGGATCAAAGACAGCCTTCGGGACGCGGGGCTCGGCGACACGGGCGCGTGCCTGATACGCGCGAGCGACGACACGGAGAAAAACAGAAAAACCCTTAAGGATTCCGGTATCGAAACGCTGTTTCTGTACGGCGACACGCTGACGAGCGGCACAACGGACGACGGAACTGTGGAGCTGAACTACAGTTACGTAAACAGAGCCGCGTACACTCCCGCGAACAGGCTCGCGTCGCTCGCCGATTCGGAGCAGGGGCTTCTCTTCGCGTTCGACCTCGTCGAAACGACGGTCACCGAACGTCAGACAGGAGAGATCCTCGAGCTTATCAAGGATCAGGCGGACAGCGGACACATAGCGATAGGCTCCGTAGCTGACGCCGTTCGGACGGTGAAGGACCGCGTCGCGAGAGAAAAGGAAAAACTTGACGCTTTCAATGAGGCGAAAGAGGCGCGCAGCGCGAGGATCGCCGAACTGAAAGAAAAGATCGCTGAGATCTACAGCCATTGGGACGATACTTCAAAGGCTCATTCAGCCTCTTGACATATACAGGCAGCGCATAATAAACGAGGAAAATCAGATGGACGAAACTAAAAAGATAACTGAACAGGAAGGTATTACCGACGGGCTGAATCTGATGGATATGCTGATGGTGCTTCTCCATCATTGGTGGATGCTCGTGCTCGGTCTTCTCGTCGGAGGGCTTATCGCCGGATGCTACACGGTATTCGCGATAACGCCGATGTACAAAGCGTCTTCCACGATCTACATCTTCAACAAGACGACGAGCATAACTTCGCTGACCGACCTTCAGCTCGGAAATCAGCTCACCGTCGACTTTCAGATAATCGCCAAGAGCCGCGAGGTCCTGCAGGCGGTCGTCGACGACTGCGAGCTCAAGACGAGCCCGGGGGCTCTGGGCGGGTCGATCTCCGTCACCAACCCGACGGATTCTCATATGCTGACGATAACGGTGACGAACGCGAATCCGGAGCTTTCGGCGAGGATCGCGAACTCGATGGCGGATATCCTCCGTCAGCAGGTCGCGAACATAATGAACACGGACAAGCCGTCGACGGTCGAGAGGGCGGTCGTGCCTACGAGCCCGAGCTCGCCGTCGCTGACGAGAAACATAGAGATGGGAGCGCTCATAGGCTTCGTTATCGTAGCGGGCTATCTCATAATACGCTTCCTGCTCGACGACACGATAAGCACGGAGGAGGACGTACGCAAGTACCTCGGACTCAACACCCTCGCGTCCATCCCGTACGACAAGTCGCTCAAGATGTAGCGTACGGGCGCGCTTAACGACGTGAAACGGATCTTATTGATCATACTCTCGGCGGCTCTTTGCATCGCCGCGGGGGTCTCGGCGTACGAGTTTGCCGGCAGGGCGATGAGGAACAGGATATACGAAACGCTGAAGGAGTCGGCGCCTTACTCCGGGGAGAAGGATTTTGAATACCTTCGCTCGGTCGACCCGAACATCTTCGCGTGGCTGTATATTCCGGGCACCGGCATCGAATATCCCGTCGCAAAGCACCCGGACGACGACACCTACTATCTGACACACACGGTCGAAGGACGCTCCGGCTATCCCGCGTCGATCTTCACGCTCGGATATACGGACGAGAAGTTCGGACAGTTCAACACGATAGTTTACGGGCATGATCTGCTCTTCGGCGGTATGTTCTCGGAGCTTGACCGCTATTCCGATCCCGCCTTTATGGATGGGCACCGTGAAGTGCGCGTCACGACGCCTTACGGCTCTCACACTTATGAGGTCGTATCCTTTGTAAATTACGATGACAGACTTATTGACACCTGGTACGATCAGCGCGATCCTGCGGATCGCCTGGCTTTCATAAACAGCTTGTCGCCCGTTACCGGTTCCCTTGACGGGATCGACGTTCTGAAGGATCACCTTCTGACTCTTGAGACGTGCCGCGGGGATGAGCGATGCCTGGTGATTGCGGTGAGAAATGAAGAAACATAGACACAGAGAAAAGAAAAACGAAAAAATCAAAAAAGAAATAATGATCGTCGTCATCGCGCTTGTCTTCTCGATCGCCGCCGGCGCGCTTCTGTCCTTCATCTTCGGCAGAAGAGTCGAGCGGACGGTGTCGGATGCGACGTACACGCCGCCGGAGGAGAGATCGACGGTCGAGCTTGACGGCGTCACGTACGTGCGTGACCGCTCGGTACGCGCGTATCTGTTCCTCGGCGTCGACGACGTGGGAGTCAGCTACGATGAGTACGGACGCGGAGGACGGACGGACACGATACTTCTTCTCGTAAAAGACGGCGGAAAGATGAGGATCCTCGAGATCAGCCGCGACACGATGACAGAGGTCGATACGTACGACGTCGCCGGGGATTATCTCAGCACCGGAGTCATGCAGATAAACATGCAGTATTCCTTCGGTGACAGCCCGCGCAGGAGCGCGTTTCTCACGAAGAGAGCGGTTTCATCTCTTCTCGGAGACGTTGAAATAAACGGCGCCGTGTCTCTCGATATGTCGGGCATATCTCCGATCGTGAACGCGCTCGGCGGGATCGACGTCATAATGGAAGAGGACTGTACTTACATAAATCCCGACTACGCCGAGGGCGCCGCGGTACATATGGACGGCGGCGAGGCGGAGAACTTCATCCGCTGGAGAGACAAGTCGGTCGGCGCGAACGACGTCCGTATGAGCCGTCACAGCTGGTTCATAAGACAGATGCTCGAGAGCTTCAGGGGGCGGGATATAACCGCGCTTCTTGACGTCGCGGACCCGTACGTCAATACTGACCTCCGGACGGACGAAATGAAGTCCTTGTTTGAAACGGAACTGACGTCGACCGTTCGCCTTCCGGGCGAGTCGCGCCGCGGCGCGATACACGACGAGTTCTACGTCGATCGTGAAGAGCTTGAAAAGGTCGTAGTCGACCTGTTTTACAAACGCGCGGACGGGAAAGACTGAACCTTACGCGAAAAAACCTATGAAAACGCCCCGCACGGGAGACTCATCCCGCGGGATAATGGAGAAATACTATGAAACGAATCATCACTTTACTTCTTGCCGCAATTCTTGTCGTCAGCCTCGCGGGACTCACCGTATTCGCTGCGGACGGCGACAGCAAGTCGGACCCCGTTGAGATCGTCGGTACGGATACCGCCGAGACGACGGATACGAAAGAGCCCGACGACACGACGGAACCCGCCGAAACGACGGATACAGAAGAGCCCGTCGATACGACGGACACGGCGGAGCCCGTTGAAACGAAAGAACCCGTTGAAACGAAGGAGCCCGAGGACACGGACGAGTCGGATAAGAGTATTATCGACGTCTGGCGCGGGGAGTCCGGCAGGCCCTTCCCCTGGTACAAGAGCGCCGTTGACGAGGACGGAAACGCGAATCCGGGCTGGGCGCTTCTTAACCTCATCTGCGCCGTCGCGACGGTCATCTTCGGCGGCGTTGCAACCGGAGAGGCGATCAAAGTAAAGAAGAATAAAGAAGAATACGATTACAACAACGAGCGCTACGTCGTTCTTAAGAATGAAAAGAACGAGACGGCAGGCGGAGTTTCAAGAGTCGTCACGGAGTTCAAACGCAAGGGCAAGCTCTGGAAGACCGGCTTCTTCGACCTTTTGTCCGGCGCCGGCGCCATAGTCGCCTTCATATTGACGGAAAATATCTGTACGCCGATGTATATCACGGATAAATGGACTCCTCTCATGGTCGCCATCCTCGCCGTAGGCGTCATAGTATGGCGTCTCACCGCGGGAGGTAAAAAGCTTAAGGGCGAACTCGTTGAGAAGATAATGAACTTCGGAGTCAGGAAATGAGACCGACCGGCTCCGGTGTCCGACCGTCGGCGCGACGGGTGAGAGCTCTTCTCGCCGCGATAATACTCGCGCTTCTCGTGACGTCGTCCTCCGTGTCTGTTTTCGCGGAAGACGGCGCCGCCGGGGGAATAACCCCGGCGGAAGCGGAGGCGCTGACCGGAGTGGATGAGTCGAAGCTTCAGGTCGTCTGGAGCACGGAGTATTTCGCGGAGAATTATCCTCTCACGCTGAAAATCAACCTTTCGGGGCTCGACGGGCTCCCGGTATACGTTTTTGAGCGTATCGACGGCGTCTGGACTCTCCTCACCGTCGGTACCGCGCCAAACGTCGATATCCCGGTCGAGAAAGGCGGGCTTTTCTCCGCCGTGACGACGACTGTGGGCTCGAACTATCCCGCCAAGGATACGACTCGAAAAGCGCCTTCAACGGGAGACTCCGTGTGGCTGCTTGCGACCGCAGGCGTCACCGCCGCGGGTGTGGCGTTCGCCTTGATCTTTTCGCAAAAGCGCACGAAATAACGGCGCCGCGCCAAACTGTTTTCGGAGAGGTTCGGAAATCATGATAGATATTCATTGCCATCTTCTTCCGTATGTGGATGACGGCGCGAACGACCTGGATGAGGCAAGGCTTCTTCTTTCTTCGGAAGCGGAGCAGGGGGTCACGGAGATATGCCTGACCCCGCACCTTCGCGAAGGTATGTTCGAAACGCCGGATGAAAAGATCCGCTTTCAGTTTGAAAGGATCAGCGGGATCGCAGGAGAGCTCGGTCTGACGCTCCGCCTCTCGCGAGAATACCACGTTGACGGACTGTTTTGGGAAAAGCTCGAGGCGGGAGAGATAATTCCCGTCGGGCGCGGCGTTATACTGACGGAGTTTTCGTCCGCCGACGATGCGGACACTATGGCGCGCGCCGTCATGAGAATTAAGGAGAGCGGTTTTGTGCCGCTCGTTGCGCACGTCGAGAGATATCCGGCGGCGGACGCGGACACGGTAAAGACCCTGCGCTCGCTCGGCGCGGCAATTCAGGTGAACGCCGACGCCGTACTCGGATATGACGGCAGGTACGTCAAAAAAACCGTATGGGAGTTTATCGGCGAAAGACTTGTTGACGTCGTAGCCTCCGACGCTCACGGTGTGGATGACCGTCCCGTGCGGATGCGTGAGTGTATGACGTTTATCAAAAAGAAAGCGGGGGATGAGACAGCCGAGCGGCTGATGCTCAAAAACCCCGGGAAAATCATTAAAGGATAAAAATATGGCAGAGGAAAAGATTATTAACGACAGTGAAATGAATAAGCAGGAGCCCTGGTCTCCGAAGCCGATCGAGATCGAGTACGCCGAGCTTCCTTTCGCGATAAACGAGGAGATGAAGACGCTCCGTACGAATATTCAGTTCTGCGGAAAGGACAAGAAGGTCATTCTCCTTACAAGCGCGGTGCAGAACGAGGGCAAGACGACCCTCGCCGTAAATCTCTGCCGTACGTTTGCGGAGCTCGATAAAAAGGTCCTTCTGATAGACGCGGATATGCGTAAGTCTATAATGAAAAAACGCCTCAAATCGGGAAAGATCACGAAGGGACTCTCGCATCTTCTCTCAGGGCAAGCGGAGCTCCCCGACGTCTTTTACAGAGATAAGACCGCGGGTATCTATCTTATCCCCTCCGGCGAATATCCTCCGAACTCCGTCGAGCTTCTCGCGGGGGAGGATATGCAAAGGCTCATCCGCGCGGTCAGGGATATGTTCGACTACGTTATCATCGACAGCGCGCCTCTCGGCGTCGTGACCGACGCCGCGGTGCTCGCTACTCTTTGCGACGGCACGATCATTGTTCTCAACGCGGGAACGGTCCACTACAAGCTCTGCCAGCAGATAGTAAAGAAGCTTCAGAATACGGACTGCCCGATACTCGGCGTTGTCCTCAACCAGCTAAACCACCAGTCGAACGGCCGCTATTACGGAAAGAAGTACGGATATTACCGCCGGTACGGCAGATACGGCTACTATTACAGAAGGTACGGCGGATATTACAGCGGATACGAGTATTCAAACAACGAAAAGACTTCTCAAAAATCAAAGATCAAAAAGAAAAAGAGCGAAGAAAAATAACTGAAAACGAGGGCGGAATATGCGTCGCATTACGGGAAAACTCGCCAAGTGGCTTCATCTTGAACACTGGCAGATAATAATGATATATCTCATCGTTTACGACGTGATCGCCGTAAACGGTGCGTATTTTCTCGCTCTGTGGCTGCGGTTCGATTTCAGGTATTCGACGATAACGCCGTATTTTTACGACGCATGGAAGCATTTTGTCCCGATATACACGGTCATTTGCCTCGTTACGTTCTGGGTACTCCGGCTGTATAAAAGCATCTGGCGCTTCGCAAGCTTTCCGGAGCTCGGGCGCGTCGCTTTGTCGAGCGCTGTAACGGCGGTGCTCCACGCGGCGCTTATCACGGTCATATTCGCCCGTATGCCGATCTCGTACTATATCCTCGGCGCGTTCTTCCAGTTTGCGTTCGTCCTCGGCATACGCTTTTCTTACCGTTTTCTCAACGTGATCCGTTCGAGATTCAAGACCCCGGAGTCGGGTCACCGCGTAATGCTTATCGGCGCGGGCGCGGCGGGTCAGATGATCCTTCGCGATATGCTCCGTACGGAAGGGTCGGACGACCGCGTCGTCTGCTTTATCGACGACAACAAAAACAAATGGGGCAGAACGATCGAGGGCGTAACGGTCGTCGGCGGCCGCGATGACATTATGTCCGCGGCTCAGAAATACAACATAGACAAGATCTACGTCGCGATCCCGAGCGCCTCGCGCGGGGAACTTCGCGATATACTCAATATCTGTAAAGAGACGGGGTGCGAGCTTAAATCTCTTCCGGGCATGTATCAGCTTATCTCCGGAGAGATAACTCTTGCGAAGATGAAGGACGTCGATATCGCCGACCTTCTCGGACGCGAACAGATAAACGTCGACCTCGAGGAGATCCTTGAATCCCTCCGCGGAAAGACGGTCCTCGTCACCGGCGGCGGAGGCTCGATAGGTTCGGAGCTCTGCCGTCAGATCGCAAGACACAAGCCGGGATTGCTCGTTATTTTCGACATCTACGAGAACAACGCCTACGACATAGAGCAGGAACTGAAAAGCGACCTGCCGGACCTCAACTTTGCGGTCGAGATCGGCTCGGTGCGCGACAGCCGCCGAGTCAACCAGCTGTTTGACAAATACCACCCGGACTACGTCTACCACGCGGCGGCGCACAAGCACGTTCCGCTGATGGAGACGAGCCCGTGCGAGGCGATAAAGAACAACGTCTTCGGTACATACAAGACGGCGTACGCGGCGATGACACACGGCTGCCGGCGCTTCGTCCTCGTCAGTACCGACAAGGCGGTCAATCCCACAAATATAATGGGCGTTTCAAAGAGACTATGCGAGATGGTCATCCAGTCCTTCGACCGCAAGATAAGAGCGGGGAAGGCGGATACCATACCGCGCCTCGCGGCGCACGGCGAGGACGCGCTCTTTGCGGACGGGGCGGTTGATGACGGGAAAGTCCCGAACGACGTCCGTACGGAGTTTGTCGCCGTCAGATTCGGAAACGTCCTCGGGTCCAACGGCTCGGTCGTTCCGCTCTTCAAAAAGATGATCGCGAAAGGCGGCCCGGTCGAGGTCACACATAAGGACATCATCCGTTACTTTATGACGATACCCGAGGCCGTCAGCCTCATTCTCCAGGCGGGAGTTTACGCCAAAGGCGGCGAGATCTTCGTCCTCGATATGGGCGAGCCCGTCAAAATAGATACCCTCGCGAGAAACCTCATCAAGCTCAGCGGCTTCACGCCCGACGTCGATATAAAGATAGTCTATACCGGCCTTCGCCCGGGCGAAAAACTCTATGAAGAAAAGCTGATGGCGGAGGAGGGTATGCAGACGACCCCCAATAAGCTTATCCACATAGGCCATCCGATCCCGTTCGACGAGGACGAGTTCCTCGAGAGGCTGCCGCGTCTTATGGAATACGCTTACGCCAACCTCGAGGAAACGAGGGCGGAGGCGGAGGATATGATAAAAGAATAACCGGCGTATAACCCAATCGGTTTCTATACGGCAGTTAGGAGCAAATAAGGCAAATGATATATACAAAGTTTATAAAAAGAATAATTGATTTTGCGCTTGCCTTGATAGGTATCCTCGTACTGTCGTGGCTCTTCATACTGATAATCGTTGCCGTCGTGATCGACGACCCCGGAAAACCGTTCTTCTCTCAAAAACGGATCGCAAAAGGCAAAAAGACTTTCCGGATCTATAAATTCAGGACGATGAAGCGTTCGACGCCACACGACGTCCCTACTCATCTTCTCAAGGACCCGGAGCAGTACATAACGCGAGTCGGCAAGTTTCTCAGAAAGACGAGCCTCGACGAGCTGCCTCAGCTCTTCAACATTCTGAAGGGCGACATCAGCGTGATCGGACCGCGCCCCGCGCTCTGGAATCAGTACGACCTTATCGCCGAGCGCGATAAATACGGTGCGAACGACGTCAAACCTGGTCTTACCGGATGGGCGCAGATAAACGGCAGGGACACTCTTGAAATACCTCAAAAAGCGAAGCTCGACGGCGAGTACGTCGCATCTCTCAAAAAAGGCGGCGTTAGGGCGTTTCTCTTCGATTGCAGGTGCTTCTTCGCGACTTTCTTCTCCGTTCTTCGCTCCGACGGCGTTGTCGAAGGCGGGACGGGTGCAAGTGAGAGGAAACGCAAATGAATATACTTGTAATCTGTCAGTACTATTACCCGGAACCGTTCAGAATAACAGATATATGCGAAGAGCTTGTTAAAAGAGGACATGCCGTTACAGTTGTAACCGGCGAGCCGAATTATCCCGAAGGGAGAATCTACAAAGGATACGAAAAGCACAAACGCTCTGATGAGGTAATCAACGGGGTTGTTGTTCACAGATGTCCTATCATTCCGAGAAAAATCGGAGTTGTACATCGTTTCTTAAATTACTTTTCTTATTCGAGAAAGGCGAAGAAGTACGTTCGTACTTCCGCACATTTCAAAGAACATAAATATGACGTTGCGTTAGTAAATCAACTCAGTCCGGTGATGATGGCGGAACCTGCTATTGAGTATAAAAGAATATATAAAGCCCCTATTGTTTTATATTGCCTTGACCTTTGGCCTGAAAGCCTTGTCGCGGGAGGAATCGGCAGACATTCAATTATTTATAAAGAGTTTCACAGAAAGTCAAAAAAGATTTATAAAAAAGCTGACAGAATCCTGATCACCAGCAAAGGATTTGCCGAATACTTCCGAGATGAATTCGGCATAGACGACGTTCAGTATCTGCCTCAATTCGCCGAGGAATTATTTGAGCCGTTGCCTTTTAAATTACCCGGAGAACATATAAACCTTGTATTTGCGGGAAATGTCGGAATAGCGCAAGGGCTTGATACTGTGATAGATGCCGCTGAAGAATTACCGGAAGTTTGCTTTCACATAGTCGGAGACGGCACGGAGATGCAAAGGCTGATGTCAAAAGCCGGAAAAAACGTATATTTTCATGGACGCAAGCCTATTGAAGATATGCCGAAGTATTATGCTATTGCGGACGCAATGCTTGTCACACTCAAATCCGACCCGGTGTTGAGCATGACCCTTCCGGGAAAAGTTCAATCCTATATGGCTGCAGGCAAACCGATTATTGCCGCAGCTGATGGTGAGATAAGCGAGACGATAAAGTCCGCGAACTGCGGCTTTGTCGGTCCCGCGGAGGACACAAACGCTCTGGTTGCCAATATCAGAGCATTTATAAAAGAAGAAGACAAGCAAAAAATGGGCGTTAATTCACGTAAGTATTACGAAGATTATTTCAGTCGAAATCGATTTATGGATGAACTGGAAAAAAGATTATCAGAAGCGATTAATAAACCATGAAAATATTTGTTTATGATCTCGCGGCAGAAGACGGCGGCGGTTTGCAGGTTCTGAGAAACTTTTATTATGATGCAATTGAGCTTAATTATCCGGATACTCAATGGATTTTTTTAACATCCGCATCGGAAATAAAACCGGCTGACAAAGTTTATGTGATCAACAGAAACAAAGGATCACGGCTGTCCCGGTTCTTCTTCGAGTTTTTTAAATTGCCGAGATTGATCAGGAGAGTTAAACCGGATCTTGTAATTTCTTTGCAGAATATGCCGATATTCCGTTGCCGCAAATCGCAGTATGTATATCTCCATCAATCTCTTCAATATTGCAAAAAACGTTTTTCATTTTTAAAAAAAGAAGAAAGATCTCTGGCCTTTCGGCAAAAAGTGATTTGCGGACTATATCATAAGACGTTGCGCCGTGCCGACCATATTTTCGTACAGACGGAGTGGATACGTGCGGCAACGATAAAATGGCTGAAATCGTATCCTTCAGAAAAGATTTCCGTGGTTCCGGTTTATATCGATCGAAGCAGAATTCCTGATATTCCGAATCGTGGAGAACACTCTAAAGTTTTTTTCTACCCGGCAAGAGCCGAGATTTATAAGAATCACAGCGTTATTATAGATGCCTGCAGAATATTGGAACAAGAAGGCTTTCGCGATTACCGGATTGTTTTTACCTTTGATTCATCGGAAAACGCATATGCCGAAAGGCTTTTTAAAGATGTTGAAGGGCTACCCATATCGTTTGTCGGAAGGCTTTCGTATGATGAGATGTGGGATTACTATAGCAAATCTATTTTGCTGTTTCCCTCGTATCTCGAAACTTGCGGTCTACCCTTAATTGAAGCAAAAACAGCCGGCGCAAAGATTATTGCGTCTGATATGCCGTTTTCGCATGAAGCGTTAGGGGGATACGGAAACGCATGGCTTTTTCCGTTCAATAATCCCGAAGATTTAGCTTTTTTGATGAAAACCGTACCATTCGCACCATATAAACCGAATAATGATAATAATTGCATTTTGAGTGAAAAGGCATCGTTGGTTAATGCTATGCTTCAGCGCTTTACCGGGGGAGAAAATGAAGAATCATCTGCTGATAATATATTATCATGAGATAGTACGTGAGCCTCGAGGTTTTTCGTATCAAAAATTAACCTTGGATAAGTTTTCGGCGCAGATGAAGTATTTGTCAGAAAACGGATACCGCTCATTGTTTTTTTCAGAATTGAACGAATCACTTCCGAATAAGAGTATAATCGTTTCTTTTGACGACGGATTCCTAAGCGTTTATGAAAACGCCGCCCCCATTATGCAAAAATACGGGATCAAAGGTAATATTTATCTTCCCACAGCTTATATAGGAACAGATCCGCATTTTATGAGTTGGAATATGGTCGAGGATCTATACGATTCTTGCTTATTTGAGATGCAGGCGCACACGCATACGCATACGGATATCAGATTATTGTCCGAAGAGCGGCTTGCTGACGAAATAGAGCTTTCCGATGAATTGTTTATGAAACATCTCGGGTATAAACCTTTGGCTTTTTGTATGCCGTTCGGCACTTGGGACAGACGCTCAATCGGACTTGTTCGACGCAGGATGCGTTATTCATTTTTTCTTGGATCGCACTACGGAAGAACATCTATTGACAGACTAAAAAACAAAGTACTTCCAAGGATCGGTATATCCGATGATGATACGCTTGAAGTATTTGTCAAAAAGCTTCACGGTGATTTTGACTGGAAAGGCCCTTTACAGTTAATGCGTTTACACTTCCAAAACATCAGAGGTGAACGTGTTACGGATTACGATTATTAGCCGAGGCGGGTATTTTGTATGAAAGTATTATACGTTACGACAATGTACCCAACGCCCGAATATCCTCAAAAAGGGATATTCTGCCACGAGCAGGTCAAAGCGTTGCGTCAGTTCGGCGTTGACGTTGACGTCGCCGTTCCGGTCCCGTTCTACTCAAAAGAACCGGATCGCCGCGAATGGGATTACGAAGGCGTCCATATTCGCTACGTCCGTTTCTTCAAGCTCCCGGGCGCGCGGGACTTTCAGCGGACGGGGAAAAATCTGTTTCCCGCTCTGGACCGCGCCTTCGATTTGAAAAAATATGATATTTACCACGCGGACGCCGCGCTTCCGACGGGCCAGGCGGCAATGATCGCCGGCAAAAAATACGGCAAGCCGTACGTCGTTCACGGTCACGGGCTTGACGTGTTTCTTGAGGAAAGTTATTCGGAATGCCGCAACGTAGGAAAAATCGTCGCCGAATCCGCCGCCGTTTACGGCAGTGCCGCCGCGGTTTGCGGCGTCAGCCGCAAAGTGATTGAGCGGATATCCGAAAAGGTGGAGCTTTCGGACCGCGGGCACGTGATCTATAACGGAGTCGATACGGAGATGTTCCGCCCCGCGTCTCACGAGCCGGACGGCGCGCTTCATCTTATATCCGTCGGCAATCTGATACCGCTAAAATGCCACGATATGACACTTCGCGCGCTGAAGGCGCTTCTTGACAAAGGATATTCGGCGGATTTGAAAATCGTAGGCGGAGGCGCTCTTGAAAATGAGCTGAAAGCGCTTGCCGCGGAGCTCGGGATCGAAAATTCCGTCGAGTTTACAGGATACGTTCCTTACGACGACGTACGCCGCCTGATGCAGTCGTCCGACGTTTTCGTTCTCCCTTCCCGGTTTGAAGCGCTCGGATGCGTTTACCTTGAGGCGATGGCTTGCGGTCTGCCGGCGATCGGATGTTATGAAAACGGCATTGACGAAGTCATTACCGACGGCGTCAACGGTATGTTGATAGAAAACAGAAATACGGAACAACTGATAGAGAAGCTTGAACTTCTGACAGACCGCTCGCGTCGCGGACCGATGGGAGCGGAGGCAAGGAAAACGGTTACGGAACGCTTTACCTGGAAGATCACCGCTTCCGAGCTGACTGCGGTATATGAGGAACTGGCGCAATGATACGATTGCTTATCAATAAAAGGTTTTACAGTTACGAGCGGATCATTTTTCCCGAGGGTGCCGTACGGAGCGATGCCGACGTCATTCGATATATGAGATTTTTCCGAAAGCCGGACGACGTATCCGCTGAAAAATGGGATACCTACCGGACTCCGGTAATAGATCTTACTGAAAGTATAGAAACCATTCGCGGCAGGTATTCAAAGGAACTGAGATACGAGGTCCGCAGAGCGGAGCGTGAAGAGATCAGTTATCGTGTTATTACGGATCCCGACGACGCTTTTCTGGCTGAACTCGAGAAGAATTATTTTGAGTTTTGCGATTCTATAGATCATAAAGAACTCAAATCAAACTTCGACATTGAAGAAATCAGTCAAATGTCGAGGCTCGGTCAGGTCCTTGTGACGAAAGCGGAATTTGAGGACGGCTGGGCGTATCACGTATATCAGGCGGACGGCAACGCCGCCATGTTGTGGTTTTCGATCAAAAAGGGAAACAACAAAAGTCTTGTCGGTTGGGCGAACCGCGGTCTACACGACTTTGACATTTCATATTTGAAGGGCCGCGGTTTTTCGATTTACGATTTCGGGAATATAGCGAGCGAGGACGCTCCGAATTCCATTGATAAATTCAAGATGTCCTTCGGCGGTGAACTTAAGACCGCGTACTGCTGCTTTGTCGGCAATACTTTGAAAGGCCGCGCTTTGATAGCGCTTCGGAATATAAAAAACGGTCTGTCATCCGACCGTTAGAATCGAATTATGAAAGTATTGGTTTTGTTTGTTGAAGTGACCGAATATAATCTCGCTCTCATAGAACGGGTCTATTCGCAAATGCCGGAATACGGTTTTTCATACGTTTTCGGCGCAATGTCTATGACCGGTCACGAAACCGCCCGTGTTCTTCCGGAGGGGTCAGTTGTTTTGTCCGGGAAGAATTCGGAAAAGATCGATAAAATAAAGAGAATAATAAAAGAAGGCTTTGACTTCGCCGTCATCAACGGCTATACCGGCGCCGTCAACGCGTGGCTTATACGCTATTGCAGAAAACGCGGTATCCCGTACGCCATAGAGTCGGATACGCAGCTTTGCGTGCCGTCAAATCCCGTCAAGCGGCTTATCAAGCGCATATATCTTCGCCGCATTTTTTCCGGAAGAGCGTACGGTTTTCCCGGAGGTACGAGGCAGACTCGTCTGTTTCGATACTACGGAATGCCAGACGACAGGATCTTCATAATGCCGATGACGGTCGACACCGATCAGTTCCGCGCGATTTCCGAACTGCGCTCGAAGGAAGAGTATAAGGAAGACCTCGGTTTTTCGGGAAAGAAAGTTATCCTTTACGCGGGACGTTTCGCCTCCGTCAAAGATATCCCTTG
>CADBQA010000005.1 GCA_902796675.1 uncultured Ruminococcus sp.
CGGTGATATTTCATCTTTTTATGATGTAATGCTTATGTCACCTTTTTGCCTGTCATTGCTGCTCTACCAAGTTTGTCTTCGCTCTGAAGCGGGCGCCGCAGCGCCCGCTCTTTCGCTTGTTTGATCAATATCTGCGGCCGAAATCGTTTCCGCCGTTGCCGAATCCGTAGTTGCCGTAAGGATTGTTGCCGGCGCCGTAGATGCCCGCGCCGTATCCGTTGTCGTTCGTCTGAGCGGGTTCCGCGGGAGCCTGGTCGCGGTCTCTCTTGAGCATGCCCATGAGTTCCTCGAAATCCTCGTCCTCGTCGGACTTCTCCTCGTCCTCATCGTCCTCGCTGACAGCCTTCGGTCTCTCGGGAGCCTTCAGGTCAGCCGCGCTCTTTCTCTCTTTTTCTCTCGCCTGAGCCGCCTCTTCCGCTTTGTTCTCAAAGCCGGTGGCGATGATGGTGATATCCATCTGGTCCTCGAGAGAGGGATCGAACGCCACGCCCCAGATAACGTTCGCATCCTCGTGAGCCTCGGACGCTATCATATTGGATGCGAGGTCGATCTCGTCGATGCCGATATCGGGAGACGCCGTGATGCTGATGAGCACGCCTCTCGCGCCGGAGATCGAGGTCTCGATAAGCGGGCTAGAGATAGCGGCTTTCGCTGCGAGTTCAGCCTTGTCCTTGCCGTTTGCGGAGCCGATGCCCATATGAGCGTAGCCCGCGTCCTTCATAACGGCGGTGACGTCCGCGAAGTCGAGGTTGATGTATCCGGGTATGTTGATAAGCTCGGAAATGCTCTGGACGCCGTGCTTGAGAACGTCGTCCGCGATCTCGAAAGCGTTTACCATGGTGATGGGACGCTCGGAGACCATCTTGAGTCTCTCGTTCGGAATGATGACGAGGGAGTCGACGTACTGTCTGAGCTCCGCTATGCCGCACTCCGCCTGGGACATTCTTCTCTTGCCCTCAAACGCGAAAGGCTTCGTTACGATGCCTACCGTGAGGATGCCGAGATCGTGAGCTACTTTAGCTACGACCGGAGCGGCTCCCGTACCGGTGCCGCCGCCCATACCGGCGGTGATGAAAACCATATCGGCGCCTTCGATGGCGTCCTTGATCTCGTCAACGCTCTCCTCGGCAGCCATGGCGCCGACTTCGGGATTTGCGCCCGCGCCGTGACCCTTCGTTATCTTTTCGCCGATCGGGATCTTGTTAGTTGCGTTGGAATGTGCGAGAGGCATTTTATCGGTATTGATGACGATAAACTCCACTCCTCTGACGTTGGACGCGATCATATGATTGACTGCATTGTTTCCGCCGCCGCCAACGCCTATTACCTTTATGTTGACTCCGCTGGAAACGGTGTCGTCGAGTTCGAATGGCATTTTTACAACCTCCGTATTTATGATTCCTTTAATATTTTACTTTTAAATAATTTTATATAACTACACAATATAATCATACACATTTTTTCGATATTTGCAATACGTTTCGGCAAATTTTTTGATGTTTTTTTGAAAAACAGCGGTTTTTTCCCGAAAATAAGGCAGAATTATAACATATTTTGGAGCAAAATGTTATTTTTGCACTTGCCTTTTTAGTCCGTGCCGAATATCGTTCATTTTATTCAGACGCAGAAAATGGCGCTTTATTTGTCAAAATCGAGCTGATTGTCGATGATAACGCTCGTCTTTGACGTATCCTGAAGGTTAACGAGCGCACGGCTTCCCGTTTTGAACATTTCGTCCTCGAGCGTCGCCGCGGCGAGGCGGACTTTTATTTCAAAGTCCTCTTGCGTTCCGAAGACGAGCTTGAATTTATCCTCCGCTATCATCACGGTATTGAAGTCGTTGCGAAGGTCTATCTGTGTAAGTTTTGATTTCAGCGGTGAGGTTGATATATAAGAGAGCGCCTCCTCGAGAAATACCTGCGCTCTTTCCGACACGAGCGTAAGACGGCTGCCGGAGACCGCTGACGCCACGTCCTGGAGACGGAGCCTTATAAGCCCTTCCGCCTCGGCGGGGGAGATCTTGTCCATGACCTTCAGCGACTCCGATATCGCGAACAGGTCGCCGTATATCTCGGCGTAGTACGCCGGCTTCTCCTCAGTGACGGTTATCGTGACCTTGTCCGGCATGGTCCTGTCTATTTTCGCCTCGGTTATCCTCGGGCAGAAGAACGAGAGCGCGCGAAGCGCGTCCTTTGAGCTGAAGGAATAGAGATTCGGCTTTGAGTCGAGCCCCGTCGCCTTCACTATCTCCTCTTCCGTATACGACGTCTCGCCGTTTATCGAGACCGCGCTGACGACGAAGAAGAGCTTGTACGACGTCGCGCCCGCGCCGATAAACAGCCCTATTATAATTAATAATGAAAGGATCCTTCTGACGGCGACGGCTCGGCGGCTTCTGCTGCCGAGTGTCTTTCGCATCTGTGTACGGCGCTCGCCAGCCCGCTTTATCCGTCTTTCGCGAAGGGCGGCGGCGGTGTTGTCGAAATAATACGGGCTCGTCACGGTACGGCCTTTTTCGCTCTTGTAGGCGGTCGTATCGGTGTGCTCCGTCTTTACCGACTTTTCGTACGCCGACGTGTTCCAGTTTTCGTTTCCCGTTGCGTAGTCCGGGCGTTTTACGGGACGGCGCGCTCCGGGCGTGCCGTTATTATTCTGTACGCTTGCTCTTTTATCCGGCATACCTGCGCCTCCTTCCCGTCGATCCGATTTTTTATCTGTCGTTCAGTTCTTTTTGCCCGTGAGCTTAAGTATATCCTCGTATATCCTTTTGTTCGCGTCGGGCACGGCGAACGCGGATATTTTGTTTTCCATCTGTTCCCTCTTAGCGTCTCCCGCCGGAGAGAGAAGAAATTCGAGCGCCTCCTCAAATCCTTCGTCGAGCGAGCTCTCCTCGAACAGAAAAGCCGCGCCCTCGTCAAAGAGGACCTTCGCGTTTTTGTACTGGTGGTTGTTCGTCACGTTGGGGGACGGGATAAACACCGTGCATTTACGCGACAGAGAAAGCTCGGAGACCGTCATCGCTCCCGCGCGGCAGACCACGACGTCCGACGCCGCCATGCGAAGCGGCATATCGTATATGTACTCGTTCAGCGAGATGTTGGGGCATTTGTCGAGCCCCGCCTCGTCAAACTCCGCTTTTATCTTTTCGTAACCGGAGGAGCCCGTCGCGTGGATGTGGTATATCTCCGGGTGCTTTGAAATTATCTCTTTCATAAACTGGAGCATAACGCGGTTGACCGTTTCCGCCCCGAGGCTTCCGCCGTAGGACAGGAGAACGTAACGGCAGCTCTCGGGTATGCCGAGCTCTCTTCTTGCCGTCTCTTTATCCGTACCCTTGAATTCGGAGAGGAGCGGATTACCGACGTGAAGGACCTTTTCCGGGTCCGGCAGATGCTCTTTCGCCTTGTCGAAGTTGACGTATATCCTGTCCACCTTCGATGCGAGCGCCTTCACGGCGACGCCGGGCGTCGCGTTCGATTCGTGAAGGGCCGTCGGTATCCCGAGCGACGCGGCGGCTTTTATGACGGGCCAGCAGACGTATCCGCCCGTGCCTATAACTATATCCGGCTTGAACTCCCGAAGAAGCTTTTTCGCTTTTCCGGGCGCGGTCAGCACGTAGTAGAGAGTCTTGAGGTTCGAGAGCGAAAGACTTCTCCTGATACCTCTTATTTCGACGTGGTGAATGGCGTAGCCCGCCCTCGGAACGAGGCGGTTTTCAATTCCCTTCGACGTGCCGACGAATTCGACCGTGGAGTCGGGGTCGTTTTCTTTTATCGTGTTGGCTATGGCGAGCGCGGGATTTACGTGTCCGCCCGTGCCTCCGCCCGTCAGCAATACTCTCATTATATAAATCTCCTGAATCTACTGTTTTTTCTGGTACGACCTTCGCGATATCGAAAGGACTATGCCCATCTCGCCCATCATCATGACGAGCGAGCTTCCTCCGTATGACAGGAACGGAAGCGAAATGCCGGTGTTCGGGATGACGTCCGTGACGACCATGAGGTTCAAGAACGCCTGAAGTCCGACCTGTGTGATTATGCCGAATACGATAAGGGACGACGGAACGTCCGGCGCCTTCAGCGCTATTTTATAGCCTCTGAAAACGAGGGCGACGAAGAGCAGTATAACGATCAACGCTCCGACAAAGCCCATCTCCTCGCACCATATCGTGAAGATGAAGTCGTTCTGCGCCTCGGAAACGTAGCTGAATTTCTGTCTCGACTGACCGAGCCCCAGACCGAGAAGTCCGCCCGAGCCGATGGCGAGCGTACCCTGATAGGTCTGCCACTTTTCATTGAGTATATCCGCGTTCTCGTTAGTATACGTGAGAATACGGTTGAGCGCGTACGGGTTTTTTATAAGGTAAGCCGCCGCACCGACGCCTCCGATACCGAGATAGTACGGCGTCATAAGCTTCCAGTCGGCGCCGGCGAGAAACATAACCACAACGCCTATCGCAACGATGATGACCGTGCCGGAGAGGTGCTTCTCGACGAGTACCATGATCGCGAATATGAAAATGAAAATACTCGGTTTTACGACGCCCTCGATAAACCTCGTTTTGCGGTCGGGAGCGTTTCTGAACTTCGAGCCGTTCCGGTCTACGTACCACGCGAGGATCAAGACTATCGCGAACTTTGCGATCTCTGACGGTTGGATCCTGACCTGCGACGTTATCTGTATCCACCGCTTCGCGCCGTTGACCTCGCGTCCGATCAGAGGTACGACGGCGAGCAGTGCAAGCGTCAGCCCGTAGACAGCGGGCGCCGCTTTGAGTATCCACTTAGCCGGAGTATATGACGCCGCGAACATCGCGACGAGCCCTATGCCTATCCAGAAGAGCTGGCGTCCGACGTAGTAGAAGCCGCCGAGCCCGTCCGCTATCGCCGAAGGATAGCTCGCGCTGTATACCATGACCGTGCCGAGGCTTATCAGGATCATCACTATGATGAAGAATATCCAGTCGTGTCCGGAACGGACGCGCTCGATCTCCTCGCTCCAGCGGCGTTCCTCCTCGGCTTTTTTCAGCGCCTTTTTGTCTTCTTTTGTCGGCGCGACTGGCTTCGCCCTCGGCACCGGCTTCGCCGTCGGTATCGTCCTTCCGGTCATACCCTCCGGCGTGCGCCTTGCGGCGGGCCTGCCCGCCCTGTAATTGACAGAGGCGCCCCCGTTCTGACGCGCTCTGCCGTCCGGCTGGCGCTTTGCCGATCTGTCATCGCTCATGAAAGACGCCTCCTTTCTGAAAAATCAAATAATTGTTATCAAAGTCCGAACCACGCCGCCGCGCAGAACGCAACGGTGAGCAGGGTGAACGTGACTACGATCTTTACCTCGCTGAAGCCGCATTTTTCAAAGTGGTGATGTATCGGCGCCATTTTGAAAAGGCGCTTGCCGTGCGTCAGCTTGAAATACGCGACCTGAAGGATGACCGAGAGAGTCTCGAGGATATAGACGAGACCCGCCACGACTATTATAAGCGGATTGTCCATGATAAACGCGCACGCGGCGACGACGGCGCCGAAGTAAAGGCTGCCGGTATCTCCCATAAAGATCCTCGCCGGGTGAAAATTGTACACGAGAAATCCCGCGGCGGAGCCCATGATAAGCGCCGACATAAACGAGAGAGACTCGTTTTCACCGTCGAGGCGGAAGAACGACACGGCGCAAAAGAACGCGCCGACGACGAAGGTAATGCTGCTGCAAAGCCCGTCGATTCCGTCATTGAGATTCACGCTGTTGTCGACACCCGCGAGGAGTATGACGGCGATCACGTAATACCATATACCGAGGTCAAACTTCACACCTGCGAACGGTATGTAAAGCTCCGTTCCTCTCCCGCAGAAGACAGCCATCCCGGCGACGAAAAGCGCCGCGGTGATGAACTGGAGCGCGAGCTTCTGCCACGCGCGAAGTCCCTCGTTCTGCTTTTTGCGCAGCTTCGCCATATCGTCTATCATACCGATAAGTCCGCAAAGGACGCCGTAAGTCAGTGAAATTATAAGGGGTATCACCGTTCTGACGCCTCTCGTTACGCCGAAGACGACGGCGAGCGCCGCGCCGACGGCGACGGACGAGATGATGAACGAGAGCCCGCCCATAACGGGAGTACCCTCTTTGTTCTTGTGCCATCTCGGTCCTATCTCAAGGATCGGCTGACCCATCTTCTTGCTCTTCAGAACGGGTATCAGTTTCTTAAGTATAAGTACCGTCAGTATAAAAGTGCAGACGGCGCCTGCCGCCGACGCTATCAATACGTTTCTCATAAACTGTCCTTTCGGCTTTCCACGTCAGATGAGTTTCTTGAGTTCTTCGATGACGCGCTCCGCGGCGACTCCGCGGCTCGCTTTTACAAGGAGGACGTCGCCGTCTTTTATCGTCGCGGCTATCATCCTCGCCATACGCTCTGGGTCGTTCCTGTCGCGGCAGACGTTGACGTCGTCCGCTCTCACGCCCTTCTTTATCGCCGCCTCGGCGACGGTATCCGCCATCTCGCCGAAGCAGTAGAGCCTTGCGACCTTCATCTGCGCCGCGTACTGACCGAGCTGATCGTGAAGAAGTCTCGTGTTCTCGCCGAGCTCGAGCATATCTCCGAGCAGCGCGCAGGGCGCGCCGCCCGCCGACGCCGCCTTCGTAACGAGGACGTCTATCGCCGCCCTCATGGATTCCGGCGCCGCGTTGTAACAGTCCTCGATGACCGTTATCTTCCCGAGCGGATAGATCTTCTGCCTCATCTTCGTTCCCTCGAACGAGAGAAGTCCGCGGCGTATCTCGTCGGACGTAAGTCCGCACTCCGTTCCCGTCGCCCACGCGGCAAGAGCGTTGTAAACGTTGTGCCTGCCGAGGACCGGTATCTTTACGTTTACGGCGGCGTTTCCGCTGTAAAGAACGTCGAATATCATACCGTCGTCGGAGGTCCTTATGTTCACCGCCTTGTAGTCGGCGTTTTTATTGTAGATACCGATGAATTTTTTACGGGGCTTTACAACTCCGCGGTACTCCGTGAGGAGCGGCTCGTCGCCGTTGAGAATGAGGACGTCGTCCTCTCCCATACCCTCCGCTATCTCGAACTTTGCAAGACAGATATTCTCGCGGCTGCCGAGGCTTGCGATGTGCGAGGTGCCGATGTTCGTTATGACGGAAATATGCGGACGCGCGAGACGGGTCATAAAGGATATCTCGCCCCGGCTCGACATACCCATTTCGAGCACCGCCGCCTCCGTGTCGCACTCGAGCCCGAACAGAGTCATCGGGAAGCCTATCTCGTTGTTGTGGTTGCCCTCGGTCTTCATGGTGCGATACTTTGCCGAGAGGACGGAGGCTATAAAATCCTTCGTCGTCGTTTTGCCGACGCTGCCGGTGACGCCGACCGCGAAGGCGTCGGAGAGATCTCTGTAATACCCTGAGAGGCGTCCGAGAGCGGCGACGGCGTCGTCCGTTTTTATCAGCGCGAAGTCGCCGAACTCATCCGCGCCGTCGGGAAGTCTTTCGGCAAGGACGACCTTCGCGCCGCCCTCGACCGCTTTTTCGATATAGTCGTGCCCGTCTGCACGCTCCCCTTTCGTAGCGCAAAAGAGCGAGCCTTCCGCCACCTCGCGCGAGTCGTACGCGACGGAAGTCACGGCGCCGGCGGCGCCGCGTCCGATATTTATAAGTTCTCCGCCGACGGCGCGGGAGATCTCCTCCGCCGTGAGCGACTTTATCATCAGTTCAGCTTTCATATATCATCCGTCCTTTTCCGTCTTATACTGCAAACAGTGTCCTTCAGGACTTCTCTTTCATCAAAGTATCTTTTTCCGCATTTGTCTATAACGTATTTTTCGTGACCCTTCCCGGCGAGAAGGACCACGTCCTCCTCCCTTCCGCACGCTATCGCCGCGGCGATAGCCTCGGCTCTGTCCGGTATCACGGTGAAGTTATCGTATGTATTGCCGTCAAGAACGTCGGATATTATCGCCATCCGGTCCTCCGAGCGCGGATTGTCCGACGTCAGAAATACGACGTCGGCAAAACGGTGCGCCGTCTTTCCCATCGGGGCGCGCTTCGCTCTGTCGCGCTCTCCGCCGCAGCCGAATACGAGGATAACTCTGCCGGAGGAAAAGCCTCTTACGCACTTCAGCGCCTCATCGAGCGCGTCCGGCGTGTGAGCGTAATCTATATAAACGGCGGGAAAACCGTCGCCGAGCGCGACCTTTTCCATCCTGCCGCATACGCCGGGATATTTCGCTATCGCTCCGAGAGACGTCGTCTCGTCGACGCCGAGCTCGCACGACGCCGCAAACGCGGCGAGCGTATTGTAAAGCGCAAATTCTCCCGCCTGAGGCGTGAATACTCTGTATTTTCCGCGCGGCGTCTCGGCGTTGTAGACGACGCCGTCCGCGCCGGGCGCGAATCCCGACGCTCTCGCGGCGAGCACGTCGGAAGGAAAAGCGCCTCTTGCCGAGAAACCGAGGCTCCCCGTCTCGGTGTAAAGCCTTGCGCCGTATGCGTCGTCGCAGTTTGCGATAAACGCGCGCGACAGCGGTACCAGCGACGCTTTTGCCTTAAAGTAGTTTTCCATATCCCCGTGGCGGTCGAGATGCTCCGGGGTGAGATTCGTAAAAATCCCGAGGTCGATCTTTGCCGCGTCGAATCTCTTCGCGGCGAGCGCGTGGCTCGACGCCTCGACCACAGCCGCCGTACAGCCGCCGTCCCTCATCCTTGCAAACGCTTTGAAGAGGTCGCGCACGCCGGGCGTCGTCATCGTCGCGGCGCCTTCCGAGAAAAACTCTTCGCGGTCGACCGCGTCGCCGTCTGCCATAAACCCGACGGTGCCGAGAGTCCCCACCTTTTCGCCCGCGGCTGAAAGTACCGCCGAGAGCGTTCCGGTGACGGAGGTCTTTCCGTTCGTACCGGTGACGGCGACGACTGTCATATCCTTCGTCGGGTCTCCGTAGTAATTCGAAAAGATCCTTGACGCGGCGGATTCCGCGTCGTCGACGCGGATCGCGGCGGGTATATCGCCCTTTGCGTCGGTCACTACCGCCACAGCGCCGCGCGTGAGCGCGTCGGCGATGAAGAAGTCGCTTTTGTGATGACCGCCGCCCACGGCGACGAAGACGTCGCCCGGCTCCACCTCGCGCGAATCGCAGGTGACGCCGCCGACCGAAACGTCGGCGTAATTTGTCGTTTTGACTCCGTCAAGTATTTTTGACAGTTGCATAAAGCCTCCGGAAGTACGTTATTTTCTTTGTACTTCCGAAGCTTTGAAAGATCAGTCGTCAGACGTGATCTCGTGCATCATTTCTATTGTTACGAGAGTTCCCTTCGATACGAGCGTGCCGGGCTCGGGCGTCTGCGACGCGACGGTCGCGGTCGAGCCGTTGGACGCGCCGGCGATGCTGATGTTGAGTCCCGAGTTGATTATCATTCTGTTAGCCGCCTCGGCAGTCTTGCCGATGAGGTTGGGAACGGTGATCTCAGCAGGTCCTTCCGTGCTTTCCGTGTAGAGGTAGAGCATACCGTTTTCCTTCGAGAACGAAGAGCCCGCCGGCGGGTTCTGACCGGTCACGGTGTCGCCGTTTCCGACTATGACGTAGTGTATCTGTCTCCATCCGAGGTCAGCCTCCGACGTCGCCACGCTGGCGCCGACGTAGTTGGAAACCGTGACCTCGACGTTTTTCATCTCGTCCTCGGTATAATGAGGCTCGTAGCCGAGATACGGAAGAACTATCGAGAGGATATTGGAGACGTACGGCGCCGCGACGACGCTGCCGAAGGTAGCGCCGGCGCTCGGCTCGTCGACCATAAAGAGGACCGCTATCTGCGGGTCGTCCGCAGGCGCGAACGCGACGCAGGAGCCGACGTTCAGCGTGTAAAGCCCGTTCGCGTCCTTTTTATCCTTTTTCTCGGACGTACCTGTTTTCGCCGCGACGTGGTAGCCCTTCGTGTAGGCGTTTCTCGCGCCGCCGTCGCCCGCGACGCCCTCCTCGAGGATGTCGGTGATGGTGCGGCAGACGTCCGTGCTGACCACCTGGCGCTTTACGTCGGTCTCATAAGTTTCGATGACGTTTCCGTCGTCGTCGATTATTTCTTTGAGCAGGTGAGGCGTCACGAGATATCCGCCGTTAGCAACGGTAGCTATCGCGGTGATCTGCTGTATCGGCGTCGTCTTGAACGTCTGACCGAACGAGTAGACCGCGAGAGACGGGATCGTGAAGTCCTCGTATCTGTGGTAGTACGTCGGCGCCTCGCCGGGAAGGTCTATGCCGGTGACGTCGCCGTAACCGAACTGCTTGAAGTAGTTATAAAACCTCTCTCTGCCGACGCGAAGTCCGACCTGCATGAGAGTCGGGTTGCAGGACTGCTGAAGTCCGCGGCGGAACGTGACCATTCCGTGCCCTTCAAGCTTGTGGCAGTGTATCGGTTTGGGGTATCCTTCGACTACGTAGTAGCCGGGGCAGTAGAAATTCTCTTCCGTCGAGATGACCTTCTCCTCGAGGGCTATCGCCGACGTGATTATCTTGAAAGTTGAGCCGGGCTCGTAGGTCTCCGTGACCGCCTTGTTCTTCCACATTCCGAAGAGGAGCTCAAGTCTCTTCGCGGAATATTCGTCCGTTCCCTCGGCGTATTCCGAGAGCGCGGCGGCGGAATCGGCGTCGAGGGTTCTCGGCGAGTTGAGGTCGAAGGAGGGTCCCGTCGCCATGGCGAGCACGCCGCCGGTCTTGACGTCCATCACGATACCACAGACGCGGTTTGCCGCCGCGTGGTCCTCGTACGCCGTCTCGAGCTGATTCTCGAGAACGAGCTGTATGTAGTTGTCGAGCGTCGTCACGATGTTGTATCCGTTTTCCGCCTCGACGTAAGTCTCGTACTCGAACGGCATATCGTTGTGACGCGCGTCCTGAGCAGTGATGTATCTGCCGCTCTTGCCTTCCATTATATTGTTGTAATAAGCCTCAAGTCCGTAAATACCGCGCCCGTCGACGTCGGTAAAGCCTATGACGTGGCTCGCGAGATCGTTGTACGGATAGTATCTGACGGGCGTCGCCTTGAGGTAGATCTGTCTTTTGAAATTGTACTTATCTATGAAGTCGCGAACGCGGTCCGCGGTCTCCTCGTCTATGAGCTTCGCGATGACCTCGTAACGTCTTCCCTCCTTCGCCGCCTTCGTCATAACGTCGTCGTAGCTGACGCCGTCGATGAGTCCGGAGAGGAATTTTGCGATAAGGACGTTCATCTTGAGGTCAGTCTCGCGGTATCCCTCGAAATCGTCCCAGGTGAAGACCGCGTCCACCTTGTTCTCCTCCGGCTCCTCCATCGCGTTGATAATGTCCTGCGGGGAGATGAAAAGAAGGTATTTCGTTACGTTCGTCGCGATAAGGTTTCTGTTCGTGTCGTATATTTCGCCGCGCTCCGGGTTGACTTCGACCTCCGTCGTCATCTGATCGACGACGAGAGTCTGGTACTCCTCGTAGGCGATGATCTGCATATTGAATAGCGCCGCAACGAGAACGAGCGCCATCACGACGAAAACGCCGAGGATAAGGTACGCCTTGTTATGCGTCGATTTATCGACCCTGAAGTTTTTCTTTTCCATACAAAAGCGCTCCTTTCCCGTCATACTTTCATATCAGTATATGTTCATAACCGCCCGAAAAATTACGGCGGCGCCGCGCGTCGGGCAAAATCAAAAGTTCTCTATTTTAGAACAAAAAGCGGTGATAACGTCACCGCTGAATTTTTGTTCCGGATGTATCAGTCGAGGTATTCCATCAGGCGTTCCCAGTTTGTGCTGACCGCCGAGAGGACCGTCGAGAAGAGACCGCCTTCTTCCGTACCGTCGGCTTTTATCACCTCGACTCTCTCGCCGCCGGCGATGGAAACGTGTCTCGTTTCAACGAGGTCGCTCTTTACCATACCGATCGTATTGGTCGCGTAATCTTCGATCTCTCTTACGTCGTCTCTTACCTCGAGGAGGTTGTTCAGATGGCTTCTTTCTTCGAGAAGCTCTACCCTCTCTGCCTGGAGCGCTTTCCCGTCCGCGACTATTTGTGTGTAGGAGGAATAAGTGTAAAGGACGGCGAGCAAAAGCATCGTGCAAAGGAGGACCGCCGCTACAACGCCCTTCGGAACGGGCATTTTCTTTACGATCTTCTCGCCCGTATCGCGCGCGCTGTCCGGCTTCGACGGGATCATGGAGGCAATCCTGTCGCGCATTACTTCTTTGAACGACCTCCTCGAGGCCTTGATCTCTTTTTTGGGTTTCCGGACGACTACGACGCCCGGATGTCTCGCTTCGTACGCTCTCGCGTTGAACGAGGCGGCGCGGCGACGGATCGCGGCGCCCTTTTCGTACGCAAGACCGAATCTCCCGCCGTCGGGTATGAAAACGTGCTGCTCGGCGTCGAACGATTCGTAAACGCGGCGTCTGTATTCCCTGCCGGCGAGGCGGCGCTTTGCCGACGTGAAACCGGGCTCGATCTTCTTCGGCTCGGTCTTCTTTTTCATCTCGCGCTCGGCTCTTACCGCGCGGTCGACTTTTTCTTTTTCCTTCATCAGGGAGACTCTGTTCTGAACGTACGGGTTGTTAACGCCGCGGTTTTCAAACTTTGCCTTGAGTCGTTCGCAAAGGATTTCGTATTCGTTCATGACCGTTCTCCCTTCATAAGATTTATTCGGGCGCTATTTTTTCAGCCACCCGCAGCTTCGCGCTTCTCGAACGCGGATTGTTTTCAAGCTCACTGTCCGAGGGAAGTATCGGCTTTCTGCCGATGAGCTTTACCTTCGGTTTCTTTCCGCATACGCAGACCGGAAAGTTCTTCGGGCAGGTGCAAGGATTGGCGAGACGGGAAAACGTCTGCTTCACTATCCTGTCCTCTCCGGAATGGAAGGTTATCACGGCGGCGCGGCCGCCGGGGTTCATTCTGTCTATCGCCGCTTCTATCGACGGCGCTATGGCGGAAAGCTCCGAGTTGACCTCGATCCTTATCGCCTGAAAAGTTCTCTTCGCCGGGTGCTGCGCCTCTTTGTGACGCGCCGCGGCGGGGATGGATCTCTTGATTATCTCGGCAAGTTCCGACGTCGTTTCTATCTTTTTTATCTGTCGCTCCGCGACGATGTTTTTCGCGATACGAGACGCGAACTTTTCCTCACCGTAATCCGATATTATCCTGAAAAGCTCATCCTCGGAGTAGCCGTTCACGACGTCGCACGCGCTGACCGGAGAGGACTTGTCCATCCTCATATCGAGCGGCGCGTCGTTCATATACGAGAAGCCGCGCGAGGCGTCGTCAAGCTGGTGGGACGATACGCCGAGGTCCCAGAGCGCGCCGTCTATGCGGTCGATTCCGAGCGCGTCGAGCGCGGACGCTATATCCGAGAAGTTTGATTTATATACTACGCACTTGCCCCCGTACACCGAAAGGCGCGCGCGGCAAGCGTCGATCGCTTCGTCGTCTCTGTCAAGAGATACGAGGCGCGAGCCGTCCGGAAGACGCCTCGCGATCTCAAAGGAGTGTCCGCCGCCGCCCGCCGTGCAGTCGACGTATACGCCGCCGCGCTCCGGCGCGAGGGCTTCCATACATTCGTCAAGAAGTACGGATACGTGTCGAAACTCCATATATTAAAGTCCTTTGTCCGAGAGAACGTCTTCGATCTCCGAGAGGTCGCACGAATCGAGGTACGCGTTCCATGCGGCGGGCTCCCAGATCTCCGCGCGCTTACCGGAGCCGACTATCGTCGCCTTGTCGGTAAGACCCGCGTAATCGAGGTAGTTCTGCGGAATAAGTATTCTTCCCTGCGAATCGAGCGGCACTTCGGTGACGGAGCTGAACAGAAGTCTCAGCGCGCGTCTGTCCTTCGTCGCCGTCAGTCTTTCGAGAGCGGCATCCTTGTACTCTTCCCAGTCTTTCGCCGTCATAAAGTAGAGGCACTTGTCTGTGAGCGATTTGCAGAGGTAAACGGAGGTACCGACTATCTCTCTGTACTTCGCGGGGATAAACATTCTCGACTTTGAATCTATGGTGTGTTCATATTCGCTTGTAAACATATCGGCGCCTCCTTTCGTTTGATTTGTATCTGACCGGTTTTTAAGCCACTTTGACCCACATCGGTTGTAAATCGGTGCTATTTCGGTGTTGAGTTAATTATACTACCTATGCCGTGAAATTGCAATAGGGTATGACAACTTTTTTTACAAAAAATAAATATTTTTTTACTATTTCCCTATTATTTTCGCACAGCGCCGCAAAACGCCCCGCGATTCGCGGCGAGAGGTGTCGCGAGAGCGAAAACAAAGAAGAAAAATATACAAAAAAATATGGAACGGCAGACGAAAAATCTGCCGTTCCGACAAAAAAAGACGGCGCCATAGCGCCGCCGTTTCACTGTTCTTTGTCTATCATTTGCCAATACTTATCAAAGTCGTGCTCGTACCGCCCGTACGTCCTGTACCACCTCTCGGGGAGGAACGGCACCGGCTTGTGCTTCTTCATTCCGCGCGCCATCCTGTCTATCTCCGAGGAGATTTTTTCGCACGTCCCGTTTTTGTCAAGCTCCGGTCCGTACTCTATCGGAGGCGCCACCTCTATCAGCCTGTTTTTCTTTTCTATGTAAGCGGGATAGATCTTAAGTTTCTTTCCCGTCCGCTTGTAATAAAGCGCGGCGACGTCGATGATACCGAGCTGCATACGGTTGACGTACTCCGAATACCTCTCGGGCGACTCGCCGAAGACGACGACGTCGTACCCTTCGCTAAGCGCCGCCATGGTGTTTCGGAAGGTCTTGATTATCCTGCTGTCGTGATACACCGCGATCGGTCCCGCCTGCGAGAGCACACCGGGGAGTATCTTCGCAACGATTTTCGACAGAAGACGCCAAAACCATTTGACGCGCCTGCCCTCTCCGACGAAAAAGTCGTGGAACGCGAAGTTCGCGGTCTTCTCGCGCTCAAGCGCGTATGAAATGATCCAGTTTTTGTGCGGACGTCCGTAATAAAGGGTCATCATAACGGGACCCCGGATCGAGGAGTGATTGCACACTATGATACCGGGCTCCGTCGGCTCGCCTCCCTCGAAGTTGACTGTTGAACGGGGGCATATGACACGTCCTATGGCGGCGACAACGTTATATGTAAATGTCTTCTTCATCGGGCGTCTTAACGTTTTTTAAGGTCTATAAACGGGCGGACGGACACGGGGACCGCGTCGCCGAGGGGAACGCCGTATTCTATACAGCCTCTGACGTATGACGAGGAAACATAGTCGTATTTACTGTTCGAGAAGAAGCAGACGGTCTCGATATCGGGACAGAGCGACTCCGTCTGGCGGGCGAGAGTCTTCTCGTAGTCGAAGTCCGCCGCGCTTCTGATCCCTTTGACAATTATGCGCGAGCCGATTTTATTGCAGTATTCGAAAACCGGTCTCTCCCATACCGCGCACTTTACCCGCTTTGCGCACTCAAGCTCCGAGACCGCGCTCTCGAGCATACGGAGCCTCTCGTCCTCGGTGAACATAAACTCCTTGTCGGGGTTGCGGGCTATGACGACGTGGATCTCGTCGAATACCTCCGCCGCCCTTTGTATTATATCCGTGTGCCCGCTCGTCACGGGATCGAAAGTGCCCGAAAAAACAGCTTTTTTCATCTTGTCTCCATCTCCCGGTCAGAGAGTCAGAAGCGTAACTCTGCTTCTGCCGTATCTCGCC
The DNA here is from genome assembly GCA_902796675.1 of uncultured Ruminococcus sp. Taxonomy (GTDB): domain Bacteria; phylum Bacillota; class Clostridia; order Oscillospirales; family CAG-272; genus RUG14199. The sequence continues at coordinate 15,684 of CADBQA010000005.1, forward strand.
GTCCTCGTGACGGCGTATTTTTCCATAAGCCCCTTATCGTCCGAAAAAACGTCGTGCAGAACGTCCGCCGCGTCGTCGCGCGGCGGCGCGTTCTTCGGACGACGGCGCTCCTCGGCGACCGTGTCGGTCTCGCAGACGACGGTGCCCCCTTCGCGGAGCGCGCCGCGCTTTGCGATAAGAGCGAGCGCCCTCATCATACAGTCCGTATTGTACGGAGGGTCGAGAAAAATTATATCGAATTTATCGTCTTCGCGAAGGTTTTCAAGGTATGACGCGAAGTCGTAGACCGCGGCGCGGCATCTGTCTTTAAGCTTTGTCTTCGCCGCGTTTTTCATAACTATATCTATCGCCTCTCTCGAAGAATCTATGAAAACGGCGCCCGACGCCCCTCGGCTTATCGCCTCGAGACCGAGCTGACCGCTCCCCGCGAAGAGGTCGAGGACACGCCGTCCCTCGATATCAAACTGGATCATTGAGAACAGCGCCTCTTTTACTCTGTCGGCGGTCGGTCGCGTCGCGTCTCCCTCGAGAGTTTCAAGCGCGATACCTCTCGCTTCACCCGTGATGATCCTCATTTTTGCCGTTCTCCTTCTTCTGACTCTTTTGATCCTCTGAAATAGCGGAATATATTTTCGGCATCCGTCTTATTTATGCCGGGTATCGCCGCAAGCTCCTCCGCCGACGCCGTTTTAACGTCGATATCCGCCGACGCCGCAAGGAGCGCCTTTGCCTTCTTCGGACCGACGCCGGGTATCTTTTCAAACGAGGACGTTTTGATGGTCTTAAGCTTCGCCGCCTTCATCCTCGATACGGTGAATCTGTGGACTTCTTCCTGAAGCTTATAAATAAATCTGAAAAGCGCGACGTCGCGGGCGATGCTGATCTCCCTCTCGCCGTCGACGAGGGCCCTCGTCTTATGGTAGTCGTCCTTGACCATACCGAAGATAGGCACGTCGACGCCGAGACGGGATGCGACCTCTCTCGCCGTTCTGACGTGAGTCATGCCGCCGTCGACAAGAATGAGGTCGGGGACCGCCGAAAACGACGGGTCGTCTCCGCCTATTTCTCCAAAACGGCGTTCCATCGTCTCTCTCATCGAAGCGTAGTCGTCGGCGCCCTCCACCGTCTTAATTCTGAAGTATCTGTAATCGCTCTTTTTGAATACGCCGCCGGACGTGACTATCATCCCCGCGGTTATATGCTCGTCGCCCAGGTTTGAAATATCATAACACTCTATTCTGTCCGGCACGACCTCAAGTTTCAGCGCGGAGGCGAGGGAGACGAGTATCTTTTCACCCGCGTCCGCTCTCGTCCTGCGGCTCTCGGCGTGTCGTTTCGCATCGTTGACCGCCATGAGACAGACGCGGCGAAGTTCTCCGCGCGCCGGAGTCTTCAGCGTCACACGGTGACCGGCTCTCGCTGTAAGATATTCGCCGACGAGCGCCGCTTCTCCCTCCGGCATTGAGAACGACAGGAGTATTTCATCCGGTATATACTCGCGCCCGGAATACAGATTCGTGATGAAGGTCGAGAACGGAAAGTCTCCGTCATACCCCGCCTCGTCTCCGGTCTCGCTCGACAGATCGAGCTCGTTCCTCGACATATAGCCGGTTATCTCGTCCGCGCCGAAAATGAACTGCTCGCTGTCCGCGATTATTCCGTCCCTGACGTAGAAAACCGCGGCGCAGTGCTGACCGTCCTGCTCGGCGAGAGCTATGACGTCGTACTCTGAGCCCGGCGTCAGCGACGCGGTCCTTCTCTTTTCCGTCAGTTTCTTCAGAGCCTCGATGCTGTCGCGGCATCTCGCCGCGTCCTCGTATCTCTCCTCCTCCGAAGCCTTGTACATCCTCTCCTCGAGCGAGGCGACAGCGTCCTTCGTGTTGCCGCGGAGTATCCTTTCCGCGCACGATATGATCTCGCGGTATTCCTCCGCCGACACGTCGCCGGCGCAAACTCCGCAGCACCTTCCTATCTGGCGGTTGACGCAGGGTCTCGCTTTTCCGATGTCCCGCGGAAAAACTCTTTTGCAGGACGGTATGCCGAGGGTCCTCTCGAGCATGCCGATGATCTCGTATACGACTCCGGTCCCTGAGTAAGGTCCGAAATACTTGCCGCTCTCACTTCTCCGTCTCGTCATCACGACCCTCGGGTACTCGCCGTCGGTTATCTTGACGTACGGATAAGATTTTGAGTCCTTCAGAAGTATGTTGTACTTCGGGGTATGCTTTTTTATAAGGTCGTTTTCGAGGATGAGCGCGTCCATCTCGCTGTCGCAGACGATAAAGCGGAAGTTGTTGACGCTCGACGCCATCCTCGTCGTCTTTATATCGTGGCTTCCGTGGAAATACTGGCTCACTCTGTCGCGGAGCGACCTCGATTTGCCGACGTAGATCACGTCCCCGTTTCTGTTTTCCATGATATAAACGCCGGGGAGCCTCGGGAGCGACGCGGCTTTAGAGCGCAAAAAATCGATCCCGTTTACGACGGGCTTCTCTTTTTCCATACGCCACCTCCCGAAAAAGCATCTTTATGTGAAACGAGCCGCCCTCGCGGACGGCTTTTTTAAGGTCTTATTTCAAATCGTCAAGCTCGCTGTCGATCAGCGTCGTGAGCGCCTCAAGCGCCGCTTCTTCATCCGGACCGTCAGCCACGAGCGTGATTTCCATTCCTTTTACGATGCCGAGCGAAAGAACGCCGAGCAGGCTCTTCGCGTTGACTCTGCGGTCTTCTCTCTCAACCCAAATGGAACTCTTGAAAGAATTTGCCTTCTGGATAAAAAACGTCGCCGGTCTTGCGTGGAGGCCTACGCTGTTCTTTATTGTGACTTCACTTGTAACCATTTATTCGCTCCTGTATTATCAGAAAATGAAAATCAAAATAAGCACCTTTTATCGGTAACATAAAGTATAGCAAATTCTTCCGCTAAAATCAATAGGGTTTTTAATATTTTGACATTTTAGCCGTCAGCGGCAGTTATTTTTTAATTATTATTGTATCTTTTCCCCATTTTTATGTTGAAAAGAGTTCTGCTATAATGTATAATAAATTGAGATATAACGCCGCGTCACGCGGTTCGGAAAGTGGGATTTCAATGTTTATAGACAAGATAAAAATATACGTCAAGGCGGGCGACGGCGGTAACGGCTGCGTCTCCTTCAGGCGTGAGAAATACGTCGCGAAGGGCGGGCCCGACGGCGGCGACGGCGGCCGCGGCGGAAACATAGTCTTCCGTATCGACGAGGGCTCCAATACCCTGCTCGCGTTCAGGTACAAGAGAAAGTTCATAGCCTCCCCCGGCGGCGACGGCGCGGGCGGCAAAATGCACGGAAAAAACGGCGAGGACGTGATAATCAAGGTTCCCGCAGGAACTCTCATCCGCGACGCCGAAAGCGGCGCCATAATCAAAGATATGTCAGCGTGCGGCGACTTTATTCTCTGCCGGGGCGGAAAAGGCGGCTTCGGCAACAGACATTTCGCAACGCCGACCCGCCAGATACCGAACTTTGCGAAGAACGGCATACCCGGCGAGGAGCGCGAGATCATACTCGAGCTTAAAATGATAGCGGACGTCGGTCTCGTAGGTCTTCCCTCCGCCGGAAAATCGTCGCTCCTCGCGGCGGTCTCCGCGGCTCGCCCGAAGATCGCCGAATACCACTTCACGACTCTCGAGCCCTCTCTCGGCGTCGTCAGCACCGGAGAGGAGAGCGGCTTCGTGATGGCGGATATTCCGGGTCTTATCGACGGCGCGTCCGACGGCGCGGGGCTCGGTCACGCGTTTCTCCGCCACGTCGACCGGTGCCGTATGCTCATCCAGGTCGTGGATATCGCGGGCGTCGAGGGCAGACGTCCGATAGACGACTTCGAGACGATAGACCGCGAGCTTAAAAACTTCGACGAGGAGCTGTACTCACGTCCGAGACTTATCGCCGCCAACAAGTGCGACCTGCTCGAGACGACCGACACGCCCGAGATCGACGGCTTTGTCGCCACGATGAACGAGCGCGGATACGACGTCGTTTTCATCTCCGCGGCGACGAGGCAGAACACGAAGGAACTCGTAATGAAAGCCGCCGAAATGCTCTCTCACCTCCCGCCCGTCCTTACCTACGAGCCGGAAGAGATAGTTCTTGACGACATCGAGAACGCCGGTCCCGACGCCATCATCATCAAGCGCGACGACGACGGAGCGTACAACGTTTCAGGGCGCTGGATGGAGCTTCTCTGCGGCAGGATAAACTTCTCCGACCGCGAGAGCCTCATGTACTTTGAAAACCAGCTCGTCCGCTACGGCGTCATTGACCGTCTCCGCGAGGCGGGGTGCGCCGAGGGCGACACGGTCCGTATGTTTGAATTTGAATTCGACTTCGTCGATTAGGAGGTCATATGTTTCCGAGAACAGACGTCGGAGGGCTTTCCCTCTCGAGGATGATCATAGGCACGAACTGGCTCGCCGGTTACAGCCACCGCTCGTCGTCCGCCGACGAGATGATAAAGGCTCGCCACGCGACGAAGGACACGATAGTCCCGATGCTGAAAACTTTTCTTGACCGTGGTGTCGACACGATAATGGCGCCTTTCGGTCAGACGCCGCCGATATGCGACGCGATAAAAGAAGCGGAGGATATAACGGGGCGCGGGATGATCATGGTGGACACGCCGGTCATAAACGTCGACGACAACGCGAGCGCGAGGCGCGAGGCGGAACAGACCGTAAAGGCTTGCGCCGCACGCGGCGCGAAGGTCTGCCTCATCCACCATTACAGCGCGGAACAGCTCGTAAACAAAAACCGCCGTCAGATAACAAGACTTGACGACTATACGAAGATGATACGCGACGCGGGTATGATCCCGGGGCTCTCCGCCCACATGCCCGAGCTCGTGATATACAGCGACGAGAACGGCTACGACGTCGAGACCTACATACAGATATACAACTGTATGGGCTTTCTGATGCAGGTCGAGATCGAGGCGGTCGCCGCGATAATCCGCTCCGCCCGCCACCCCGTAATGACGATAAAGCCGATGGCGGCGGGTAGAACGACCCCCTTCGTCGGACTTAATTTCTCCTGGGCGACGATACGCGACTGCGATATGGTGACGGTCGGCTGCTTCAACGAAGCGGAAGCGGCGGAGGACGTCGAAATATCACTCGCGGCGCTCGAGCGCCGCGCGCCGGATATAGCGGGACGAAACAGTCCGGCGAAAGACCAGGCGGTGCTGAAAAATCAATAACGAAAAAACGGCAGGGCGCGCGCCCTGCCGTTTCAGCCTGAAGACAAAGTCTTCAGGCTGAGTCAGAGTGAGAGAAACTCCGGTAGATTTGGTGATCTCGCCGCGGTAGGCGTAGTGACCTACGTCCAGCGGCGAGAGCGCCGAAAAGCAATGACGGACGTGGCTATGGGATTTACCC
>CADBQA010000006.1 GCA_902796675.1 uncultured Ruminococcus sp.
CTCGGACAGCACGACGGTGAAGCGGGAAATATTCTTCCCTCCCACCGAGATCTTCGACACCTTGTACTTTCCGTCCTCGTTGTTCCCCTCAAGGTCGTCAAGACCCGCGATGAAACGTCTCATTACGAGCACGTCCTTCGAGGTGACGTCGTCGTCGGCATTTACGTCCGCCGCGACCGCGTCTATATCGCGCGCGTCTTCAAGACCCGCGATATACCGTCTTGTGAGAAGGACGTCCTTCGACGTGACGTCGCCGTCGTCGTTCGCGTCGCCCGGCAGATATCCGTAAGCCGCGCCGACGGTCGTCGGGAAAACGACGCAGGACAAAGCGACAGCAACAAATAAGACAAATGCAAAAATTCTTTTCATGGTCGACGCCTCCGTATTTATATTATATCATACGGCTTTTTATTTTTCAATACAAAATCGGGAGTCCCGAAGGGCTCCCGATCAAAATTTACAATGAAAGCGTATATTACTGCCAGCGTCCGCCGATATAGTGCCAGTGTCCGTCGCAGCCTTCCCACAGCCATTCCATCGGAGCGATGATCTTATCGTCCGCCGTGCTCGTCGGGAAGTTTTCGCATCCTGTGCGGGACGAGCCGCCGAGGCCCGCGACGTAAACGTCGTTGTCGACGATGTAGTTGTAGAGGTGCAGATAGCGGTCTTTGAACTCCGCTCTCGCCGCCTCGTCGCCGTTCGTCCAGTCGCGCTCATACGTTGCGGAGAGTCCGAGGAAGTCGCACTGCATACGGCACTGGAGGACGCGTCTTCTCTGATCGCTGTCTCCCGCCTTCTCGTACGCCGTGTCGAAGAGAGATGCCATTTCTTTGTAGTTCTCCTCGAAGTAGTCCTCGTTGTAGATCTCCCAGGGTCTGTCGTAGTTGTTCGTCCAGCAGCCCTGGAGGTCGGCGGCGTAATTCGCCATCTCAAGGTACTGTCTTATCTCGCGCCAGCCCTCGCCATAGAAGATCCAGAGGAACTCGTTGATGAGGTCGTTATACTCTTCCTCGCTCATATAGGGGTTCCACATCATCTTCGTCGCGAGGTAGCCTCTGAGGTACTCGAAGCAGTATCTCGCGCTTCCGGAGCCCTCGAAGTAAACGCCGGTCGTGCCGGTCGAGGCGAGGTATTTGATGTCGTTATAGATATTGAAAATGTTCTGCGCGGGTGTGAGATAATAAGTGTAGAGGCAGCTGTAATACCATATCTGGATATTGTTCGTCAGCTCCGTCCACTTGAGGTAGTAGTCGATATCGTCGACGTTGGAGGACGTCGTCTTCGTACCGTCCCAGTTGACCTGGTAAAGTCTCGGGTTGCCGCCGTTCTCGGCGCAAAGCTCAGTATGATCGTACGGGTGGTTGTTGCATCCGCCGATGCAGTAGCACACGCAAATGGTGTCTCTCGGGCGGGTGAACTTCGGAGGACGGCGAGCGTCCCAGTATGCGATCGTATAGGTCTCGATCCCCGGGTAGAGCGAGTTCATATACTCGTCGACGCGGTTTGCAAGTCTGAATACCGTGCCGGAAATGGAACCCTCGAGCTCATAGACCGCCTTGCAGTTTGAGCAGGTGCAGAACGAAGTATTGTCGTTCGGCGAGCAGGAGACCTGCGTGTAGGTCTTTCCGAGAACGTCATTTCCGACTCTCTCGCCGTTCACAATTGCTCCCCACGTTTTGCGGTCTTCAACGAGCCAACTGTTGAATTCTATGATCTTTTCGTACGTTACTTCACTCGTCAGGCAGGGCTGGGTATTGTGAAGACCTTGAGCGTCGATCCATTCGTGATCGTATGCTCTGTCCGGTCCCGCCATCTGATAAGCATAGGAATGAGCGTGGATATAAAGGGTACCGACGCGCCATCCGTACTCGGCGTGACCCGCGGCTCCGATATCGTTTATGTGAAGGGGCGAGAAGTTTTCGTTCGTTCTGCCGACCTGGGAGATCGCTCTGTACGTTATCTTCGGAACTATCTCCTCGTCGTAACCCGCGGGGATAACGGCTTTTTCGGACTTATAAAGATACGTGATGTCCTCGGTATGAGTATCGCTTCTGCTGCTCGGATCGTTGTTGACGGTTTCCGCTATGAGGAATCTGTATCCCACGAACTCCTCGAGGATATGGTACGACGCGTACAGCGCGCCGCGCTGATGGTCGACCGGTCCGCACCAGATATCGACGTCGCCGTTTTCTTCAACTTTGATCTTGAAGCCGTCGGAGCCGACGCCGTACTCATCGTCGTTATCGTGACGGAAAACTATTTTGCATCCGTCGACGGCGCTCTCGTCCGTCGATTTGTTCATTTTATAGCCGCAGGCGCGTCTTATGCGGTCGATGAGAACGTCCGCCGCGTTATTGACGCACGGGTCCGTACCCTCCGGCGCGACTACCGTATAACGGGTGATGTTGCGGTCGCCGACCGAGATCACGTCGACCTTGTATTCTCCGTCCTCATTGTTCCCCTCGAGGTCGTCAAGACCCGCTATGAAGCGTCTCATTACGAGCACGTCCTTCGAGGTGACGTCGTCGTCGATATTTACGTCCGCCGCGACCGCGTCTATATCGCGCACGTCTTCAAGACCCGCGATATACCGTCTTGTGAGAAGGACGTCCTTCGACGTGACGTCGCCGTCGTCGTTCGCGTCGCCGAGCAGGTAGCCGTGCGTCGCGCCGGCGCCGACCGGAACGAGAGCTGCCGCCGCAAAGACGACCATAACGGCGGTCAGAATGATCGAAAGGAGTTTTTTCATACCTGTTCTCCTTAATATTTATTTTTACAATTATATTATATCATAGGTGTTTTTCTTTTTCAAGTGTCTGAAAAAGTGTTTACAAAAAGAAGGCTGAGAACCGAAGTTCTCAGCCTTATATTAGTTATTGACCTGTGGCTTAAGCGCCTGCGAGGAGCTTCTTTATGTCCGCAAGGTCGCCGAGATTGTCTCTGCCGTCGGCATTTACGTCAACCGCTTCCGCCTGAATGTCGTTCATCGTAGCGCCTGCGAGGAGCTTCTTGATGGCGGCGAGGTCGCCGAGGTTGAGTCTGCTGTCCTGGTTTACGTCGCCTACGAGGACGTAAACGGATGTGAGCGTTACGTTTTCAGCGGGCATCGTGAGCGTGTAAACGCGTCCGTTTGCCGTGCCGTTTGCGCTGCTGTAATCGCTTCTTACAACGTCGGCGCCTTCCCATGTGAAGAATCTGCTGTTACCGCCGTCGATCGTAGCGTTGTCGAGGGACGGAAGCGATACTACTTCACCCGCCTGGTACGTGCCGATGACTTCGCCGTCGCAAGTTACCGTGTAACCGTCGGTTGCCGGTACGTTGTAGCTTTCAGCGAGGAACGCTCTCGTTCCGCCGAGCGCGTTGTTGGTGACCATAAGCGGTACGTCTATTCTTCTCATAAGCGGTACCTGGTCGCCGCCGGGCATCTTCATGCCTTCTTCAGCCGCGCCGAGGATGCATTCGCCGTCGAGATAGAAGAACGCTGCGCCTGCGGACTCGTCATATACGAAGATGACGTCGTGCCAATCCGTACCGAGGTCGATGGTTTCGGTCTCGGCGTAAACGCGCTGAGTCGTGGAGTTCTTGAGGACCATACCGACAGCGTCCATGATCTTGAACTTACCTGTCGTTGAACCGAACGAATCCGGGAAGAAGCCTGCGGCATAGTTCATACCGTAGTCAAATCTGCCAAGCCCCGCCTGTTTGCCGCCGAACCAGTTGTAGAAGCCCGCCGTGTAGCTCACTGTCTCGTCGTCGCCCCATTTGGACGTATCGGTGAGTTTGAACGAATATTTAGCCGAATAGGATTTGCGGCTCGTTCTCGTCTCGAAGTACGTGCCCGCTCTGTGGTCGGAGAAGTCGAATACCATCTCGCCGTCAACGGACGTCCAGGAGGTCTTCATGGAGCCGTCAGCGTTGAATACGGGGGTGTCGGTGTCGACGAGTTTACCTGTGTCGGGGTCCGTCTTCTGCTCTTTATAAGAGTAGTTCCAGCCGGTGGAAAGCTCGTTGTTGGGAGAGTTGTCGGCGCCGATGGGCATCGTTGCGCCCTTATTGAGCGTGAAGTACGCGCTGTCCGTGCCGTGCTCTACCGTCGTGTCATAAGTGTCGTTGCACCATTTGCAGGTAGATCTGATTACGCCGTCCTGAGTCTGGCTGAGCGGAGATACTACGGTGTGCTCGTACCAGTGGCCTGTTGCGAATCCTCTTTCGTATCCGCATACGGAGCATTTCTCGGGGGATTCGCAGGTTGCGTCTTCAAACGTGTGCTTGTGAGCAGCCGTACCGTTGACTGCTATCGTGCCGAGCTCGTCAGCGGAGAGGACCATAGAGTTGGAGCCGCCCGCCGTTACGAATTCGGTGCCGTCTGTCTGAGCGCGGAATATACCGCTGCCCCACGTGATCCAGGAGTTGTACTCGGACATACCGATGTTACCGTTGAGAAGACCGAGGGAGAAACCGTACTCGTCGCCCGCCTTGACGTCGGGGTCAACTTTGTGGAGTACCTTCGTGAAGGTGCCCTCTTCGTCTTCGGAAACTTCGCCTTCGCTTACGAATTCATAGTAAGAGCCGCTGACGAGAGTCCACGGGATAGCTACTTCGTAAGTCGTCTGCCAGATCTGATTGGTTCTTGTGCCGAGGTTCTTGGGAAGAACCGCCGCGAACGCGCCGTAGTAATTATCCGTATCCATGATCTCGTTGGATCCGGCGTCGCCGTCCTGGAAATAGAGCCAGTCGATCTCTTCACCGGTCCAGTTCGTGGTCCAGTAGTCGATGTTGCCTTCAGCGTCCGTTACCGCGCTTCTGACGGGGTTGTATCTCGGAGCCATATCGTAGATCCTCGGGCTGCCGAATTTACCCTCTGTGACGTACGCCACGCCGATGTTGGCGATTTTACCGCCGCCCTTCCAGCCGCCGCCAGTACGTCCCATCGTCTTCCACGGGACGGGGTTTGTGTCTGCGCTGTAGCCGGAGCCGTCAACGATGCTGTTCGGGCCGTCCGGGTCAATTATGAACTGAAGCGTATCGCCGTCCCAGATGTCGGGACCGGGCTTGTTAGCGAACGGTTTGTCGGGGTCGTCGACTATTGCCGCGACGTAAAGGAAATCCTCGTCCCACGCCATCCAGACGTCAAGGTTGAGTCCCTTTTCCGTGACTGCGGAAACGTCAGCCGCGGTGCCCTTCTTCTTGAGCCAGTAGAAAGTGTTCTCAGCGGAAGGCGTCTTGCCGCCGATCGTAGCGGCCTTGTCGCTTCTGAGGCTGATGATCGGGTTGCCCCATTCCTCTTCGGTGATGGTACCGTCGAGATTGAGGACGCCCTCGCCTTTTTTAACAGCGTGGTTGATGGTTCCCCACTCGTCAACGGTCTTGACGTCGTCGGTGGTCTTACCGCCGATCTCATAGAAGACCGTCGTTCCCGAGAAGTAGGGAACGTCGATGCCGACGTTTTTAGCGTCGAGCGTGTGCGTTGCGGGCGTTGCGCTGACGACGAACGCCGATACGGACATTACGGAAAGGATCATAATGGCCGCGAGTAACGCAGAAAGAATCTTTTTCATGTTTTTCCTCCTGAAAAAATCTCACAAAATACCGCTTGGCGGCTATCTTACTTAGTAATTATAACATAAAGATTCCGATTTTTCAATATACCTTTTATATATTATTATTGATATATTGTTAAATTCATTCCTCTTTGCCTGCCTTGAGGCTGTCTCTTATCTCCTTGAGGACGTCGAGCTCGCTCTCCGCGGGCGCTTCCTCTTCCTTCGGCTCTTCCGGCTTCTCAAATTTCTTCTTCATTCTGAGGAACGCCTTCAGAACGAGGAAGATGACGAGAGCGACTATCAGGAAATCGACGATGTTCTGGATGAACGCGCCGTACTTGATAGCGGCTTCCTCGACGCCCGCCGCTTCGTCCGCGGGGGTTATCACGTACTTGAGGTCAGCGACGGAGCGACCGCCGGTGAGAAGACCGATAAGCGGCATGATGATGTCGTTCACAAGGCTCGTGACGATCTTGCCGAACGCGGCGCCTATGATGACGGCTACCGCCATATCCATCACGTTGCCCTTAGCGATGAAAGCTCTGAAATCCGAAATAAACTTTTTCATGTTTCCTCCGTTCTCGCATGTTTCGCGATCATATACTTGGTAATTATATAATATCATAATAAAAGTAAAAAGTCAATAAATCTTTAATAGCAATAACAAAAAAACCGCCCGGTAAACGCCCGACCGTCATAAGGAAGTTTTTTCACCTCACGTTCGAGTGGTGAGTAAGTGCGCACTTAACAAAAGCAGACTGAGAACAAAATC
>CADBQA010000007.1 GCA_902796675.1 uncultured Ruminococcus sp.
GCGTGGGCGGAGTGGTTCTTCACGGACACCGTGATAAAGGACCTTTCCGTCTCGAAGGCGATAATGGAGAACTTCTCCGGCGCGGGGCTCGCGACGGTCTATTCGCTCGTCTACAACGGCTGCTATATGATCCCCGAGATCGTGATAACGACGGTGGTCGGCGCGCTTATCGCCAACGTTCCGATAATAAAGAAGAACAGGGCGTGACGGTATGGGCGTTTGCCATATAGTATCGGCGGGCGACGTCACGGTATCGCCCGAGGTAAAAGAGGGCGACCTCGTCATCGCCTGCGACGCGGGGTTTGAAAAGCTCGGCGGGACAGTCCCCGACCTGTTCGTCGGGGACGGCGACTCGCTCGGCTATATCCCCGACGGGTGCGAGGCGGTAAAACTGCCCGTCGTAAAGGACGACACGGACACCGCCGCGGCGGTGAAGATCGGGCTTTCCCGCGGATACCGTTCCTTCCGGCTCTACGGCGCGCTCGGCGGACGCCGGTTTTCCCACTCGATAGCGAACCTGACGCTTCTTTCATATATTAATGATGCCGGAGGCGACGGCGTCATCGTCGACAAATACTGCACGGTGCGCCTTATCCCGGAGGGCGGCGCCCGGGAGATCGGGGGCTGCCGCTACTTTTCGCTCTTCCCCGTCGGCGGCGCCGCCGAGGTCGAGATCACGGGAGCGAAGTATCCGGGGCGCGCCGCGCTCTCGCCCGCTTTTCCTCTCGGCGTCAGCAACGAGCCGTACGAAGGGTGCGCGGTAAAGGTCCTGTCGGGCTCGGCGCTCCTTGTTGAGGAGACGGAGGATTAAAATTCCGACAATTAGTTCATTCGGGGTTGACTTTACAAATTTTTTTGATATAATATACGCGATACGCTCCCGTGGCGCGTGTCTTTTATACGGGAACAGAGGTATGTTATGAAAAAAGCAGCGGTTATAGGTTACGGCGGAATGGGACAGTGGCACGTCGCCCACATGGAAGGTCTCTCTTACTGCGGTATGAAGATCGAACGGAGCGACGTCGTCGAATGTGCCGGCATCTACGACATAGACCCCAAAAAAGAAGAGCTTGCGAGGCTCTACGGTATACATGTATACAATGAATTCGAGGATCTTCTGAACGACAGCGAGGTCGAGATCGTCGTCGTCGCCGTTCCGAACGATTATCACGAGTATTACGCCGTGAAGTGCCTCGAGGCGGGGAAGAACGTCATTTCCGAAAAGCCCGTCACGATGAGCTCGGAGTCTCTCGAGAGAATGATTTCGGCGTCGAAGGCGTCGGGCAAGATCTTTTCCGTCCATCAGAACAGACGCTGGGACGATTATTTCGTCACCGTCAAGCGCATCGCCGACGAAAAGCTCCTCGGCGACCTCATAAGCGTAGAGACGAGAGTCCAGGGCTCGAACGGCATCCCCGGCGACTGGAGAAAGGTCAAGGCGGAGGGCGGCGGAATGCTCTACGACTGGGGCGTCCACCTCATCGACCAGGCGCTCTGGATGAACGGCTACGACGTCGAGCGCGTCTTCTGCACGCTCGAGAGCGTCACCGGGTGCGAGGTCGACGACGGCTGCTATATAGATATATTCTTAAAGAGCGGCAAGAGATGCCGCGTCGAGGTCGGCACATATAACTTCATAGCCCTCCCGCTGATGTACGCGAGATTCACCGGCGGCACGGTCAAGGTCGAAAACTGGGGGAGCGACGTCGAAGTCGTCGAGTGTACCCGCTGGCACGACCACGATCTTAAACCGGTAAAAACGGCGTCCGGGCTCTCGAAGACGATGGCTCCGAGAAGCGAGACGACGATAGAGAAGTACACCTTGAAAAAAGACGAAGTCGACGTCCACGGCTACTACCGCAACTTCTGCGACGCCGTCGACGGCAAGGCGGAGCAGATAGTCACGCACGACCAGATGAGGACCGTAATGAAGGTCATCGAGGCGGCGTTCCGCTCGGCGGAAAGCGGCGAGGCTGTCATGTTTTAATGAAAAAAGGCTGATGAATTTCATCAGCCTTTTTTCATTTCACGGAGCGGGCGAAGCCCGCGAGAATTCACGAACGAAGTTCATTTCACGAGCGTCGAAGACGCTCATTTCACGCGCCGCAGGCGCAAGATGCGGCGTCCGCCCGACGCGCGATATGTCCGCGGAGCGGACGAGGTTATTTTAAGAGGGAAGTGACGAGGTCGGCGGGGGTGTGGACTATGAGTTTTGCGCCGGCGTCGAGCAGGACATCCTCGCTTCTGTATCCCCACGTCACGCCGACAGGGAGCATACCGGAGTTTACTCCGGTCTTTATATCTATATCCGAGTCTCCGATGAAAGCGCAGTCGGCGGGGTCGACGCCGAGCTCTGCGGCGACGGCGAGAGCCGGCGCGGGGTCGGGCTTCTCGGGCAGGTCGAGCTGACCGTGTACGGAGTCGAAGGCGTCGGGGTAGAGCTTCGCTATCGTTTCCTTTACGAAAGCGTCCTGTTTATTTGAGAGGACGCCGACTTTGACGCCGGAGGCGCGAAGAGCCGCGACGGCTTCCGGGACTCCATCGAAGGGGTGGGTCGTATCGAGGCAGTGCTCGGCGTAGTGTCTTGCGTATACCTCGAGCGCGCGGTCGACGAGCGGGTCGTCGAAATCCTTTATGCTCCCGTCGGGCAGGGATCTTCCGACGAATCGCCTCGCTCCGCGGTTTATGAAGCGAAGGAGTTCGTCGTAGGTGCGTTCCGGGAAACCGAGCTCCCGAAGCATACCGTTCATCGCGGTCAGAAGGTCGTCCATAGTATCGAGAAGGGTTCCGTCAAGGTCGAATATCGCTGCTTTTATCATTTGCTTTTGCTCCGTTTCAATCAAAAACCGCTCCGCAAAGCGGGAGCGGTGTTTTGCCGTATTTCTTTTTCCTTAAGCCTCAGCCGTGTCAGCCTCGGTGTCAGCTTCCGTGTCGGCCTCTGTGTCGGCTTCCGTATCAGCCTCGGTGTCAACAGTCGTATCGGCGGTGTCTTCCGTCGTGTCGACCGTGGACTCTACCGTCGTGTCGGGAGTCGTGGCGGCGCTGTCGTTCGGGGTCTGAACGATGTAGAACGCGAGAACGAGGATGACGAACAGGACGGAAACAACGGACGTGACGATGGAGAGCTTCTTGCTTATCGTGGAGCCCTTCGTCTTGCCGAAGAACGTATCGGCGGCGCCTGCGATGGTGCCGGAGATGTTATGCTGTTTGCCCTGCTGCATAAGGACCGCGATTATAAGGAAAATGGATGCGACGATAACGATGATACCGAATACGAGGATCGTCGTCGGGATAGCTGCAATCGTTGAAAGTACGTTATACATTATATAAACCTCCAAGTAAAAAACCGTTAAAATAAAATACTGCGCCTTGATATTGTAACATAAGTGAACAAAAAATGCAAGGGTTTAGGTCAATTTTGTCAAGTTTTTTTCTCTTATTAAAATAACGTACCAAATGTTGTGCAGCGCGCCCCGAAAAAACTACATATAGACGCGCGGCGCGGTATTGCAAAATAAAAAAATTATGGTATACTGAAAATATAAAATGAGCAGGAGGTTTGAAAATGGAAAGATACGAAGTTGAAGACACGCTCGGCGAATTCAAGTTCTGCGAATACCGCAGCGAGCGGGGAACAATACCTTACAGATTACACATACCCGAGAGCGGCGCCGAAGGCGCGCCTCTCGTACTCTTTATGCACGGCGCGGGCGAGCGCGGGACCGACAACTGCCTGCCTCTTCGCGCGGCGCTCGACGTCTTCGCAAAGAGCAATCCCGAGGTCGCCTCTGCCGTTATCCTCGTGCCGCAGTGCCCGATGGTCGAGGAGAACGGCGACGAGGGCTTCTGGGTAAGGTCTCCGTGGGGGGTCGGCAACTACGACGCGACCGAGGTCGAAGAATCGTGGGAGCTTGAGGCGGTAGTCGGGCTTCTTGAAAAAACCGTCGCCGAGCTCGGCGTCGACGCCGACCGCGTCTACGTCATGGGACTTTCGATGGGCGGCTTTGCGACGTGGGACCTCATCAGCCGTCACGGCGAGCTTTTCGCGGCGGCGATGCCGATCTGCGGAGGGGCGGACCCCGCGAACGCGGAGAAGATAAAGGATATCCCGATACGCACGTTCCACGGCGCAGTCGACGACATCGTACCGCCCGCGGCGACGCGCGAGATGGCGGAGGCGCTCGCGCCTATCGCCGCCGACTTCAAGTACGTCGAGTTCCCCGGCGTCGGACATTTCTCGTGGGACGCGGCTTGCTCCTACCCCGGCATCGGCGCGTGGATGTTCGCGCAGAACAGAAAAAACAGAAAATAATTAAAAGACAGGAGATAAATCAATGAAAACGATCAAAGACAAGCAGCTTCTCGTCGCGGCGGACTTCGCCGGAGTAGACCTTAAAAACGCGGTCGTCGCGCACCTCGAAAAGTGCGGCTGGACGATAACCGACGTCGGCGTCAAGACGACGGACGAGCCCCACCCCGAAATGTTCCACCGCATCGGCTTCAGAGTAGGCTCGATGATAGCGGAGCGCGAATTCGAGCGCGCCATCATCTTCTGCGGCACGGGCATGGGCATCCACATCGCGGCATCGAAGTGCCCCCACGTTTACGCGGCGGTCTGCGAGACGCCTCACTCGGCTCTTCGCGCCATCACGGGCAACAACTGCAACGTCCTCGCGATGGGCGGACACTGGATCGGACACAACCTCGGCATCGAGATGGCGGAGGCGTTCCTCTACCACAACATGGGCGACGGCTACGAGTGGTGGCCGAACTTCTACGAGTTCCACAAGCTCGCGTACGATGAGCTCGAGGCGTTCGACTACGAGGAGTACAAGGCGAACGGCTTCCAGGTGAAGAAGCTCGGCGAGGTAGACCTCCCCGACTGCCCGAAGCCGGAAGAACTGAAGAGAAGGTAAGAATAATCGCGCCGGTCATTCGAGCGGCGCGATTATTCAGTTGAGAGTTGATAGCTGATAGTTGAAAGCGAAGGAGGGCTTCCGCGCCGATTGGAGCGGAAGCCTTCTTTATTTATTAAAGATCGTAATAATATATTTACAAAATATGTTTTTATTGATATAATGAAATTACAGATTATTGACGGAGGCAAGTTATGAGACCCACAACAAAAAAGATCATCAGTACACTTCTCGTCATAGTAATGCTCATCGGAGCTCTGCCGCTCGGCGCCGTCGCCGGCGCGGCGGCGGACGACGCCGAGACGCTTTTCGCGAACGGCGAGAGGTACGAGCTGATAAACAGCGGGCTTTACAGCAAGGTTTATCAGCGCGCGACGGCGTACGTTCTCGCGGTGAGAACGTCCGAGGGGTACTTTGCGCTCGGCGAAGACCTCGGGACGGTGAGGCTCACCGAGGGAGAGGGCTCGCTCACGGCGCCAGACGGAGTTGCCGTCGTTATTCCCGAGGCGGAGCCGGAAGGCTGCCGCATAATCGATTCGCTTTATACAAAGATAGGCTCGAAGTATCTCAAGTGCACGGAGGACAACGTTCTCTCTCTCGTCGACACGAAAGAGGGCTCCGGCACGAGATTTTACGTCTCGAGCGACGGCGACAACGCGGTATACAAGGCGTTTATCGAGGGCGAGGAGGACTCCTGGAAAAAGACTCACGCCTTAGATCACACGGATACCGAAGTGCCGAATTTCATAATGACGGACGGGAAGCGTGAGATCCTCGTCTATCAGAGAGTCTGCGACCACGCGGGCGCCGATCACTTTAACGGGGTCGAGCCGAACTGTCTCGGCAGCGGAAACCTTGAGTATTCGTACTGCCCGACGTGCTCATCGTACGTCGACGCCGCCGGGGAACGCGCGTACATAAACGGCGACGGCTACACGAACACGTACGGCGAAAACAGCTTTCACGTCAAGCCGACGGGACACCGCTTTGAATCCGGCGTCTGTGTAAGATGCGGGGAGGCGGCGAGAAAATACACGCTCGTCACCTCTGACGAAATGATAGTGCCGGACGAAAAATACCGCTACATCATCGTAAACGAAGATACGAGAGCCATGGGCGTCGACACCGCCGGAGAATACAGCAACACGTGGATGACGACGGCGGGACTTGCGGAGGACGGCGGCTCGATCGTTATCGACAACTCGTCCGACCCCGAGACGACCTACGCCTCGGAGTTCATACTTTCGGAGTACGTCTCCGAGGACGAATATTTACCGACGCCGGAGGACGGCACGCCGCTCTTCGCTCTCATGACCGATACGGGATACGTTATCCTCGCCATGGGCAGCGTATGGTACGACTATTCCGCGGAGGACGCGGGCAAGGGACCGAAGTACCCTTACTCGCTCAAGGTCGGCGAGGACGGCAATATACTCATAAAGAGCTGGGATTACGGCGTCTTCGGAGACCCGGTCTCGTACGGCGCGGAGCCGTGGCCGGAGGACCCCGAAAACCCGAAGGACACGTTTATCCTGTCGGAAACGTCAAATCTTAAGCTTTACCGCGGTGAATTCGGCGGGGGCACAGTTACGCCTCAGCCGGACCTCGGCGACGGAGAGTTCACCGTGATAATAGAGGGCGGCGAGGGGTCGTTCGACAACAGGAGCGACGTATTCAACAGCCGCGCAAACTACGACGACACGCTCAGCGTGAAGAGGACGCCGCAGGAGGGGAGAACGTTCAAATACTGGAAGACCCTCTCCGGCGAGACCATACCGGACGAGGAGTTCCGTATGCTCGTTCACGGCGACGAGTACATCTGGGCGGTGTACGGCGACGCTTCCGATTTCGGAGAGTGGTATCTCGTCTCGGGCGGCGCGATGTGCACCGAGCCGATAATATACAAGAGGACCAACGCCGAGGGCGACGTCGAGTATAAGAAGGAATATATGAACGGCGGCCATCACGATATGGGAGACGCCGAGTTCTTTGACGATATGCGCCACATGGCGGTATGCGCGGTCTGCGGCGTCACGGTGTATGAGAGGCACGACTTCGACACGGAGGAGGTGAGCCTCGCGCCGACTCACACCGAGGGCGGCATTACGGTCAAGCACTGCTCCGTCTGCGACGGCGAGGTCTTCGTCACGACCGAGCCGACGGAGGAGCACACCTTCGGCGCGTGGGAGATCGTCGAGCCGTCCGTTGACGGAAGTTACGGCAAGAGGACGAGAAAATGTCTCTGGTGCGACGAGCGCGAGACCTGCTTCTACCTTGACGTGGATCTCAAAGATTTCTGGAAGGACCACTATATCAACTTCAAATTCAACACCGGCTGGAGGGTTTACGACGAGAGGTACTACGGATACACGAGAGGCGACGGCGTCGAGGTTTACGTCTTCGCGCTCCAGCTGTCGACCTCCAACGCGAGGGACAACGATCAGACCTATATCTACACCTATTTCGACGACAACGACCCGGACACGAGGGAGGCCGTATACCTCACCAAGACCGGCGCCGACTCCCCGTCGCTGATGGGCTCCTACCGCTTCGCGCCGTACGCTTATGTGTACGATTTCGAAGGCTTTGCGGGAGTAATCGACCGTCCTTCGGGCGCCGGTGTTCCGGATATCGCTCAGGGCAACGGCATGGATTCGCACGATTCAGCTCTCATGTGGCGCCTCGACGACTTCGCGGAGGAGTTCAACGCCGCGAACGTCCCCGTCACTGAAGACCCCGCCTCCTTCTTCACGACGGACGGCGAGTTCAAAAAATGGGAGCTCGAGTGGGAAGGCGAGGCGAGAGCGCAGTCTACCCTGAATATCGACGGTGAAAACTACTCCGGCGGCGGATTCGCAAACTGCGCGGGATACAGGAAGTGGATCTCGGGCGAGGGCGACTCAAAGCAGTACGACCACATCATAGTCGACCGCGCGACGGGCGCTTGCGTGTACAAGTACGAGAGCGCGACGTACCCGAAGACCACGGCGAACATAGTCGAATATCTGCCGATGGTCAGCGCGGAAGAGTACGCTGCGATGACAAACAGCGAGAAGGCGGGCGCCTTCTCCGTCGACGGCGTGGCGGACCACCTCGTCTCCTTCACGCGCGACCGCATAGGGCTCGCGTCTGATTTCACGCTCGACGTGCCGGACCGCGCCGACGCGGTACGCGTTCAGATAGACCGCGACGTATACAACAGAGACTTCACGGTCGCGGGCAGAAACTGGGATTACAACTGCTACTCGACGAACGTCGCGGGCGTTTACTACACGAAGAACACCGAGAGTGATCCCGAGTATTACGCTCTGACCTTCACGTGGAACGGCGAAAACGAGAACGGCGACGTCTTCGACGGCTGGCAGAAGTGGGATTTCGACGCGGAAACGTGGGTCACGGTCTCCACGGACCCCGAGATGAAGATAAACACTCTTGAAAATCCCCTCACGGGCTACACGGTCATACGTCCCGCATACCACAAAGGGGAAGTCACGTACTGCAGAATAGAAATCACAAACGGCACGTTCATAATAGACGGCGAGGACGTTGCACACACATCCGCCGACGTACCGGTCGGCGCGAGAATAAGACTCGAGGCGCCATACGTTACCGGTATGCGCGTCGACCACTTCGAGGACGCGGACGGCAACGTTGTCGATAATTACTGGGACCTCAAGGTAACGGGCGACGCCGTCTACACGGCGGTATATGAAAATGAGGAATACTTCGTCAACGTCGAAGCGTACGGCGGCGTCGGTTACGTCTGCGCCGTCGACGGGGAGCCCGAAGACGAGCCCGCGTGGGACACCTGGTGCTCCGCGTCCGGTTATATCGGCACTCTCGCGACCTTCCGCACCGAGGGCGATGAAGAGGCGGGAGCCGTCGTATTCGAAGGCTGGTACTCCGTCGAATGGGACGAGATGGGAGAGGTCAGAACGCTCATATCGCGCGAGCTTGAGCTGACCGTCGACGTCTCGCAGTACAGCCAGATATACGCCGTCTGGTCGGACGGTACGGAGGCGGAAGAACCCTTCATCACCGTGAGGGCGTCGCTCGGCTTTGTCGGCGTAGACCGTTCCGTTCCGGCTGAAGACGAAGATGATGACCGAAACCGTACAAACGCTTACTCCGCGATCCTCTCGACCGGTTACGACTGGGTGCTCGTCTTCGACGACCCGAACGATCATAAGACGATAGAAAAGTGGAATATCTCCTACCTCGACGCGGAGGAGACGGCGCAGACGGAGGAGCTCGCTCCCCTGGCGGACGGCGCGTCCTTCTGGGTCGACGACTATGAGAACTACGGCTCCGACAAGTCGGTCGCCGTGGACGGGACCGTCAAGATACCGGGCGACCTCGAATTCACCTTCAGGATGACGAAGCAGGCGACGAAGAACGCCCCCGGCGTCAGAACGTGGTACGACCCCGAAACGGGAGAGATCATCGGCGAGAACGAGTTTTTCTACCTCGTTGGCGACGTCAACGGCGACTGCAAGCTGACGCTTCGCGACCTCTCCGAGATAAAGAAATTCCTCGCGGGCAGCGACGAGGAGCTCTTTGCGGTGGTCAACTGCGATATAGACGACAACGAAAAGCTGAATCTGAGCGACCTGCTGTCGATAAAGAAGCTTCTCGCATAAAGAAACCCGCGCCGGCATTCGGCGCGGTTTTCAGTTGAGAGTTGATAGCTGATAGTTGAAAGCGAAGGAAGGCTTCCGCCGAGGCGGAAGCCTTCTTTTATTTTTTCTGCTATTATTTTTCTGCTATTTCAAATATCCGTTTTTTCATTCCTTCGACGTCGAGGACGCCGCGGGCGAAGCCTTTTCTTATAAGCTCGTCCGGGACGAACTCGTCGTACTTTTCAAAGACGGGGACCTCCTTCGGGTATACGAGGTCGAGCGGGTCGAAGTCCTTTGAGGCTTCCTCAGCGATGACGCGGCGGAACTCGTCAGCCGACGCCTTCATCCTGAACTGCAAAAAGTACGGTCGGGAGGGCTCGAGAGCTTTTATGCCGAGGCGCTCGCCGCACTTTATTTTAAGAAATCTTTCGAGCGCGAGAAAGGCGTAGGAGCCGAGCCACGGGAAGAGGCACCACATATCGCCTCCGAGGCATACGAGAGGCTCTGTGAGTATCCCCGCGTTTTTCGCGGTGCCCCTCGCTTTTTCAAGGCGGCAGACGGCGTTTTTCATAAGGTAAGGGTAGACCTTATCCTCCGCAAGGACGCCCTTCATCCTTTCGAGTATCTTCGTGTGGATATCCCCGGCGCAGTCGCCGAAGTAGGCGGGAACGTTTCCTCTCACGGGGGAGCAGTAGACGAGGCGGCGTTTGCGGTCGATCTCCTCGACGAGCCAGACGCGCCCCGCGAGCGCGATCTTCTCGCCCGCCGGAGGCGGCATGACGATAGTTCCTATCTCCTCGGAGTCGCACCGCACCGTGAACTCCTCGTTCTCCTGAAACACGGCGTAAAACTTGAAGGAATTTACGACGCGCTCGCCCGCGAGCCCCACGATGAGGGTCCCCTCGTCCGTCTTTTGTATGTGGTCGGTCTCGACGAGGTGGCGAAGGAGCGTCTTATAATCCTCGCCCGAAATGTTCGAGAAGGGACCGAGCGGAAGAACGCGCGAGGCGAGGGCGGACGGGGTCAGCTCCGCGCACGACGCGAGCGTGCTCATCGTCTGGTGGTAGAGAAGCGAGAAGGGGAGCCTGCCGAGGCGCGGCGGCTCGACGAAACGCTCCTCGAGGTAGAGCTGTATGAGGGCTATCGCCTGGATGAGCTTCCACGGGACCGCCTGCGGGAACATCGCCCTCATCTGCGGCGGGTCCTCGCGCACGACGAACCACATCTCCGGCGGCTCGCCGCGCCTGCCCGTCCTGCCGAGACGCTGTAAGAACGACGAGACGGTGAAGGGCGCGTCTATCTGAAACGCTCTTTCAAGCCTGCCGATGTCGATGCCGAGTTCGAGCGTCGCCGTCGTGACGGTCGTCATAAGGCGCTCGTCGTCCTTCATCACGTCCTCCGCGGTCTCGCGGTAGGAGGCGGAGAGGTTACCGTGGTGTATCATGAAGCGGTCGGGCTCTCCGTTTTTTTCGCAGTACGAGCGAAGGGAGGTCGTCACCGCCTCGCACTCCTCGCGGGAGTTTACGAAGACGAGGCATTTTTTGCCCTTGGTGTGTTCGAAAATATAGCCCATTCCGGGGTCGGCGTTCTCCGGTGCCCGGTCCGTCGCCTCGGCGATCACGGGCGCGGCGTCGATCTTTTCGTCTTCCGCGTCCTCCGACGCCTGCGGACCCTGAACGTAAAAGTGCTCGACGGAGATGCGCCACGTCGTGCCCTTCGCCTCGATCTTCGGGGCGACGGCAGACCGCGCGGAGCCCGCCGAAAGATAGCGGCACGCCGCCTCCGGGTCGCCGACCGTCGCGGAAAGACCTATCCTTCTCGGCTCGACTCCGGCGAGGCGTGAGAGACGCTGTATCTGACATATCGTTTGACCTCCGCGGTCGCCGCGCATGAGAGAGTGTATCTCGTCTATCACGACGTAGCGAAGGTCGCCGAAGAGCTTCGGTATCATCGCGTGCTTCCTGATCAGAAGCGCCTCGAGAGACTCCGGAGTTATCTGGAGAATCCCCGACGGGTTTTTCAAAAGCTTCGTCTTGTGTGACGAGCCGACGTCGCCGTGCCAGTGCCAGACGGCGATGCCCGTCTCCTCGCAAAGCTCGGTCAGGCGGTAGAACTGGTCGTTAATGAGAGCTTTAAGCGGCGCGATGTAGAGCGCGCCGACGGAGGCGGGAGGGTCTTCGATAAACTCCGAGATTATCGGAAAGAACGCCGCCTCCGTCTTGCCCGACGCCGTCGCGGCGGAGAGCAGAACGTTTGAGTCGGTGTTGAAAATCGCGTCCCCCGCCGCAACCTGTATCGCGCGGAGCGACTCCCAGCCGTGGCGGTAGATGAAGTCCTGCACGGCGGGCGCGTATCTGTCGAAAACGTTCATAAGTTCACCCTAAATCTCAAATTCGGCGAAGTTCTCGTCGCGCTCGCCGACGTCCGCCTCGGAGAAGCTGAAGGCTCCTCCCGAGAGGAGAGAGGCGACGGTGACGCTCGGATTCTGATATATGATGTTCAGTATCTCTATCCAGTCGCGTATCACCTCGCGCGGCGTGATGAGAGAGGAGGCGCCGACGCGCGAAAATTCCGCTTTTATAAAGAGAGCCGAGTCCTCCGTCGTGACGCGCGGCTCGTAGTCGTACAGCGCGGCGTGTATCTCGGTCAGCTTTTCGGAAAGGACGAGAAGTTCCTCGTTCGAGAGCGGCGAGAGCTTTATGACGGGGGAAAGAAGATCCGTCGCGCCCTCCGCCGTAAACTTGCCGGAGGCGAGCCGCGAGCGAAGCGCCTCGTAGCTGTATATCCCGCGTCTCGTGTCCTCGAGGCACTGCGGCGTCACGGACATTATTATCCCGAGGTGGGACGCCTTGCCCTGGAGCGTGTCGTTGTACATCGTCAGTATCTTTTCGTAGTTGTACTGGCGCGTGATCGAGTTCGGTATCTTGTAGACGTTGACGAGCTCGTCGACGAGGACGTAAAGCCCCGAATATCCCGCCGCGACGAAGAAGGAAGCGAAGAGCTTGACGTATTCGTACCAGTCGTCGTCGGTGATGACGATATTAACTCCGAGTTCAGCCTTCGCCTCGCTCTTCGTCTGGTATTCGCCGCGGAACCACTTCAGGACGAGAGATTTCTTCCCGTCGTCGTCGTCGCGGTACGCTCTGTAATACTCCGTGAGGAGCTTTGCGAAGTCAAAGCCGTGGACGAGCTCTGAGAGCGACGTCGAAACGCGGAATATCTCGCGCTCGACGAGGCGCGGAAAGTCGGGGTCGTCCGGCATCGTCCCGCCGTCGGCGACGGATGTCATCGCGGACGATATCCATCTGTCGAGGATGAGAGGGAGCGCGCCGCCGTCGGGGCGCGTCTTAGTCGACATATTCTTGATAAGCTCTTTATAGGTCGCAAGTCCCTGACCTCTCGTGCCCTGAAGCCGCCTCTCCGGGGAAAGGTCGGCGTCGACGACGACGAAGCCGCGGTCCATGACGTAGTTTCTCACGGTCTGAAGGAGAAAGCTCTTGCCGCTGCCGTACTTGCCGCTGACAAAGCGGAACGACGCGCCGCCGTCCGCCACGACGTCGACGTCGTGGAGGAGAGCTTTTATCTCCGGCTCGCGCCCGACGGTGACGTAGGCGAGCCCCGTCCTCGGGACGACGCCCCCGCCGAGCGAGTTTATAAGAGTCCCGGCGACTCTCTTCGGTATCTTCATTTTATATAAATCCTTTCAGGTCTTCCTTGTAGTCTTCAATGACGCGGGCAGCCCTGCCGTCGAAGTCTATCACGTTGTCGAGAAATTCGTCGAAAAGCTTCTCATTTGCCGCGTCGACCATGACGGAGAGCATCTTTCCGCGCGCCTTTGCGTAGGCGGCGGAGTCGCCGCCGTCAAGTATCACGCGGACAAGTCCTCTTTCCTCGTCCGACAGCGGGGAGCGGGCGTCCTCCGGCGCCGCGTCTTCGGTTTCTTCTTCTTTTTCTTCTTCGGCGTCGTCCGGTTCTTCGTCTGTTTCGTCTATGATGAGCGCGCGCGCCGTCTCGTCCGCCGAGCGGCGTATCTCGCCGAGCTTCGAGAAATCGAACTCGACTTTTTCAGCCTCGGCGCGCCGGCGCTCCTCCTCGAGAGCGGCGGCTTCGCGCCGCGCGATCTTCGCGATAACGCCGGGGACGTCTTTGTCATTTTCCCCGTCGAGCGCCGCGCGAAGGGCGAGGTCAATTTCTTTGATCAGAGCGCCGAGCGTGGCGCTCTTTTTCTTTACCTCCGGGTATCCGGTGACGCTCCACGCGCCCGCGTGACGTCTGTATATCCTGCCCGACGGGTCGGTATATACGAAGTCCTCCGCGCGGTGCGGGTCATAAAAGACAGCGGACGGAAAGATGACGTACGCCCTCGTCGTCTTTTTGCCGAGGACGCGCTCGGAAAGGGGCGTCTTTCTGTGCTCCGCGCAAAAGGCGGAAAAGGAGCGCAAGACGCGCGGGATAAGGAGCTTTGCGTCCTCCGGGCGGCGTTTCACAAGGGGTGATTTTTCCATATTGTACGACGAGAGCGCGGCGAGGGAGGTAAAGAGTTCTTCGTCGGAGACGGACTCCGGCGAGTCTATCGCCGCGACGGCGCGCGACGCTCCGTCGTCCTTTGCGGCGACGCCGTAATATACCGTCATGTCGCGCCGCCAGCGGTCCGTGTACCGTCTCAGCGAGCGTTCGTACGGAGAGTATTGCTCGACGAAACGGTCGAGTTTTTCGGCGGCGTCCTGTGCGTCCTTCACGCCGATAAGATTTATAAGCTCGTAAATATAAACGAAGGCGTAGGAGAGGGAGGTCTCGCGCACGTCGCCGCGCCTCACCGCCGCGCGCCAGGTGAAGTAGGAGCGAAGCTGGCGGTCGCTCATGTGCCTGTAGGTGGGGAAGTACCTTGAAAAGACGGCTTCTTTTTCGTAGGAATCCTCAAAATCCGCGGCGAACTCCCCCTGCTTTACGAAGAGCGCCGCCTCGTTTGCCTGAAGTCTCTCGTCGTACGCGCCGATCTTCTTCATTTTGGCGAGGGTCTCCGGCAGCTCCTCCGCCGCGGCGCGCGCGGTCTTTATTATCGGCTCGTCGCGGTACGCGCCGTCCGTCGCCGCCTCGTCGAGGTGTATCTCCGTGCGGCGGAGCGACGTCATTATTTTTTCTATAAGTTTCTCGACGTCAGCCATACCGCGCCCCCGTAAATTTCTTCAAAATATATTATATCACCCGGAGGCGCCGTTTTCAAGACGCCGGGCGCATTTTCCGAACTTTTGTTTGCAATTTTTTTGAGCCGCGGGGCGAAAAAAACGGGAAAACCCCTTTTCAAAACGCAAAAAATAGTATATAGTATAAAATAGGGAAAAATGGGGCGCGGTTTTTTTCCGCGTCCGTGATATAGATATTTTTTAAGTATTCAGGAGACAGATTTGGAAGTCTTTCTTATGATTGTCAAAATGCTCGGCGGCCTCGCTCTGTTCCTCTACGGAATGGAGATCATGGGCGACGGGCTCAAGGCGTCCTCGGCGGGCGCTCTCAAACGCGCGCTTGAAAAAGTGACGTCGAACACGGTCAAAGCGTTTCTGCTCGGCGTGCTCATCACGGCGATAATCCAAAGCTCCACCGCGACGATAGTCCTCACGGTAGGTCTTATCGGGGCGGGCGTGCTCAACCTCAAGCAGTCGACGGCGATAGTTCTCGGCGCAAACGTCGGCACGACGATAACGGCGCAGATAATCCGCCTTATGGATAACTCCGGCACCTCATCGGGTGACGCGACCTTCCTCGACCTGTTCACTCCGGAGGCGCTGGCGCCGATCGCCGCGGTCATCGGCATCATCCTCATCATGTTCATCAAAAAGAGCCGCTCGAAGAACGCGGGGCTTATCGCCATCGGCTTCGGCATACTCTTTATAGGCCTTATAAATATGACGGCGGCGATGGACCCGCTCAAGGAGTCCGACGTCTTCAAGGAGCTTATAGTCAAGCTCTCGGCGAACCCCGTCTACGGGCTTATCATCGGTACGGTCATAACGGCTATAGTCCAGTCGTCCTCGGCGTCCGTCGGTATACTTCAGGCGCTGACCGTAACGGGAGCCACGGGCGCCGCGTCGGTCATCAACTTCAATTTCGCTTATTCCTACGTCATCGGCGCCGCGCTCGGCACCTGCATCACGACCGCTATCGTCTGCTCGATAGGAACTAAAGAGGACGCGAAGCGCGTCGGCTTCATCCACGTCATATTCAGCGTGATAGGCGGCGTGCTCTTTATGGCGGCGGTCGAGATAATGAGAGCCGTCGGCGCGTTCCCGGACCTTTGGAATGCTCCCGTAAGCGGCGGTGAGATAGCGGATTTCCAGACGATATTCAAGCTCGTCACGGCTCTCATCCTCCTGCCGTTCACGCCGCTTCTCATAAAGCTCTCGAAGCGCGTCGTCAAGGACCGCCCGGCGGAGGACGGAGACGAGGAGATAGACGAGAATATCAGGGAGCTGAACCAGCAGCTCCTCGCGACCCCCGCGCTCGCCCTCGAGCAGGTCAAACACGTTCTCGGCCATATGTGCGAGCTGTCCCTTAAAAATTATAACTCCTCTGTAAAACTCCTTCTTGAGAACAACGGAAAGTCGGTAGATACGGAAAAGCTCGAAAAAATAGCTCACCGCGAGGGTATGATAGACCGCATGGCGGACGCGACGAACAACTACCTCGTAACTCTCGCGCCCCATATCGAGACGGACCGCGACAACCTGATGGACAACTTCTTAATGCAGAGCCTGACGGAGTTCGAGCGCATCGGCGACCTTGCGCAAAACCTCGCCGACGTCGCGAAGAACCTCGCGGACAACTCGCAAAAGCTCTCCGACGACGCGACGGAAGAGCTCGTCATAATGACGGACGCCGTCCGCGAGGCGATAGAGCTGTCGTATAAGGCGTTCACGGAGAGCGACTACGACGCCGCGCGCCGCGTCGAGCCTCTCGAGGAGGTCATCGACGACCTCAACGAGATCCTTCGCCAGCGCCACTTCGACCGCGTAAAGGCGGGCAAGTGCAGCGTTTCGGCTGGCATCTTTTTCTTCGACGCGCTCATCAATCTCGAGCGTCTCGGCGACCAGTGCTCCGATATCGCGGTCTACGTTCTCGGACTCAAGGACCCGAAGATAGTCGGAAACGAACACGAGTATATAAGAAATCTGCACCATGAGCAGAACGAGGAATACCGCGCCGAATACGAAAAGAACACAGCGCGCTATACCGGAAAATTGAACGTACCCGACGCCAAACGGATCGCCGTTACCCAATAAAAGGAGAAAATATGGGATTTGATGAGATCGTCGCCCTGATAGGGGGGATAGCCCTCTTTCTGTTCGGAATGTCCATAATGGGCGACTCCTTGAAGAAGGTCGCCGGAAGCCGGATGGAAATGATCCTTTACAAGCTCTCCGGCAACACGATAAAGGGCGTGATACTCGGCACGGGCGTGACGGCGGTCATACAGTCGTCGTCGGCGACTTCCATTATGACGGTCGGCTTTGTAAACTCCGGCATAATGAAGGTGAAGCAGGCGATAGGCGTCATCCTCGGCGCGATCCTCGGCACGAGCGTCACCGGCTGGATACTCTGCCTTAACAGCCTCGGCAACACGGGGATCGCCGAGTATTTCAGCACCGAGATACTGACGGGCGTCGTCGCCCTCATCGGTATCATACTGTGGATGTTCACAAAGAAAAAAGGACTTAAGAGCGTCGGGGGCATCCTTCTCGGATTCGCCGTGCTTATGTACGGTATGAGCGCGATGTCCGGCGCCGTCTCGCCTCTGAGAGAGGACGAGACGTTCATAAAAATGCTCACGACCTTTTCAAATCCGCTCCTCGGCATCCTCGTCGGCGTCCTCTTTACGAGCGTCATTCAGAGCGCGAGCGCGGCGGTCGGTATACTCCAGGCTCTCTCGATGACCGGCGTCGTCAGCTTTGACGTCGCGTTCCCGATAATCATGGGTATCGGCATCGGCGCCTCCGTCCCCGTCATCCTCAGCGCGCTCGGCGCGAGCACCAACGGCAAGCGCACGGCGTTCGTATACCTCATAATCGACGTGCTCGGCGCCGTCGTCTGCGGCACCGTGTTCTACGCGCTGAACGCCGTCGTCGGATTTGGCTTTTTGAGCATGACGATGAATATGTTCTCGATAGCCCTTCTCAATACCGCGTACAGATTCGTGACGGTCGTAATTCTCGCGCCCTTCACCGGACTGCTCGAGAGGGCGGTCTGCAAGATCTTCCCCGACAGCGCCGACGCCGCGGAAGAGCGCGCGGATATGGATAAGCTCGAGTCGAGGTTCCTCAGCCACCCCGCCCTGTCGATAAAGCAGAGCAAAGAGGTCATCGACTCCATGGCGGGCAAGGCGCTCGTCAGCGTCGAGAGCGCCGTCTCGGTCAGAAGGGAATACAGCAAGGGCGGCTCGCAAAAGGTCTTCGACCTTGAAAACGTGCTCGACAGATACGAGGATAAGCTCGGCACCTACCTCTATAAAATAGCGGCGTCCGAGCTCACCGCCGCACAGTCCAGAAAAGTCGGCGAGTATCTTCGCGTCCTCTCCGATTTCGAGAGGATATCCGACCACGCGAGAAATATCGCGGAGGCGGTCGAGGAGATAAACGAGAAAAAAATAACCTTCTCCGGCGACGCCGAAAGAGAACTTTCGATACTTGAGGACGCGGTCTGCGAGATAACGGAGCTTGCGACATCCGCATTTGTCGGTATGGATAAGGAAGCGGCGCTCCGCATAGACCCGCTGGAGGAGATAGTAAATCTCCTTTGCGACGAACTCAAATCGCGCCACATCGCGAGGGTCAGCCGTCAGGAATGTACCCTCGAGAACGGCTTCGTCTTCAACGACCTGCTGACCGATTACGAGAGGATCGGCGACCACTGCTCAAACGTCGCTGTCGACGTTATCGAATCGGACGACGACGAGGTCCGCGGCCACGAGTACCATAAAAACATCGATTTCAGAACGAACGAAAAATACAGAGCGTACATCGCCGAATACGGAGAAAAGTACGCGCTCTGATACGAAAAACAGCCCGTCGGAAGACGGGCTGTTTTTTGCGTTTTTTGCCGTTAAGTGCCGATTTTGCAGAGTTTTCTGCATTTTCGGCACTTAAAACGGTGATATTATTGACAAAATCCATATTTAATGATAAAATCGAATTACAAAATTAATTACAAAAGAAGGCAAAAGGATCTTCAAATGAAAAGAGATATTATTGAAAAACTGAAAAGCTGGAAAGAGAGCCCGGACAGAAAGCCGCTCGTTCTGAAAGGGGTCAGACAGTGCGGCAAAACGTTCATATTGAAGGAGTTCGGCAAGGAGTGCTATTCCGACGTCGCGTACTTCAACTTTGAAGAGACGCCCCGGCTTGCCGCGTCCTTCGAGCAGGACTATGACGTTAAGAGAATACTCTTTGAGCTCGGGCTTCTCAGAGGAAAAACGATCTCGGAGGGCGTGACCCTGATCATTTTCGACGAGATCCAGGAGTGCGGCAGGGCGCTGACGTCCCTCAAATATTTTTGCGAGAACGCGCGCG
Organism: uncultured Ruminococcus sp.; assembly: GCA_902796675.1. GTDB lineage: Bacteria > Bacillota > Clostridia > Oscillospirales > CAG-272 > RUG14199. The sequence goes on from CADBQA010000007.1 coordinate 19,096, forward strand.
GCTATCACGTCGCCTGCGCCGGCTCGCTTCTCGGGATAGCTCTCAACGAGGACAGGTCTTTCCCGGTCGGCAAGGTCGATTTTCTGACCCTCTATCCGATGTCGTTCTATGAGTTCACGGCGGCGACAGAGAGTGAGGAGCTCGCGGATTACCTGAAAAACTTCAATAAAGGCGGCAAGGTCGCGCCCGCCGTCTCGGAAAAGCTTGAAAACATACTGAAAGAATATTTCCTCGTCGGCGGTATGCCGGAGGCTGTCGAATCGTGGAGAACGGAGCGCGATATCGAAAAGGTCGAGACGATACAGCAGCAGATCATCACCAGCTACGAGCTCGATTTCGCAAAGCACGCGAGGGCGGCGGTCTTCCCGAAGCTCTCGGCGATCTGGGCGTCCGTCCCGCAGCAGCTCTCGAAGCCCAACAAAAAATTCATATTCAGTCAGGTCAAAAAAGGGTGGAGAGCGAAAGACCTCGAGGATTCTCTCAGATGGCTCATATCGGCGGGGCTGATCTATAAGGTCGAAAAGACGGAAAAACCGTTCTTCCCGCTTTCCTCCTACGCTGACGCGTCGGTTTTCAAAATCTATCTCTGCGACGTCGGGCTACTTCGCCGCCTTGCGAAAGTCCCGCCTCAGATAGTCCTCGAATCGTCCGGTATTTTCACCGAATTCAAGGGCGCCATGACCGAAAACTACGTACTGAACGAGCTTGTAAGATCGACAGACGAGCGCCCGTACTATTGGAGCTCGAATAACTCCGCGGAGGTCGATTTCATCGTCCAGAGCGGCGCCGAGATCGTCCCGATAGAAGTAAAATCTTCAACGAACGTGAAAGCCCGCTCCCTCGCCGAATACCGCAGAAAATATTCGCCGAAATATTCCGTCCTGACCTCGATGAAACCCGATACCTCCGGCGAAGAGATCCTCGATATCCCCCTCTACCTCGTCTCGTCGATGAAGAATTTTATAGAGGAATAAGTAAACAATAAAACGTCGAAGCTGTGCTCCGGCGTTTTTGATTTTAGGAAGCGAGATTTATTCAATGTGATAGATAAAAAACACTTGACTTTTTTAAAATAATGTGCTATATTTATTGTGCCCACAAAAATGAGGTGATAGAAATGAGAGGCAGACCCAAGAAAGAATGCTCATGTACGGTAAGGAAGCAAGCAACCGAAAACAAGAGATAGACCGCCAGCACTACACTATTCCGAACCAAAGACCAA
>CADBQA010000008.1 GCA_902796675.1 uncultured Ruminococcus sp.
CCAAGGGGTCCCCGGCGAATCGCGAATAGCGATTCGTGGGGATTGGGTCGGCAAGTGATAAGGAACACATCACATCACTTTGCGGCACAGCCGCAATACATCACTGTTCGTGAAGCGAACTGCATCACTTGCGCCGTCGGCGCATACATCACTTTACAATTCCAACCAGATCGGACGTTCCGGCACCTCCATCGGCGTGAGATGTGAAATGACGGCTTTGCCGTCGTGAAATGAACGGCGGTACGCCGTTCGTGAATTCTCGCTTCGCTCCGTGAAATGACGCTTCGCGTCGTTAAAAAAGCCCCCTCGGGGGCTTTTTTATAAAAATAGTATTGACAAATAAATGTATATGATGTATAATTATCCGCGTAATAAGTCTATTATATGTATATAAATACGCGGAGGATATGTAATTATGAATAAAAACGAAATCAAAAAGGTAGTGCTCGCATATTCCGGAGGACTTGACACCTCCGTCATAATACCGTGGCTCAAGGAAAACTACAACAACTGCGAGGTCATCGCGGTCTCCGGCAACGTCGGGCAGGCTGACGAGCTTGAGGGACTTGAGGAAAAGGCTCTTAAGACCGGCGCGTCGAAGCTCTATATCGAAGACCTGACGGACGAGTTCGTCGACGACTTCATCATCCCGACCGTTAAGGCGGGCGCGCTTTACGAGGAATATATGCTCGGCACGTCCTTCGCCCGTCCGCTTATCGCGAAGAGGCTTTGCGAAATAGCCCTCGCCGAGGGCGCCGACGCCATCTGCCACGGCTGCACGGGCAAGGGCAACGACCAGGTCCGTTTTGAGCTTGCGATAAAGCACTTCGCTCCGGGTATGAAGATAATCGCCCCGTGGCGCGAGTGGGACCTCAAGAGCCGCGAAGAGGAGATAGAGTACGCGGAGGCGCACGGCGTTCCGCTTAAGATAAACCGCGAGACGAACTACTCGAAGGACAAAAACCTCTGGCACCTCTCTCACGAAGGGCTCGACCTCGAGGACGCCGGGAACGAACCGCTCTACGAAAAGCCCGGATTTCTCGAGATGAGCGTCTCCCCCATCGACGCGCCGGACGCGCCGGAGTACGTAACGCTCGACTTTGAAGCGGGCGTCCCTGTCGCGCTCGACGGCGAAAAAATGAGCGCGAAGGAGATCATCCTGAAGCTTAACGAAATAGGCGGCAGGTGCGGCGTCGGTCTGCTCGACATCGTCGAAAATCGCCTCGTCGGAATAAAGTGCCGCGGCGTTTACGAGACGCCCGGCGGCTCCATCCTCTACTTCGCCCACAACTACCTCGAGACTGTCTGCCTCGATAAGATGACCGCGCACGAAAAATCGCGCATCGCGATCACCTTCGCGGAGCTCGTATACAACGGACAGTGGTTCACGCCGCTTCGCGAGGCGCTCTCCGCCTTCGTCGACAAGACGCAGGAGAACGTGACGGGCAAGGTAAAGCTCAAGCTCTACAAGGGCAACATAATCAAGGCGGGCGTCTGGAGCGACTGGTCCCTTTACAGCGAGGAGATCGCGACCTTCGGCGAGGACCACGTCTACGACCAGACGGACGCCACCGGATTTATCCACCTCTACGGTCTGCCGCTCTCCGTCCAGGCGGCGGTCGACCTCAAAAACGGCAAAAAGCATCTTTCGTGAGGTGAAAAATGGATAAGCTTTGGCAAGGAGATCTTCACGGCGCGCTCTCAGGCGCCGCGGATGACTTCAATTCGTCGATCCGCGTCGACTCCCGCCTCTGGCGGCAGGATATAAAAGGCTCGATGGCTCACGCCGCGATGATGGCGGCGACCGGGATAATCACGGGCGCCGACGCCGACCGTATACTCTCGGGACTTGAAACGATACTTCACGACCTCGATAGCGGAGAACTTGAAATCGACCCGTCGTGCGAGGATATACACACGTTCGTCGAAAAGACGCTGACAGAACGCGTCGGCGACGCGGGAAAAAAACTGCACACGGCGCGAAGCCGCAACGACCAGGTCGCGACCGACCTTCGCCTTTATCTTCGCGATAAGGCGACCGATATAATAAAGCTCTTAAAGGAGCTGATCGGCTCCATAGTTTCGGTCGCGGAGGAAAACCGCGACGCCGTGATGCCCGGCTACACACACCTCCAGCGCGCGCAGCCCATCCTTTTCGCCCACCACGTCCTCGCTTACGCGATGATGTTCACGCGCGACGTCGGGAGGATCTCGGACGGGGCGAAAAGGATGAATCAAAACCCGCTCGGCTCTTCCGCCCTCGCCGGGACGACCTTCAAAATAGACCGCGAAATGACCTCGGGGGCCCTCGGCTTCGACGGATATACCCTGAACAGTATCGACGGCGTTTCGGACCGCGACTTTTGCGTCGAGCTGCTCTCGGCGCTCTCGCTCGTGATGACCCACCTCTCCCGTTTTTCGGAGGAGATAGTCCTCTGGTCGAGCTTTGAGTTCGGCTACGTCCGCCTCTCGGACGCTTTTACGACAGGCTCGAGCATAATGCCGCAAAAAAAGAACCCCGACATAGCGGAGCTCGTTCGCGGCAAGTGCGGCAGGGTCTACGGAGACCTTATGGCAACCCTCACGATGCTGAAGGGTCTGCCGCTCGCCTATAACAAGGATATGCAGGAGGACAAGGAAGCGGTCTTCGACGCCGTCGATACTGTCGGGGCTTGCCTCTCGGTCTTCGCGCCGATGGTCTCCTCCATGACCGTCTGCCGTGATAAGATGCAATCAGCGGCGCGCGGCGGATTTATAAACGCGACGGACCTCGCGGACTACCTCGCAAAGCGCGGCGTACCGTTCCGCGAAGCGTATAAAACGACCGGCAACGTCGTCAACTACTGTATGAAACGCGGCAAAACTCTCGAAGAGCTGACGCTCGACGAATATAAACGGTTTTCCGACGTTTTCGACGGGACGCTTTATGAGGACATCGACCTTGCCGCGTGCGTCGAACGGCGTACCTCGGCGGGCGGCACCGGCTCCGCCTCGGTAGATTTTCAAATCAACTATCTGAAATCATTTATTGCAAACTAACACTCTGTAGCTTCAAAAACTTCTAAAAAGTTTTTGAAGGGGTCAAAGGGGGAACTTTTGGAAAAGTTCCCCCTTAATCTTATTTGCAAATCAATTTCTCTCCGTCGTAGTCCACCGTGACGGAGGAGTCGGGCTCGATCTCGCCCGCGATGATCTTTTTCGCGAGGAGCGTTTCGACGCTCGACTGGATAAAACGCTTCAGCGGACGCGCCCCGTAGACCGGGTCGTACGCCGATTCGATTATATAGTCCTTCGCGGCGTCGGTCAGCGTCAGCGCGACGCGGCGGTTCTCGAGACGCGCGGCGAGGTCGCGGACTATGAGGTCGACGATCTTCGTCACGTTCTCCTTCGTCAGCGGCTTGTAGAAGACTATCTCGTCGAGACGGTTGAGGAACTCCGGCTTGAAGCTGCGGCGGAGAAGCTCCTCGACGGAGCGGCGCGCGCTCTCCTCGATCTCACCGTTCTCACCTATACCGTCGAGAAGGAACTGCGAGCCGAGGTTTGAGGTAAGGATTATTACCGTGTTCTTGAAGTCGACGGTGCGCCCTTGCGAATCGGTTATCCTGCCGTCGTCAAGGATCTGGAGCAGGATGTTGAAGACGTCCGGGTGCGCCTTTTCAACCTCGTCGAAGAGGACGACGGAATAAGGCTTTCTTCTGACGGCTTCGGTAAGCTGACCGCCCTCCTCGTAGCCCACGTATCCGGGAGGCGCTCCGATAAGACGGGAGACGGAGAACTTCTCCATATACTCCGTCATATCTATTCTGACGAGGTTTTTCTCGTCGTCGAAGAGACACTCGGCGACGGTCTTCGCAAGCTCCGTCTTGCCGACGCCGGTCGGTCCGAGGAAGAGGAACGACCCTATCGGTCTTCCCTCGTTCTGTATTCCCGCGCGGCTTCTCATTATAGCCTCCGAGACCTTTCTTACAGCCTCGTCCTGACCGATAACTCTCCTGTGAAGGATGTCTTCGAGGTGGAGCAGCTTGTCGCGCTCGCCCTCCATAAGTTTTGATACGGGGATGCCCGTCCAGCGTTCGACGATGCGGGCGATCTCGTCCTCCGTCACACGGTCGCGAAGGAGGCTCGAGGACTTGTTCGCGTCAGCCTTTGCCTCCTCCTCTTCGAGCTTCTTTTTGAGCGAGGGAAGCTCGCCGTATTTGAGCTCGGCGGCGCGGTTGAGATCGTACTCGCGCTCCGCCTTCTCGATCTCGGAGTTGCAGCGTTCGATATCCTCACGAAGTTTTCTTATCGTGTCGAGAGCGGACTTTTCGTTGTCCCATTTTGCCTGCATCTCGTTGAACTGCTCTCTCATTTCGGCGAGTTCGGACTGTATTTCGGCGAGGTGCGCCTCGGACAGACGGTCTTCTTCTTTTTTGAGCGCCGCCTCCTCGATCTCGTGCTGGATTATCTTTCTTCTTATGACGTCAAGCTCCGTCGGCATCGAATCCGCCTCTGTGCGTATCATCGCGCAGGCTTCGTCGATAAGGTCTATCGCCTTGTCGGGGAGAAATCTGTCCGTGATGTAGCGGTTGGAGAGCGTCGCCGCGGCGATGATCGCGCTGTCCGCTATCTTGACGCCGTGGTAGACCTCGTATCTCTCCTTGAGTCCGCGGAGGATGGCGACCGTGTCCTCGACCGTCGGCTCGTTTACCATGACCGGCTGGAAACGGCGTTCGAGCGCGGAGTCCTTTTCGATATACTCGCGGTACTCGTCGAGCGTCGTCGCGCCGATGCAGTGAAGCTCGCCGCGCGCGAGCATCGGCTTCAAGAGGTTGCCCGCGTCCATCGCGCCCTCGGTCTTGCCCGCGCCGACGATGGTGTGAAGCTCGTCGATGAACAGGATTATCCTGCCCTCGCTGTTCTTTATCTCGTCGAGGACGGCTTTGAGCCTCTCCTCAAACTCGCCGCGGAACTTCGCTCCCGCTATGAGCGCGCCCATGTCGAGAGAGAAAACGGTTTTTTCCTTAAGACTTCCGGGAACGTCGCCGCTCACGATACGGAGCGCGAGCCCCTCGGCGATCGCCGTCTTGCCGACGCCCGGCTCGCCTATCAGCACCGGGTTGTTCTTCGTCTTACGGCTTAAGATCCTTATCACGTTTCGTATCTCGTCGTCTCTGCCGATGACCGGGTCGAGCTTGCCGAGACGCGCCCGCTCTACGAGGTCGGTCCCGTACTTTTTCAGAACGTCGTACGTCGATTCGGGGTCGTCGGACGTCACCCTCTTCGAGCCTCTGACCGCGCGCAACGCCGTCAGAAAATCATCCTTTTTAATATTGAACTGCCCGAAGATACGCTTCATCTCGGAGTTCGGATGCTCGAGGAGCGCCATAAAAATATGCTCGACGGAAACGAACTCGTCCTTCATGCGCGACGCTTCCTTCTCGGATTCGTTCAGCGCGCGGTCGACGTCGGGCGAGACGTAGATCTTGCCGGACTCCCTCACTCCCGAGACCTTCGGGAGCTTTGCGATCGATCTGTCAAGCTCCTCTTTGAACGCCGCCTCGTCGACGCCTATCTTGCGGAGCATCTGCGGGATCAGCCCGTCCGCGCTCTCGCAAAGAGCGGCGGCAATATGCTGTTCTTCTATCTGCTGGTTAGAGTTTTCGACCGTCAGAGACTGCGCCCTCTGTATCGCCTCCAACGACTTTTGAGTGAACTTCTGTGCATTCATAACTCCATCCCTCCTTTATACTAAATCAAAGTCGGACGGAATACCCCGCCCGACGATACCATTCTAATATAATTCTGTGAACGTTTTGCCGCAAAACTGTTAACTGCGTGTTAATTTTAGCACTCGTCTTCTTTAAGTGCTAAAAAATCAGCCTGATTTTGCCTCCGCCGACCCAAATAATTAGCAACACCTCATCTCCGTTTGCCAATTCTCAATTATCCATTATCCATTATCAATTATCAATTATTTAACTCAAAAAAGGAGCGCCGACGCGCTCCTTTTTTGAGTTAAATCTTCCCTCTCGAGCTCTTTCGCTCTTCGGGTATGATGTTTCCCGCTTTTGTAAGGGCTATCTTCGTCAGCATCGGTCCGAAGAGCTCGTATATGAGAACTCCGAAGAGGACGATGCTCCTTATTATCGCGCCCTCGTGACCGAGGTCCGCGTCCCCCGCCACGATGACGGACATACCGAGCGCGACGCCCGCCTGCGGCAGAAGCGTCCAGCCGAGGTATTTCGTCGTATCGCGGTCGCAGCCGACCATCTTTGAGGAAAAGTAAGCCCCGAAATACTTGCCGAGCGAGCGAAAGATTATGTAGACAAGTCCTATCGCGACTATCGTGAGGTCTCCGAATACCGAGAAATCAAGCTCCGCGCCGGAGAGCACGAAGAAGATTATGAACAACGGCGCCGTCCATCTGTCGCAGCGGTCCATAAGCTCCGCGGAGAAATCGCAGAGATTGCAGAAGACCGTTCCCAGCATCATGCAGACGAGCAATGACGAGAACCCGACCTTGACGGGACCTATGCGGAACTGCATCATCGAGATCGCGACGGCGAGAAGAACGAACGTGACGGCGATCGACAGACGCTTGCTTCTCGAGTGGAAGAATCTCTCCGCGAACGTCAGCGCCGCGCCGAGCGCCGCGCCGAGCGCGAGCGAGATCACGATCTCGATAAGCGGCTCGACGACGACCGAGATCACGTTGACGGTTCCCGAAATCAGCGCCTTCGCAACTCCGAAGGACACCGCGAAGATCATAAGACCGACCGCGTCGTCAAGCGCGACGATGGGGAGGAGAAGATCTGTCAGCTTGCCCTTCGCCTTATACTGGCGCACGACCATGAGGGTCGCCGCGGGAGCCGTAGCCGCCGCTACCGCGCCGAGGATGAGCGCCGTTGACGTCGGCAGTTTGTCGCCGACGATAAAGTGTACGACTATGAGCGCGACGTCGACGAAGATCGTCGCCGCAACAGCCTGAAGAATACCGATGACCGTCGCCTGCCGCCCGGTCTCCTTGAGCTGGGCAAGTCTGAACTCGTTGCCTATCGCGAACGCGATAAAGCCGAGGGCGATATCGGAGAGAACGCCGTAGCTCGCCACGCTCTCGAGCGTCGGAAAGCCGAGCCCGGTGACGCCGAGCCTGCCGAGGCAGAACGGACCTATCAGTATGCCCGCTATGAGGTACGCCGTGACCGCCGGAAGCTCGACGAGCTTCACGACACGCGACATTATAAGCCCTGCGAGAAGTACGATACCTATTGTAAGTATGGTTTCCATATATACGCCTTTGTGCAAAACTTAATGGGGCAAGAACTGCCCCATTTTTATTTTATTGTATTGTATGAAGCTTACGATGAAGCTTACGCCTGAGCCGCTTCGACTATCTTCGTGAACTTCGCGGGAACGAGGGACGCGCCGCCGATAAGACCGCCGTCTACGTTCTCTTTTGAGAGAAGCTCCGCGGCGTTTGCGTCGTTCATGCTTCCGCCGTACTGGATCGTCGTGGCTTCCGCGACCGTATCTCCGTAGAGGGAGGCGAGGGTGCGTCTTATGAGAGCGCAGACTTCCTCCGCCTGGTCGGGCGTCGCGGTAAGTCCGGTGCCGATGGCCCATACGGGCTCGTAAGCGATGATAACGTTCGCCATCTCCTCGGCACTGACGCCGGCGAGGTCAAGCTTCGTCTGCATTGAAACGATCTCGGACGTGATGCCCGCTTTTCTCTGCTCGAGAACTTCGCCGAGGCAGAGGATGACCTTGAAGCCGGCTGCGAGCGCCGCCTTCGTTCTGAGGTTGACGGTCTCGTCGGTCTCGCCGAAATACTGTCTTCTCTCGCTGTGACCGACGATGACGTACTCCGCGCCGACCTCTGCGAGCATTTTCGCGGAAACTTCTCCCGTGAACGCTCCCTTTTCTGCGAAGTGTACGTTCTGCGCGCCTATCTTTACGTGTGTGCCCGCCGCCGCTTCGATCGCCGCGGGAAGGTCTACGAAAGGTACGCAAAGGACTACGTCGCACCCCGACATCCCGTTTGTGAGACGCGCGGTCTCCTCAACCGCCGCCTTAGCCTCGGAGGGGGTCATATTCATTTTCCAGTTGCCCGCGATGACCGCGCGCCTTACCGATTTTTTCATTTTTATATCTCCTTATTCCTTGTCTTCGAGGCAGGCGATGCCGGGAAGCTCAAGTCCTTCGAGGAACTCAAGGGACGCGCCGCCGCCCGTGGAGACGTGCGTCATCTTGTCGCTGAAACCGAGCTTTGCGACAGCCGCGACGGAGTCGCCGCCGCCGACGATGGAGATAGCTCCGGAGTTCGCGACAGCCTCAGCTACCGCTTCCGTACCCGCGGAGAAGTTCTCCCACTCGGAAACGCCCATCGGACCGTTCCAGACGACGGTGCCGGCGCCGATGACGGACTTGGAGAAGAGCTCTTGCGTCGTCTTGCCGATGTCAAGACCCATCCAGCCGTCCGGAATGGAGTCGGAATATATTCTCATATAGGGGGTGTCTTCTCTGTACTCGCGGCCGACAACGTTGTCGACGGGGAGGAGGAACGCGACGCCCTTCGCTCTCGCCTTTTCGACGAGCTCACGCGCGAGGTCGAGCTTATCGTACTCGCAGATGGACGTGCCGACGTCCTTGCCGAACGCCTTGAAGAACGTATACGCCATACCGCCGCCGATGATGAGCATATCGACCTTGTCGATGAGGTTGTTTATAACGCCTATCTTGTCGGAGACTTTAGCGCCGCCAAGGATGGCGACGAACGGTCTCTTCGGATTTTCGAGAGCGCCGCCCATGATGGTGATCTCTTTGTTGATGAGGTATCCGCAGACAGCGGGGAGGTAGTCGGCGACGCCGGCCGTGGAAGCGTGAGCGCGGTGAGCCGTGCCGAACGCGTCGTTGACGTATATCTCAGCCATGGAAGCGAGCTCTTTTGCGAACTCGGGATCGTTCTTTTCCTCTTCCGCGTGGAAACGGACGTTTTCGAGAAGGAGGACGTCGCCGAACTTGAGAGCGGCAGCCTTCGCCTTCGCGTCGGGACCTACCACATCCTTCGCCATTTCAACAGGTTTGCCTAGAAGCTCGGTGAGCTTTTCCGCGACGGGCTTCAGAGAGAGCTTCGTTATGTCGTCCTTAGCCTTTTCAAGAGCCGCCGCACTCGCCGCTTCGCGCTCAGCCTCGGGGAGCTCGTCGATCTTCTTCTTATCCTTCTTGGAGAGCTTCAGCTCCGCGTCGAGGACGTTGTGAGGACGTCCCATGTGGGAGCAGAGGATGACCGCCGCGCCGTTGTCGACGAGGTACCGGATCGTGGGGAGCGCGCCGACGATACGCTTCGTATCGGTGATGACGCCGTCCTTCATGGGAACGTTGAAATCGCATCTGACGAGGACCTTTTTGCCCTTAACGTCGATGTCTTCTACTGTTTTCTTGTTGTAAGTCATTATTGTATCTCCGTTTTAATATATTTTTTCCTCAAATAATATATCATATTTTTCGGTTATAATCAACAGTTATTATACCGAATTTTCGCCGCGGCGGGCGCGACTTTATAAATATATTGTAAAAAAACGGTCAGGGTAAGGGCGAAAGACCGATAAGCTCCGCGCACTTTACGAAGTTTTCGGGATAGGGCGCCGTGAACGTCATCTCGCGTCCCGTCGCCGGGTGGATGAGCGTCAGACGTCTCGCGTGTAGCATCTGCCCCGTAAAGAGCGACGGGTGACGTTTTCCGAAGAGCGTGCCGTCGCCGCCGTACACCGGGTCGCCGAGGACCGGGTGACCGATCGACGCCATATGGACCCTTATCTGGTGGGTCCTCCCCGTTTCGAGGCGGCAGGTGACGAGCGAAAAGCCGCCCTCCGTACAAACCGTCTCATAGTGCGTGACGGCGTCGCGCGCGGAAAGGTCGCCCGGGCGCGAGGGCGCCATTTTCTTTCTGTCCGTCGGATGGCGGGAGATCGCGCATTCGACGGTACCCGACTCCGGGAGCCTCCCGACGACTATCGCGGTATACTCCCGGCGCATCGTGTGGTCCTTCAACTGTTCGGAAAGGAAAAGATGCGCGGTGTCGTTCTTCGCGACGGCGATAAGTCCCGTCGTGTCGCGGTCTATCCTGTGGACGATGCCCGGTCGCTCGACGCCATTTATCGACGAGAGCGTCCCGCGGCAGTGAAAAAGGAGGGCGGAGACGAGCGTCCCGCTCTCATGTCCCGGCGCGGGATGAACCACCATACCCGCCGGCTTGTTGACGACGACAATGTCGCCGTCCTCGTATACGATATCGAGAGGTATGTCCTCCGGCTTCGCGTCCGGGGCGGCGGCTTCCGGGAAAGTCACCGTGACCTTATCGCCGACTGCTATCTTTCTGTTTTTTGCCGTCGTCTCTCCGTTTACCGTGACCGCGCCGTCTTCTATCAGTTTTTGCGCGGCGCTTCTCGTTATGCCCGACGCCGCCGAGACGACGACGTCGGCGCGACATCCCTCCGACTCCGCGTCGGCGACGAATTCGAGAACGCGTTCCATCTCACTCATCGCGCCCGCTCCGTTTCGCCTTTATTTCGGATACGACGACCGATATTATAAGTACGACGCATCCGATGCTGACGAACATGTCAGCGACGTTGAAGACCGTATTGAACGGGAAAAAGTCGACGAGGGTGACGTCGATGAAATCGACGACCGAGCCCTCGGCTATCCTGTCGATCATATTGCCGACGCCGCCCGCGGCGATCAGCGCGAGGACGACGGTGTTGAGCCTTGACGAGACTTTCCCGAGCGCGATCGCGAGGACGATGCCGATTATGACGACGGTCGACGCGACCATGAACACCCATCTGCGGTCGGCGAGCATACCCGCCGTCGCGCCGGAGTTCCTGACGTAAGTGAAGTCGAGCACGCCCGGTATCACAGTCACGCTGTTACCGACCGTGACGAGCCCGTTTACCGCAAGTATTTTGGAAAGCCTGTCGAGCCCGACGGCGACTGCCGCCGCCGCGAGCGCGATGAGTTTCCACTTAAGTCGCTGCTTTTTATCTGCCATTTTATTTGTCGGACGCGTCGGCGCCGCCGAGCGTCCTGCTCCTTTTGAGCTTCCATCTCTTTTTTGCGCCGTGTTCATGCGCCGGTTTTACTATCGTTATCTGCGTCGTCGGCGCGTCCGGAGCGGACGGAAGACGGTATCCCGCGTCGCCCTCGGCGTAAAATTCGTTGCTGTCGTCGTCGGCGTCGGGACGGGGTCTGTCTTCGACCGCGGGCGCCTCGCGTTCTTCTTTTTCGGGCGTCACGGACACGTCGCCCCCTCCGTAGAGCGCGCCGAAATCAGCCTCGTCGTAAGACGACGTTTTGCCGAACACCTCGTCGAGCGGGAGTGCGCCGTCGAACTCGTCGACAGCGTCGGTGAGCGGACCTCCGTCGCCGAACTCGTCGCGGTCCTCGTCGTCGATCTCAAACGCGGGCTCCGGCTTGATCTCCGGTTTTTCTTCCGGCTTTTCTTCCGGTTTTTCTTCCGGTTTTTCTTCCGGTTTTTCTTCAGGTTTTTCTTCGGCTTTCTCAGCCGGTCTCGCATCCGGTACTGCTTCGGTCTCTGAGGATACCGCCTCCGGCGTCCGGGCCTTGGCGGAACGGCCGTCTAAATACTTCGCCATATCCTCCGCCGACGGATCGGGAGAGGTGACGCCGGCTGCCTCGGCGTAAGCGTTTATCCTCTTTATGTGGTCTGCGTAGAGCTTGAAAAGCTCCTCTCTGAAGTTCATCACCTCGCGGCGCGCCGCGTCGTAGACGCTCTTTTGCTCCTCGACCTGCGCCACCATATCGGAGACGATCCTCGCCCGCTGCCGTCCGGCGCGGACTATCGCCTTGGCGGCGCGGTTCTTCGCGTCGGAAACGATGCTCTCCGCCTGGCTCTTCGCGCTCGCTATCATATCTCCGCTGACCGCCTCGGTCCTCATATATCTTTCGAGTTCGACCTCGGTGCGGTCGAGCTTTTTCGCAAGGCGGTCTATCTCCTCTTTGAGAGACTCCGCCTCTTTCTCGGATTTCTTGATGAATTCGTCTACTTCCTCGGGATTGTAACCGCGAAACGATTTTTTGAATCCCGAACCTTTTTTGTCACGTCCCACAGGACAACCTCCTTTGATTTCAAACGTATTTTCTTGCGTCTATCCGGAGTCTTCCGCGCCGGTTGACGCCGCGGTCTCCGTCGTAAATATATTTGCCGTAGCCTCTGACCGAGAGCACGTCGCCTCGCTTCACCTCGGCGTCGGGCTTCGCCGCGACCTCGTAGTTCAACTGCACGTCGCCCCTCGCCACAAGCTCCGACGCCGCCTCACGCGAGATATTGCAGAGCGCGCGGACTATACCGTCGAGGCGCGGCGACATTACGGTATCGGTTATCGCCTCGTACTCGCGCTCCACACGAAAGCCGACGGGCAGCGGCGTCGTCGCCGCCGTGACGCGCTCGCGCCCGACCGACGTCAGCTCTTCCCCGAGAACGCGCGCGGCGGCGGGTGTCGCGAAGATAACGGCGCCGGACTTCGACGTGACTATAATATCCCCGACGGCTGACCTCTCTATCCCGAGCGCCGTGACGGCGCCGAGATAGTCCCGGTGCTCGAGCTCCGCGTACGCGCTGCCGGAGACCGTGACGGCGACGACGAAATCCGTCATACCGTCTATTACTCCCGACAGCTCGAGCTCGGATATAACGTCCTCCCTCGCGGGATCGAACGCGCCGCCGTACTTTGCATCCGGCGCCATCCAGTCGGGCAGGAAAACGGCGACGCGTCTCTCGCACTCCGGCGCGCCGCCCCAAAAGGCGAGGCGCCCGTCCTCGCCCTCGGCGCGCGCCGCGTCAAGCGCGGCTTTCTGCTCGGCGGGAGTGAGAAAAGACGACGTCTTTATTTCATATTCGGACAGTCTCGCAAGGTCGGAGATACGCCCCGCGAACATACCTCCGTCGGATTTTGTACTCATATTGGATCCTTCGCTAAAAAATAAGCCCATGTATCGCGAGAGCGGTACGGCTTTCAAACTGCGTCGCTCCGGCAGACATGAGCTGTGTCGAATAGGCAAAAGTCACCGGAGCCATGCCTTTCGGCATAGCTCAGGTGACCGTGACTTTTCAGATTAAAGTTCCGTATCGAAGTTGCCGGCTTCCGCTGCTTCTTCTTCCTCGGGTTCGGGCTGTTTCTTCTTCTTGCTCGTGAGCTTGGCCTCGTCCACGTCAACGTTGTTGGGCGTGATGACGTAAGCCTTCGTGGCGATCTTCTTGAGGCTGCCGTTGATGGAATATGCAACGCCGAACAAAAAGTCGATTATACGGCGGGACGTATCGGCGTCCGCATCCTCGAGATTGAGGACGACCGTTCTCTTGCTGAGAAGGTGGTCTGCGATCTGCGGTACGCTCTCAAACGTCTTCGGCTTGAGGACCTTCATTTCGATGGACGTGCCGGAGAGGCTGATGCCGCCCATGCCCGTGCCGGGCGTCGCGACTGTGCCGCCCTGAGGCTGCGTGCCCTGGGTCAGGTCTTCGCCGGCGTTCTCGTAGTCGCCGAATTCGTTGTAGTAATCGTCTTCGTAATTGTCGGAATAGGTCTCTTCCTGTGCGGGTTTCTTCTTGAAGTTTTCCATAAAGCCGAATGCCATATCAAAATTCCTCCGAAAAATATGTTCAAAATATCAGAGCGCGGCGGGGGCGGCGTAATTTCTCGCGCCGAAGACTGCGCTGCCGATCCTTACCTCGGTAGCCCCTTCGCGCACCGCTTCCTCGTAGCTGTCGCTCATACCCATAGATAATACAGGTTCTATTATATTATAGAGATATTTTTGCGAAATGTCAATAAATATCCCGTAAGTTTTGCTAAAATATTTGCGATAGTCCGATTTTTTGTCGCATTTCGGAGCCATCGTCATGATACCGAGAGGTCTTATGTTCGGAAATGCGGACAGTTCCGCAAAAAATCCGTCCGCGTCCTCCGGCATAATACCGCCCTTGGACTCCTCTTTTCCTATATTTATCTCGACGAGCACGTCCGACACCGTCCCGCGCGCCGCCGATACGCGGTCGATCTCCTTCGCGAGGTGGACGCTGTCGACGGACTCGATCAGCGAGACCTTTCCCACGACGCTCTTTACCTTGTTGGTCTGAAGATGTCCGATGAGGTGCATATCGACGTGGTCCTTGAGCGCGTCGTACTTCGAGAGAAGCTCCGTCACGCGGTTCTCTCCCGCGAGGCGGTAACCGAGCTCGTCCGCGGCGAAGATAACGTCCTCCGGCGGCACGGTCTTCGTCGCGAGAAGCACGTTCACGCCGCGTTCAGTCGGACGGGACGCCATCGCCTCCGCTATCTTGTATTCAACTTCTTTTAAGTTATCCCTTATGGTTTCAAACCTTGACATTGCGACCTCAATTCATATTCGTGATGACCTTGCCGTCGGACAGCCCTTTTCCGCTCGTGATGACGTTCTCGTTCAACCCGAGCCACTTGTACTGCTTTGGAGACGTGTCCTCGGTCTCCGTCGCGCTCTCGCTGTCACTTCCGTCCGGCGACCACTCGGGAGATTGCGCGACGCCGTCGTTGTCCGGGTTTTCGGTCTCCGTTTCGACCGGTTTCTCCTCGTGGTTCATCACGACGATGTAGTTGTTCTCGTATTCGGTCATGACCTCGATCTTTCTGAAGTGGACGACCTCGCCCGAGAGGACGTAGACGCCCATCTGACCGTCTATCATTCTGACGGCGGATTTCGGCACTCTGAATCCGGTATACTCCTCCTCGAGTAACTCGTAGCTCTGTAGCCTTGCGAAGTCGAAGCCGTCCGGCAGCTTGTCCGAGGTGAACACGGCGATGCCCGCGTCGCCGTCACGGCTTATCCTAAGGAGCGTCATTTCGAGCTTGACGCCTCTGTTCTGGAGGAAAAAGACCGAATATTTTTTGCCGACCTCTTTTTTGGAAAGGCTCTCGCCGTCGAGCTCGCAGATGAAGTACCACGTTGGGGAGGTCACGATCTTTCCCGCGTCGCCGACCGTCGCCGAGACGGGCGATTCGATCAGCTCCTTGAACTCGGCGTACGTCATATTTTCAGCCTTTTCCGGAGTGAAAACGCTCTCGTAGCCGTCCGTCGTCGGATAGTACCAGCCGGAGCGCGGAGTCGTTATCGTCGAAAGGAGCGTTCCGAGAGACCTTGTCAGCTCGTCGCGCTTTTTCTGAAGCTCGGCAATCTGAGACGAGGTGTCAGTCGTGCCGCCTGTCGCCGCGTTTCTGCGGTTGACGAGATTTATGAGATTCATTTTGTGGGACGCCGCCTCGGAGTATTTGCCCTGCTCGACGCAGCGTCTTATCTCCGTTATCACGCCGTACGTCTCGCTGTCGAGCTTCGATACGTCGCGGTTCGTCAGCCCCTCTCCCGTGCCGGTCTTCTGAAGAAGCGATATCTGCCCGTCGACGTCGGAGAGCTTTTGCATAACGTCGGCTCCCGTCGCCGAGTAAAGCCTTGCGACCTCGCCCCCGGCGGAAACTCTCGCGCCGGGCGTGACGCTCGGGACGACGCTGCCGTTATCCGGAGAGGATATGACCGCCTCTCCCCTTATTATATATCCTTCGCCCGCGGTCTTCACCGTGTAGGTGTACGGAGTCGCCCTCTCGTACTTCACGTTCGTCGTGACCTTGTGCCATATCTGGTATCCGATATATATGACGACGAGGACGCCAAGGACAGTACCTGCTATCTTAAGCGCGACCCGTTTCAGATACTCTTTGTCGTAATTTTCAAACATATTTTATCCTTACGCAAACCGCTTTGCGGTCACAGATTTATCACGTTGACGTCCGATGGCGCTTCCTCCGGACGGCAGGTGAAGACTACCGACTGCGGCATATCGCCGTCCTTCAGCACCTTCATCATTTCGGAAAGTCTCGCGTCGTCGAGCCTTGCGAAGCACTCATCGAATATCATCGGCGGGACCTCGCCGCCGTAGAGGACGCCGACGAGAGCCGCGCGGAACGAGACGTAGGACACGTCCTGCGTTCCGTCCGAAAGGAAGTCTACCGAGCGTCTCTCGCCGCCCGCCCTGACGGTGAGGTCGAAGCCCTCGTCGGACGAGAGCGTGCCGTACTTACCGCGTGTGACTCTTTCCATGATACCGGCGGCGCGCTCCGTGACGGCGGGCATGACGTCCGCTCTCATTTTGCCGCCCGCGCGCTCGAGCGCGGCGAGGGCTTCGACGAGCGCCGCGTGGCGTTTTGTCAGCTCGCTTGTCTCACGGTCGATGACCGTTATCCTTCCGGCGATCTCCGACGGGGTCTTGCCCGCGGCGGAAAGCGCGGCGAGCTCCTTTTCTATCGCCCCCTCGCGCTCCTTGAGCGCCTTCGCCGTGCTCTCGGCGAAGTCTCGCTCTCTGACGGCGCGGTTGTAGTCGTCGCGGCTCATAGCCATGACGCGGTCGGCGTGCGCCGCGGCGAGCGCCTCGCGCTCGGCTCTCGCGGCTTCTCCCCGCTCCTCGTCGCCGATGTCCTCGAGAATGGCGGAAAGTCTTCCCTTCGCGCCCTCGAGACCGGACGTGAGCCCGCGCCTCAGGTCGGCGGTCTCCTTCGCCGCCGCCCTCGCGCGCTCAAGCACGTCGAAGACGTTGTCGGAGAGCTCGACCCCGGCTGCCTTGCCGTATGCCATGCCGCGGTCTATCTCGCGGTCGTGCTTGACTATCGCCTCTTCCATTATTGAATCTATTCTCGCGATGTTGTCGTCGAGTTTTTTCGTGTATTTATAACTGTCGTGCTTTGCCATAACTGACGCTTCGAGCGATTCGTCGTCCTCCGCCTCCCACTTTTCGAGAAGCTTTTCATAGGCGGAATTGTAAAGTCTGAATCCGACAAATCCCGCGACAGAGAAAAGAAGGAACAGAACGGTAACGACTATGAACCATCCGATGTATCCGCGAGATGCGAGAGGAGACCTGAACGCCGGGATGAGGCAGACAGCCGCGCCTATCACGGACAGCACCGCGAGCGTGCAGGCGAGAGAGAGGCAGAAAGCCCCGCCCTTCCTGTACTTTTTCGCTTCGGCGAGAACGTCCTCGAGCGCCTCCGGCTCTTTGCCGTCGCGCCCTTCGCGCTTCTCCTCGAGCTCGTCGCGCTTCTTCGTGAGAGTGCCGATGTCGCGCTCCGTTTCGCTCACCGCGGCGGAGCAAATATCTATCTTCGCTATGAGCTCGTCGTTAAGTGCGGGATCAAGCTCGGAGAGCGCGCCCTCGATGCGGCGGACCTCCTCCTCGCATTTCTCCACGTCCTTGACCTTCGCGCCGATCCTGACCGCCTCGTAAGCGCGGCAGACGGCGTCGAGCTCTTCCGCCTCAGCCTCGCGGTGAGCGCGCTTCGCCGAGACGTCGGCGAGGTTGCCCTCGAGCTCGACGACCCGCATCGCGGCGCTTCTCGAGTCGCGAAGGAGCTCCTCGAGCCTCTTTTTTTCCTCCTCGAGCTCGCCGAGGCGTCCGCCCGCTCCGTTCTTGTGGCGAAGGAGCTTTCTCGCCTCGTCCAGCCTCGTCAGAGCGCGCTTCGTGTTTATCTCCTCGTCGCCCGAGGACATAAGGTTCTCGAGCGCGACCTTCAGCCCGCCGCCGTCGATCTTCGACGCGTCGGCGCCGCCGACGAACGCGCTCTGAAGGAAGACTTTCTCCGGGAAACCGAAGAAATATTCTCCCGGGCTCTTAGCGGTCTTTATGACCTCGCCCGTTTCGGACTTTACTATCTTCACTCCCTCGCGGTACGTGTCGCGTCCGCCCTCGGAGGTCTTGTAGATCCTGCGCTCGACGACGTATTCGCCGTCCGCGCAAAGCGCGCTGAGGCTGCCGGCGGCGAGCCCGGTATCCCAGTTTACGAACCTTTCCTTCTCGGAAATACCGTCGACGGCTTTCCCGGAAAGACCGTAGAATATGAATTTGATGAACGCGGCGACGGTGCTCTTTCCGCTCTCGTTTTCGCCGAGAACGACGTTGACTCCGCCGTCAAGCTTTACGGTCCGGTCGATGAGCGCGCCGAACGATTTTATATACAGTTCTTTGATGATCATCCTGCCCTGTCTCCTTTACCGACGTCAGAAGTCAACGATGTTCTCTCCGGCGAGCGCGGCGAGTCCGTATTTGAGCGCCCTCTCGCCGCGTTCCCGCTCCGCGGGGTCCTCGCTCTTCAGAAGCGGGAGAAGCTCTCTGTAAAACTGACCGCGCACCGTGCCGTCGCCGGAGAGTTCCTCGTCCCCCTCCTCGGGTCTCGTGCCGTCTTCAAGCTCAAAGTAGAACAGTCCTTTTATCTCCGACGCCATGGCGTCGGTGTTGAGAACGAGCGTCGAGGGTATCCTGCCGCGCAGCGTCAGCGACAGCAGGGTTTCCTCGCCGTAACCCTTTTCGTCAACGTATTCGTTTATCTTCGTCATTATCTCGTCGCGTGACACGGCGCCGTCGACCGAGAGCTCGCCCGTCTCGTAGCGCCTCTTTGAGAAGCGAAGACGCCGCGCGTTGATAACGGGCTCGCCGCCCTCTTTTTCGGCTTCGATGAGAAGCGCGCCCTTGGGACCGCACTCGCCGAAATCGCGCCCCTCGAGGCACCCGCAGAACGCCCAGACGGCGCTGCCGGCGCGCCTCGGCTCCGGCGGATTGTGAACGTGCGAATAGGCGTAGTAATCCGCGCCGAACGCGCGCACCATCTCCTCGCTTACGTAGCAGTAAGGCGAGTCCGGCGAGCGGTGGTCGGCGTGACCGACGACTATGTTGAAGCGGTCGGGGTCGTCGACGCGCCGTCCCTCGATCGGGTTTTCCTTCATATATTTTGAGACGAAGCTGTAACCGTAAACGTCGACGCCGAGGCGGTCGACGGATATTTTTTCAAGCTCCTCGCCCTTGAAAATATGGACGTTTTCCGGAAAGATACCCTCTTTTGTATAGACCGGCGTCGAGGATATCGGGTCGTGGTTGCCGGCGGCGATGAAGATCTCGGCGTCCGAGTTTCTCGCCTCTCTCGCGATAAGCCCGACGGTCTCGCGCGTGACGTACTCGCAGTCGAAAAGGTCGCCCGCGATAAGTATGATATCGACGCTGTTTTTCTTCGCCCAGCTCATCATCGTGACGAACGCGGCGCGAAGCTCGTTCTTTCTCGTTTCGGCGCGTTTCACGTCGAGCCGCGAGAACGGGCTGTCGAGGTGAACGTCGCCTGTGTGAAGTACTTTTATCATATCGTCAGATTGCCCTCCGGCATCAACATATAGTTATACATATTAATTATATCACTATCTGTCGGAAACTTCAATAGCCGATTCCTCCACGCGCGCGTTTTTTTCGCGTTATTTTCAAACAATTTGCACGCGACGTATTTATTTTTTGATATTTTTGTGTTAGAATGTAAAATGTATTATTATGGGCTACGCCGCCGCCCCGTTTTGCGGCTGAAAGGTGATATATGGCTAAATACAGACAGGACAGGATAAACGACTCCGTCGCGAAGGAAATGGCGCAGATCGTGAGAGAGATAAAAGACCCGAGAGTTTCGTCCTCCCTCATAACCGTGACGGGCGCCGAGGTCTCGCAGGACTTAAAATACGCGAAGATATTCTACTCCGCGATAACCGGACGCGACCCCGAATGTGACAAGGGGCTCGCCTCCGCCGCCGGATTTGCGAGGGGACAGCTCGCAAAAAGGCTCAATATGAGGATAACGCCGGAGATAAAGTTCGTCTACGACGGCTCTCTCGAGCACGGAATGAAGATCGCGAGCATACTGAACGGACTCGATATAAAAGACGAAGCGCCGGAAGAAACGGAAGACGCTGAAGAAACGGAAGAAACAAAAGAGACGGAGGCGGGAGAAATATGACTCACGCAAAACTCGGCGTCACCGCCGCGGCGGATTATATCCTCCGCTGCCGACGGGCCCTTATCCTCTGCCACACGAACCCGGACGGCGACACTCTCGGCTCGGCTCAGGCTTTGCGCCGTCTGATAACCCTCACGGGCGGCTCAGCCGACGTCGCCGTGCCGTCGAACGTGCCGGAAAGGCTCGACTTTCTCGCGGACGGCGTCATATCGTCCCCGGACGCCGACCTCTATTCCGAGATAATCGCCGTCGACGTCGCGTCCGTCGGTCAGCTCGGAAGGTTTTCAGACCTTGCGCCGCGAGTCGGATTTATGATAGACCACCACAGAAGCGGCGAGGCGTTCGCCGACTCGATAATCATACCCGACGCCAGCGCGGCGGGCAGCATCATCTTTGAGATTTATTCTGAGCTGAAGGAACGCGGCGCGGTAACTCCGGACGCGGAAGTCGCAAGATACCTCTTTGCGGCGATCTCCTCCGACACCG
Source organism: uncultured Ruminococcus sp. (assembly GCA_902796675.1). Taxonomy (GTDB): domain Bacteria; phylum Bacillota; class Clostridia; order Oscillospirales; family CAG-272; genus RUG14199. Next base: position 20,331 of record CADBQA010000008.1, read on the forward strand.
GCAGCTTCAAATTCAGCAATACGACCCCATATACCTTCATGGCGGCGGCGGTGCTCTCGTCGGAAATAGCCAAGGCGGACGACGGCGGTCCCGACACGGCTGATATCTCCCGTCTCCTCCACGACACCGTGACGGATAAGGAACTGAGGATATCGGCGGATGTGTCGAAGAAGATAACCCTCTACGAGGACGGCGCGCTCGCCGTGTGCAGGATCACGGCGGACGATATACGCCGTCTCGGAGCGGACGACTCCGACTTCGGCGGCGCCATCGACGTCGTACGCTCGCTGAGGGGCGTCATCGTCGCGGTGACGCTCAGGCAGAAAAAGGACGGCTCCGACGTGTGGAAGATCTCCGCGCGCTCGACCGCGGACGTCGACGTCGCAAAGGTCCTCTCGGCGTTCGGCGGCGGCGGACATCTCCGCGCCGCGGGAGCGACGCTGAACTGCCCCGGCGACGAGGCTTACGAGAAGGTAGTATCAGCGTTTCGGCGCGCCGTCGCGAAATACAAAGCGCGTCATGGAGAATAAACGCGGCGCGCCGGCGACGGGCGTCATAGTGATAAACAAACCGGCGGGCGTCACGTCCCACGACGTCGTCTCAAAGATCCGACGTCTTTACGGCACGAGGCAGGTCGGACACACCGGCACCCTCGACCCGATGGCGACTGGAGTTCTCCCCGTCCTGATAGGCCGCGCCGTGAAAGCCTCCGACCTCGTCATGGCGGAGGAAAAGGAATACGTCGCGACGATGACCCTCGGCGTGACGACGGACACAGAGGATACGACCGGAACGGTCATATCAACGTCTGATATAATACCGTCGGAGGAAGAGGTAAAAGCGGCGTGCGCCGCACACGTTGGCGATATTCTCCAAACGCCGCCGATGTACAGCGCGCTCAAAGTCGGCGGAAAAAAGCTATGCGACCTCGCAAGGCAGGGCGTCACGGTGGAGCGCGAAGCGAGACGCATCACGGTCTCGCGTCTCGACGCCGAAAAGATAACGGAGCGCGAGTACAGACTTTTCATCGCCTGCTCGAAGGGTACCTACGTCCGCACGCTTTGCGCCGACGTCGGGCGCGCGCTCGGCTGCGGCGCGGCGATGAGTTCCCTTTGCAGAACGAGAACGGGCCGCTTCAGGCTCGAGGACGCCGTGACTCCGGACGAGCTCTCCGACATGACGCTTGACGCGCGGCTCGATGCCGTCGCGCCGACGGAGACCCTCTTCGAAGACCTTCCGGAAATA
>CADBQA010000009.1 GCA_902796675.1 uncultured Ruminococcus sp.
TCCTCGGCGTGTAATAACAAATAGGACATAAATATTAATATAATTGACACTTCTTGTATGTTGATTCATATGAATAAGTCTGATAAAATCAAGACAGAACGGAAAGTCAGGTATCATCAATGTTCGGAGTAAAAGTCACCGACTACGACAGACGGGTCTGGGAGGAAGAGCTTGAGGACTTCGTTCCCGAAAAAATAATCGACTGTCACGTTCACATCTACCTCAAGGAAATGCAGAGGGAAAACCCGGAAGAGAGAAAGGGATGCGTCATGTGGCCTCACATCGTAGCCCCGGAGCTCGACGGAGAGGACCTCAAGGAATCGTACTCGAAAATGTTTCCCGGACGCCGCTTCGGCGCGGTCGTTATGGGAATGCCGACCTGCCGCCTCGACGAGGTCAACGACTTCTGTCTCGGCGAAGCGAAGGCGAACGGCTGGCCCGCGCTTTACTGCACCAACTGGGACACGACGAAGGATGAGATAAGAGCGGCGGCGGCAAAAGGATTTGTCGGCTTGAAGCCCTACCTCAACAACTGCCCGCCGTACATACCGGAGAGCGAGGTCAGGATATTCGATTTTCTGACGCCGGAGCATCTCGAGGTCGCAAACGAGCTTGAAATGCCCGTCATGCTGCACATTCCGAGAGCCCTGCGCCTGCGCGACCCCGTAAACCTCGCGCAGATGATGGAGATCGAGGAGAAATACCCGAGAGCGAAGATCATCATAGCGCACATCGGACGCGCATACGCTCCCGAGGACATCGGGGACGCGTTCGAGGTTCTTAAGAACACGAAGAATATGAGGTTCGACTTCACGGCGAACGTGCTCACCGAGGCCATCTCGAAGTGCATCGAAGCCGTCGGGACGGAGCGCCTCATGTTCGGCTCCGATATGCCGATAACGAAGATGCGCATGTACCGCATCGTCGAGAACGGCAAGTATATAAACGTTGTTCCGCGCGGCGCCTACGGCGACGTCTCGAACGACTCCCACATGAGAGAGTCGGACGAGGAGGAGATAACGACCTTTATGTACGAGGAAATGAGAGCGCTGAAGAGATCGGCGAAGGAGCTTGCCCTCACGAAAGAGGATATTGAAAAGATAATGTACAAAAACGCATCCGATCTTTTCGGATACAGGCTGTGAGGAGGCGCGTCGGAAGATGAAAAAAATAAAGATAGGTTTTCTGCCCCTTTACATCAAGCTTTACGACGACTGCGGCTTCGTTGTCCGCCCGAGGACCGAACCGTTTTACGAAAAGCTCGCCGTCGCTCTTGAAGGCGAGGGCTTCGACGTCGTCCGCTCCCCCTTCTGCTCCGTCAAGAGCGAATTTGAAGCGGCGGTCGCGAAATTCGAGGCGGAAGGCTGCGACGTCATCGTGACGTGGCACGCGGCTTATTCGCCGTCTCTCGAGTGCATCGAAGCGCTCACGAAGACCGCGCTCCCGATAGTCGTTCTCGACACGACCGAGACTTACGACTTCTCCGCTCTCCAGGACCCGGGCGAGATGAACTACTGCCACGGCATACACGGCGTTATGGATATGACGAATATGCTTCGCCGCGCCGGCAAGGCTTACGCCATAGCGGCGGGACACTTCCCGACCGACGACGTCATAGAGCGCGCCGCGGGCTACGTCCGCGCGGCGGCGGGCGCCGCAAGCCTTCGCGGTACTAAGGTCGGCACGATCGGCGGCAGCTTCGACGGCATGGGCGACTTTCTCATCTCCGACGAGGAGCTAAAGGACGTCTTCGGGGTCGAGGCGGTCTACTCCGACGGGCGCGAGCTCGAGAGATACAGACGCGAAGTGACAGACGAGGAGATCGAGCGCGAGATCGAGTTCGACGCGGAGCATTACGACGCGATCGAAGAGATCGACGAGGAGTGCCACCGCAAGACCGTCCGCAACTGCCTCGCCGTCAGACGCTGGATAAAAGAAAAAGACCTCTCGGCGTTCACGGTGAACTTCCGTGAGATAAGACCCGAGGCGGGTCTTGAGATAATGCCCTTTATGGAGTGTTGCAAGGCTATGGCGCGCGGCATCGGGTACGCTGGCGAGGGCGACGTCCTCACGGCGTCGATAACCGGCGCTCTGATGCGCGGCTTCGGCGACGCGACCTTCGTCGAGATATTCTGCCCCGACTGGAAGGGCGACACGCTCTACCTCAGCCATATGGGCGAGTACAACCCGAACCTCACCGAGGGGCGCGACGAGATGAAGAAGATCTCCTTCATCTTCGGCGAAGCGGACGACCCCGTCGTCGGCTACGGATGCTACAAGGCGGGTGACGCGATCTTCACCAACGTCTTCAAGGATGAGGACGGCAAGTACACGATGCTCATTTCCCCCGTCACGATGGAGCACAACTTCGACGACAACTTCGTCGGAAGCGTGCGCGGATGGATGAGACCTCCCGTTAACGTCGGCGTCTTTCTCGAGAGGATAAGCCGCTGCGGCGTCACTCACCACAGCTCGCTGATCTACGACGCGACAGTCGAGGAGCTCGAGTTCTTCGCGAAGGTCATAGGACTCCGCACGGTAGTCGTAGACTGAAAAAACAAGCCCGGCAAAACCGGACTTTTGATAGAATACAAAAATATTTTTATAACAAATTGAAAGGTAGGTTTATTATGAAAACCAAGCGTATCATCGCCATCATTCTCGTTGTAATGATGTCTCTCGCCGCTCTCGCATCCTGCGCATCCGGCGGCACCGAAGACTTTACAAGAAACAACGGAAACGGCGAAGAACCCGAAGGTCCGTTCAAATCCGGAAACTACGACGGCCAAGAGTTCACGTTCGCGACCTTCACGTCCACCGTCGGCTCTACGACGACCGAGTATTACACCGGTCCGTGGATCGATTCCGACGAGATCACCGGCGTTGCGACGTCCGACGCTGTCTACAAGAGAAACGACGCTTGCGAGCTTAAGTACAACGTCAAGATAGTCAACAATCTCAAGGGTGAGGGCTACGAAAACTACAACACCCTTTACACGATCGGCGACCTCACCTTCGACGTTGTCTACGGCTGGGCGAACAGATTCTCGATAGGCGTTCCGGACGGCACGTTCCACGACTTCCGCGACCTCGACGAGCGGGGCTTCATCGACCTCGAGGCTTCCTATTGGAACCCCTCCGTCAACGAGTCCCTTTCCGTCGCTGACCGCACGTTCATCGCGACGAACGACATCACGATGGCTCCTCTCTCCTGGACCGGCTGTATGTTCTTCAACCCCCAGATAGTAGAGGACTTCAACCTCGACAACCCGCACGACCTCGTTGAGTCCAACGAATGGACGCTCGATAAATTCCTCGAGATGGTCCAGTCCGTTCAGGCGGACCTGGACGGCGTTCAGGGCATCAGCCGCGAAGACGAATACGGCCTCGTTGACCTGGGCACCGAAAAGGCGCTGCTCGTCGGCGCGGACGTTCAGCTCGTCGACGACAACTATGAGCTTGCAATCGGTACCGAACGCGTCTTCGACCTTATAACCAAGATCCGCGGCGTCCTCGACGATAAGCAGCACGTCTTCAATATGGAAGACATCACGACGGGCGCTGACGTCGGCGGCAACCAGTGGGCGTACACGCGCAGCTACTTCGCGCAGGGACACAGCCTCTTTATAACCGGCACGCCCGAACTCACGTCCGAGTTCCGTGATATGGATACCGGATACGGCGTCGTCCCGCTTCCGAAGTACGACGCAAATCAGAAGGATTATACGGCTCGTATAGACGCATGCGCGGGCGCTTTCCTTATCCCGAACTTTGAGAAGCGCGTAGACGGCGTTGACAGCTCGTATGAGCGCACCGGCACTATACTTGAGTACCTCGCATACAAATCGAGCGAAAACACGGCTGACAGCGTCTTAAACTCGTACTATGAGACGACTATCAAGGGACAGCGTCAGACGATCGAAAAGAACAAGGATATGCTCGATATGATCAAAGGATCCGGTCTCTATGAGTGGGCTGACGTTTACTGGGTCGGCGGCTCCCCCGAGAAGAGCGACGACACGATCTCCGGCGTACTCTCCCAGATGTCCGCTTCCGGCCGCGGCCTGATGTCGACATATAAGAGAGCGGCGACACGTCTTCAGAAGGCTATCGACGATATCTACGCCGCTATCGACGCCCTCGAATAATCCCCTTTATCTTCATTACCGCCTTGCCGTATTCCACCGCAAGGCGGTTTTTCTTGTCTTCCGACAGCGGATATAGGGGCAGCCTTATCTCGTCGCCGATCACCCCCTGCGAGGACATCAAAGCCTTCACGGGGATCGGATTTACCTCGGAGAAAAGCGCCGACACGAGAGGCGCGACGGCGCTCGACAGCTCTCTCGCCTCGTCGAGGTTCCCCTTTTGAACCGCGTCCCACATACGGACGGTCTCGTTCGGAAGGACGTTCGAAAGGACGGAGACCGCGCCCGCGCCTCCTATCGAAAAGACGGGGAGATTTATCTCGTCGCTCCCGGAGTAGACCGGGACGTCGTCCCCGAAATACGATATGACGTGAGCGCACCTCGCCGCGCTCCCGCTCGCCTCTTTTATACCCGCAAAATTCGGTATCTTCGCGATCATCTCAAGGACGTCGACGCCCATATCGACCCCCGTGCGCGACGGCACGTTGTACGCTATCACGGGAAGACCGGTCGACGCGCAGACCTCCTCGTAATGGCGGACGAGACCCTCGCGGCTCGCCTTGTTGTAGTACGGCGTGACGACGAGGACTCCGTCGGCGCCGGCGTCCTCCGCCGCCCTCGCTCTCGACGATGCCTCCGCGGTCGAATTCGACCCCGCGCCGACAAGGACGGGTACCCTGCCACGCGCGACGGAAACCGAATATTCCGCGAGGCTGTGCCACTCTTCGCGCGTGAGCGTCGGCGCCTCGCCCGTCGTTCCGGCGACGACGAGCGCGCTCACCTTCAGCGCGATCTGCCGTTCTATAAGTCTTTCGACGGCGGGATAATCTATCGCGCCGTTTGAAAAAGGCGTGACAAGAGCCGTCGCGATCCCCTCGAAAACTCTCTTTTTCACTATGTATCACCTCTTACCCCCATTGTATGATAAAAAATGATATTCCGTTACCGCCGCACCACTTGACACGGCGGTAAAATGATTTTATAATAACATATAAAATAAAAAAAGGACACGGTGGTACCATGGCGCTCTTAATACCCGAGGATTACAGATCCCGTCTGACAGTACGGCAGACACAGCTTGCCATCAAAAAAGTAAAGGACTTCTTCGAGCGTGACCTTGCGATCGAACTCAACCTCACGAGAGTCTCGGCTCCCGTCTTCGTCGACCGCGCCAGCGGACTCAACGACAATTTGAACGGCGTCGAGCGCCCCGTTTCGTTCTCGATAAAGGACGAGGGCTGCTATGAGATCGTCCACTCCCTCGCGAAGTGGAAGCGTCTCGCCCTTCGCGACTACGGCTTCAGAACGGGCGAGGGGCTTTATACCGATATGACGGCGATAAGACGCGACGAGGACACCGACAACATCCATTCGATCTACGTCGACCAGTGGGACTGGGAGAAGGTCATCACGAAGTCCGAGAGGACGGAGACGACCTTGAAGCGCACCGTGAAATACATCTACGAGGCGCTGCGCCACACCGAGAACTACATCGTCGACGACTACAACTTCATCGGTCGTCTTCTGCCGGAGAAAATTACGTTTATAACGTCAGCCGAGCTTGAGGAGAAATACCCGGACAAAACGCCGAAGGAGCGCGAATACCTCGCGGTGCGCGAGCACGGCGCGATCTTCCTCATGCAGATAGGCGGCGCGCTGAAGTCCGGCAAGCCTCACGACGGCCGCGCTCCCGACTACGACGACTGGACGCTCAACGGCGACATCATCGTCTACTACCCCGTCCTCGACATCGCCCTCGAGCTTTCTTCAATGGGCGTCAGAGTCGACGAGGAGGCGCTTCGCCGACAGCTTAAGATCGCCGGGTGCGAGGAGAGAGCGTCTCTCCCCTTCCACAGCGAGCTTCTCGCGGGCCGTCTGCCCTATACGATAGGCGGCGGTATCGGTCAGTCGAGGATATGTATGTTCTTCCTTCGCAAGGCGCACATAGGCGAGGTCCAGTCGTCATACTGGTCCCCCGAGGTCAGAAAGAGCTGCATGGACAACGGGATATTCTTACTATAAGGAAGGTTTTTGACGTGAAAGCACTTGAATTTATGAGAGAACTTGACGGCCCCGATTTTGAAACCCCCGGCACCGTCGACAACTTTAAGTACGGCGACAAAGAGCGCGAGGTCAAAAAGGTCGCGACCTGCCTCACGGCGACGCCGAACGTCTTAAAGCGTGCAAAAGAGATCGGCGCGGACCTCATAATAACACACGAGCCGACCTACTACACTCATATCGACGAGATACATCACTCAAAGATCGTCGACCTGAAGATCGCGGCGGTCGAGGAGGCGGGGATACCGATATGCCGTTACCACGACCACATGCACTTCGCCGCGGACGATATGATAGCCCTCGGATTCCTCGACGTTATGGGCTGGCGCGGCAGATTCGACGGCGACGTCTCCTTCGTCCTCGACGAGGCGATGACGCCTCTTGAGATCGCGCGCGACATCGAGAAAAAGACCGGCGTCGCTCACTGCAGGATAATCGGCAGGCGCGACGGGCGCGTCACGAAGATAGGTCTCTACCTCGGACACCGCGGAGGCGAGTGCTGGAACGCGCTCAAATTCGCCGAGGGCGACGTCGAGCTCGCGATAGGCGGAGAGTGGTGCGAATGGGCTGACGGCGAGCCGGTACGCGACGCCGCCGAATTCGGCCTCCAGCGCACGGCGATAATGATGGGTCACGCGGGAAGCGAGCGCGACGGAATGAGGTATCTTGCGAAAGAGATAAACCGCCGCTTCAAGGATCTCGGCATCACGGCGGAGTACGTCGAGTGCGGCGAGCTTTACACCTACACGGACTCCGAAAAATAATACGAAAATATTTTCGGAAAAGTATTGATTTTTATTTCCACGGTGATATAATAAATACAGGGAAACCGAAGGCTTTTTGCCTTCGGTTTCAAAATCGCATTATGACGAACAAAAGTTCGCAAAGGGGGCAGCCGTGACGGAAAGAACGATACTCCACTCCGATATGAATAATTTTTTCGCCTCCGTCGAATGCCGTCTCAACCCGTCGCTCAAAGGGCACCCCGTCGCGGTCTGCGGCGACCCGGAGCGCCGCCACGGCATCGTCCTCGCGAAGAGCTATGAGGCGAAAAGATACGGCGTTAAGACGGGCGAGGCGCTCTGGGAGGCGATGGAGAAATGTCCCGACCTCGTCTGCGTCGCGCCTCACTACGACAAGTACGAGGAGTACTCAAAGGCGGCGAGAGAGATCTACGCGGGATATACGGACCTCGTCGAGTCCTACGGTATGGACGAATGCTGGCTCGACATCACCGCCTCCCGCCGCCTCTTCGGCGACGGCGAGACGATAGCGAACGGGATAAGAGAAAAAATAAAGCGGGAGCTCGGCGTGACCGTCTCCGTCGGCGTGTCCTTCAACAAGGTCTTCGCGAAGCTCGGGAGCGATATGAAAAAGCCCGACGCGACGACCGTAATCGACCGCGAACACTTCAAGAGCGTCGTGTGGCCGCTCCCCGTCGGCGAGCTTCTCTACGTCGGGCGCGCGACGACGGAAAAGCTCGTCCGCTACGGCATCACGACGATAGGCGCGCTCGCCGCGACGCCTCCCGAAACTCTCCGTCTTCTCTTCGGCAAGAACGGCGATATGCTCCGGACCTTCGCAAACGGGCTCGACGTCTCGCCCGTCTCCAACATCGCCGCGAAATCGCTCATAAAATCGGTCTCCTGCGGCAATACCTCGCCGCGCGACCTCGTCACTCTGCGCGACGTCGAAACCGCCCTTCTCCCCCTTTGCTCGACAGTTTCCTCGCGCCTCCGTAAATACGGCTTCCTCTGCGAGACGGTACAGCTCTATATACGCGACTTCGAGCTTCACGGAATGGTGAGACAAAAAAAGCTGCCCCGCCCCGGAAGGACGAGCAGCGAAATATTCAAAACGGCGCTCGAGCTTTTCAAGGAAAACCACACGTCGGGAAAACCCGTGCGCTCCCTCTCCGTCTCGGCGTCAAACCTCGTTTATAAAGAGGAGATACAGCTCTCCCTCGACCCCGTCATCATGAGAGAACAGCGGCGCGAGATGGCGGAGTGCGCCGTCGACCGCATAAACGAACGCTTCGGCAAGGGCGCCGTCGTGCGCGGCGTTTACCTCGCCGACCCCGAGCTCACTTCCCTCCACATCCACTCAGGAGTTGAACATATTATGCCGGGCTTAATGAATATGTAATTAAGCGGCAAGTTTTCACTTGCCGCTTCAGGCTGAAGACAAAGTCTTCAGCCTGAATCAGAGGAAGAGAAACGCCGGTAGATTTGGTGATCTCGCCGCGTCAGGCGTATTTTGCCGGGGTCCTCAAAAAATCGAAAGATTTTTTGGGGTTCACGGATACGTCCAGCGGCGAGAGCGCTCCGGGGTTCCCCGAAACGCGCGAAGCGGGTTTTGGGGGTTCGCGGACGAAAAGCAATGACGGACGGGGCTATGGGATTTACCCATAGCCACGTCCTCTTTGATTTTCGGTGATGCGTTATCTTATTATGATGTTATGTTTACTTCACCTTTTTTGCCAGTCATTGCTGCTCTACCAAGTTTGTCTTCGCTCTGAAGCGGCAAGTGAAAACTTGCCGCTTATACTTATTTAAGAAGCTCGATATACTCTTCGAGGCAGAGGCCGGCGGCGTGTATTTTCGTCGCGTGATATCTGCCGACGAAGCGGTAGTGCCACGGCTCGAAGGTTATCTTCGTTATGTCCTCTTTATCCGCGGGGAAGCGGAGGATAAAGCCGAATTTGTGGCAGTTTTCGATGAGCCACGAGTAGACGGGCTGGTCCTTGAACGCCTGAGACGCGGACGAGAGGTTGTGCATATCGCAGCCGAGACCGGATTGGTGCTCGCTCTGCCCCGGGAGCGCGGTGTCTGACGCAACCATCGCGTAGGCGGTATCGTAGTCGTAGCCGTTCGCGAGGTTCATATTGAGGTACATATTGAATACCTCTTCCTGACGGGCGTACGAGCGGTAGCCGCTCGTGACGGAGACGTCGGTATATCCCGCCGCTCTCATCTCGATATACAATGCCTCGAGGGCGTACGCGGCTGTCTTCGTGAGCTGCTGCGCCGCGCGGTCGCTCCTCGTATCCTTGAGGTCCGTGAGGTCCTCGGGGACGAACGAACTGTCGAGCGGATGGTCGCTGTTGACGAGAAGCAGGTATCCGTCGCGGTCGGCGGGCGCCATATACTGCTCGTAGGACGAAAGGTCGCTCTTGAACTCGGGCGTCGCGTCGAGCGGGATGCCGCCTTTTTCAAGCGTCAGCGAGCCGCCGTTCACGGCGTATATTTCAAATGTTTCGGGCGTCCCCGCCTTTGTCGCATATATCTTCGAGTTCGCGCGGTCGAAGAGCGGGTCGCCGAACTCTCCGGCGTTCGTAAAGCCGCCATTTCCGTTATCGAGGAAAATAAGATAATTCGTAACGCCGCCGACTTTGCCGGACGATACGGCGAAGTCCTCTTTTCCGTCGAAATTCACGTCTTTTGCGAAGAAGCCGAACTCGGCGTCAGACGATTTTGCCGCGACGTCGAACGTCGACGAGCCGGCTTCGATCTTGTCTATCTCACCGGGCGCGCCGTAGAATTTGACGGACGCGGAGCCGACGGTCTTCTCAAAGAGGAGAGAGGAGTCCGCGTTCGCGCCGTTCTCCGTATCGGTGCCGCTCTCGACCGGGGTGAATATCACAGACGGGTCGACGTCGGCGCCGCCGCAGGATGCGAGCGGCAAAAGCATGGAGAGCGCCGCTATAACAGCGATTATTCTTTTCATTATAAATTTCCTCCGGGTATCAGAAAAGCCCCGTTATTCTTCCGTCTTCGTCGACGTCGATCCTCTCGGCGGCGGGCGATTTGGGAAGCCCCGGCATCGTCATGATGTCGCCGGTCAGAACGACTATGAAGCCCGCTCCCGCGGAGACTCTGACGTTTTTGACGCTGACCGTGAAGCCCGACGGCGCGCCGAGCTTCGCGGGGTCGTCGGAAAAGCTGTACTGCGTCTTCGCGATGCAGACGGGAGCGGCGCCAAATCCCATTTCTTCCGCTTTCGCTATCTGCTTTTCAGCCGCCGCGCTGTACGAAACGCCGTCGCCGCCGTAGATCTTTTTGACGACGGATGCTATCTTTTCCTTTATGCTCGCGCCGTCCTCATACGAGAAGGTAAAGTCGCCGCGCTCTTCTTCGCAAAGACGAACTACCTCGCGCGCGAGCTCCTCGCCGCCCTCGGAACCCTTCGCCCAGACGTCGGAAAGCACCGCTTTTACGCCGAGCTCGGCGCACTTCTCTATAACGAGCGCGACTTCCGCGTCCGTGTCGGTCGGGAATTTGTTGACCGCGACGACGGCGGGCAGACGGTAAACGTTTTTGATGTTGGATACGTGGCGAAGGAGGTTGGGAAGCCCCGCCTCGAGCGCCTCGAGATTCTCATGCCCGAGCTCCGTCTTCGGGACGCCGCCGTGCATTTTCAGCGCGCGGACGGTCGCCACTACGACGACGGCGGAGGGTGTGAGACCCGCCATGCGGCACTTGATGTCGAGGAATTTCTCGGCTCCGAGGTCCGCGCCGAAGCCCGCCTCCGTGACGGCGATCTCGCCGTATTTCATCGCGAGCCTCGTCGCGATGACGGAGTTGCATCCGTGGGCGATGTTGGCGAAAGGTCCGCCGTGAACGAACGCCGGCGTCCCCTCGAGAGTCTGCACGAGGTTAGGCTTGAGAGCGTCCTTGAGGAGCGCCGCCATGGCGCCCGACGCCTTGAGGTCGCCCGCCGTTACGGGCTCGTCCGAATACGTGTAGCCGACGATTATGCGGGAGAGTCTCGCCTTGAGGTCGGATATCGACGAGGAGAGGCAGAGGACCGCCATGATCTCCGACGCGACTGTGATATCAAATCCGTCCTCGCGCGGCACGCCGTTGGCTCTGCCGCCGAGACCGTCGACGACGAAGCGGAGCTGACGGTCGTTCATATCGACGCACCTTTTCCACGTTATCCTCTTCGGGTCGATGCCGAGCGCGTTGCCCTGCTGGATGTGGTTGTCCAGCATGGCGGCGAGCAGATTGTTCGCCGCGCCTATCGCGTGGAAGTCGCCCGTGAAGTGGAGGTTGATGTCCTCCATCGGGACGACCTGCGCGTATCCGCCGCCCGCGGCGCCGCCCTTGACGCCGAAAACGGGACCGAGCGACGGCTCGCGGAGCGCGACGACGGAGCGTTTGCCGATGCGCCGCAGAGCGTCCGCAAGACCTATCGTCGTCGTGGTCTTGCCCTCTCCGGCGGGAGTCGGCGTTATCGCGGTGACGAGGACGAGGCGTCCTTCTTTGCCGCTGTCCTTCAAGGCGGAAAGGTCGATTTTCGCCTTATAATTTCCGTATTGCTCTACGAGATCCGACGGTATTCCCGCCCTCTTCGCGATCTCGGTGATATGAAGCATTTTACATTCCTGCGCAATTTCGATATCGCTCTTGTAAGCCATTTTCAACCTCGCCAAACTAAATTAAATTCAAATCCCTTCGCGCTTGTTAGCGGTCTTGAGAATTACGTCGTGATAGCCGCCCTCGACGATACTCGTCGCGGAGACGAGAGTTATGCGGGCGTTCTTCTGAAGGTCGGGTATGTTCGTGACGCCGACGTTGCACATGGTCGATTTAACTTTATAAAGCGACTTCTGCACGTTGTCGTGGAGGCTGCCCGCGTACGTAACGTAAGAGTCGACTCCTTCCTCGAACGAGAGCTTGCTCTTGCCGCCGAGGTCGTATCTCTGCCAGTTGCGCGCGCGGTTGGAGCCCTCGCCCCAGTACTCTTTGACGTAAGTTCCGTTTATGTTGAGCTTAGTCGTGGGGCTCTCGTCGAAACGCGCGAAATATCTGCCGAGCATGATGAAGTCCGCGCCCATCGCGAGCGCGAGGGTCATGTGGTAGTCGTGGACGATACCGCCGTCGGAGCATATCGGAACGTATATACCCGTCTTCTCGAAGTACTCGTCGCGAGCCGCGGCGACCTCGAGGACCGCCGTCGCCTGACCGCGTCCGATACCCTTCTGCTCACGCGTGATGCAGATGGAGCCGCCGCCGATGCCGATCTTTACGAAGTCCGCTCCAGCCTCGGCGAGGAAGAGGAATCCGTCGCGGTCAACGACGTTTCCGGCGCCGACCTTGACGCTGTCGCCGTAACGCTCTCTGATGAAGTCTATCGTCTTTTTCTGCCAGCAGGTGTAGCCCTCGGAGGAGTCTATGCAGAGCACGTCCGCTCCGGCTTCGACGAGCGCGGGGACTCTCTTTTCATAGTCGAGCGTGTTGATGCCCGCGCCGACCATATATCTCTTGTTCTCGTCGAGCATTTCGTCCGGGTTTTCCTTGTGCTGAGAGTAGTCTTTTCTGAACACGAGGTATTTGAGCTTGCCCTCGCCGTCGATGAGCGGCAGGGAATTCAGCTTGTGATCCCATATAATATCGTTCGCCTCTTTGAGCGTCGTCGTGTCGGGCGCGGTGACGAGGCGTTCGATGGGAGTCATAAACTCGCGCACCTTGAGGTCGGTCGACATACGGCTGACGCGGTAGTCGCGTCCCGTTACTATACCCAGAAGGCGGCCGGACGATGTTCCGTCGTCGGTCACGGCGACCGTCGAGTGGCCTTTTTCCTCAACGACGCGAAGAACGTCGGCGAGAGTGTCGTCGGGCGTGACGTTGGAATCGGAAACTACGAAACCCGCCTTATAGCTCTTGACTCTCGCGACCATTGCCGCTTCGTCCTCTACCGACTGGGAACCGTAAATGAAGGACATTCCTCCCTCTTTCGCAAGGGCTATCGCCATCGTGTCGTTTGAAACGGACTGCATGATAGCGGAGACGAGGGGGATATTGAGGTTGATCGCTGATTTTTCACCCTTCTTAAATTTGACGAGGGGAGTCTTCAGCGTGACGTTCGCCGGGATGCAGTCGGGCGACGTGTATCCGGGGAGCATAAGGTATTCGCTGAAGGTGTGTGAAGGTTCGCTGTAAACAAACGGCATGACGGTCTCCTTTTTCTGTGTATTTATTTTTTATTAAATATAGTATTCTATGTCTTTTATACGTCCCGTGCGTATGTCGAGCTCCTGCGCCTTCGCGCTGACTCTCGCGCCGGACGCCACCGACTCGGTTATGAACGTGTTGCCTCCGATGACGGCGCCGTCGCCGATCACGGTCTTGCCGCCGAGGATCGTCGCGTTGGCGTAGATCGTAACGTCGCTTCCGACGGTCGGGTGACGCTTCTTGCCGGAGAGCTTCTGCCCGTCTCTCGTCGAGAGAGCGCCGAGGGTCACGCCCTGATAGAGCTTGACGCGGTCGCCGATCTCGGTCGTCTCTCCTATGACGACGCCCGTGCCGTGGTCGATGAAAAAGTATTCTCCGATCTCGGCGCCGGAGTTGATGTCGATACCGGTCGCGCCGTGCGCGTATTCGGTCATTATCCTCGGTATGAACGGAACACCCTCGGCGTAGAGGACGTGCGCTATCCTGTAAACGCATATTGCGAGAAAACCGGGGTATGAGCAGATTATCTCCTCGCGGCTCTTCGCCGCCGGGTCTCCGTCAAAGCCCGCCTCGACGTCTTTCAGCAGAGTTCTCTGTATTTCGGGAAGCTTCTCGAAAAATCCGTCGCAGACCTCCTCCGCGCGGCGGCGCGCCGCGGCGTCGGAAACGTTTCTTTTCTTCTTGTAAAGAAACGCGAGGGTGAGCTGGCGGAGCAGCTTTTCGTAAAGCTCCGTAAGGGTGCTTCCGATATAATACTCCGGCTCCGCGCCGCAGCTTACCTTCCCCTCGAAATATCCGGGGAACATCACGCTCCTTACGCCCTTCACGATCTCGATGACCGCGTTTCTGTCCGGAAGCGGCGCCTCGTCGCGAAGCATAAGTATATCGGAAGAATCGTAGTTTTCAGCTATTTCGCCGACCGATTTTGAAATGATTTTTTTCGTGTTTTCGTTCATTGATACGCCTCCGTCAGAATCCCGCGCGGTTCTTTCCCTTCGCGGGGGTGAATTCCGGCTCGGACGACGCCGCGGCGAAGTCCTCACCCGTGATCACGAATCGCCCCCCGGCGCTCTTCATACATCTTGAAATCATGACCGTCTGACACCTCTCGAAGAGGTTTCTGACGTATCTTCCGTTTGAAAAGCTCTTTCCCGTCACGAATTGATCCGGGAGCGACTCGAAATATTCGCGCGCCGCGCCGTCGAGGTCCTCAGACGTCTCGCCGGACGACGCCATTTTCATAAATATGCGGTAAAGCTCGTCTTTTGTGTAATTGGGGAATGCTATGAGGTACGGCATCCTGCCCTCAAGCCCCTTGTTGCCTTTCATGAGCGTTTCCATCTCGTCCGGGTATCCCGCCATTATGACGACGGTGTCGCTCCTGTGGTTCTCCATTTCGGAGATTAGGGTCGAGAGCGCCTCGCGCCCGAAGTCGCGGCTGTCGTCCTCGGCGGTGTAGAGCGTGTACGCCTCGTCGATAAAGAGGACCGACCCGTACGCCGCGCGGCATATCTCTGACGTGCGCTTCGCCGTCTCGCCGATATAGCGTCCGACGAAGTCGCGCCCCGAATACTCGAAGAATCCTCCCTCGCGAAGCACTCCCGCTTCCGCGAGGGCGCGGCCGACGATCCTCGCCGCCGTCGTCTTGCCCGTACCGGGATTTCCGACGAACCTCATGTGTATACACGGCATCGCGACGTCTTTTCTGCCGTGCAGAAATTTTATCTGTTCAACTATATCGGTTATGCGCCGCTTGACACGCTCCATACCGACGTAGTCGTCGAACGAATCGAGAGCGGAGCGCGAGGGCGCGCTCTGCCTCGGCGAGATATCTTCCGCCGTTATCACCGTGTCGGCGCCCCGGAGCATTTTGTTGAATATGATCTTCTGGACCACTTTTCCGACCGTGTCGAATCCGTAGAATCTGCCGTCGCGCTTCTCCTCCGCTATCTCGTCGCGAAGGCGGGGCAGAGCCCGGGCGTCGAAGCTGAAACCCGACTTTTCGGCGCACTTCTGTGCGTACCGATAGATCTCATCGTCCGACAGCGGCGCGAAGACGACGTCCTCGACGTACATCACGTCCTCGATATCGTCGTGAATCTTTTTTATGACCGCCGCGTCCGCCGCCGGTATACGGAAAACGTATACCGTCCTGTCGTCGGACTTTCTGAAAAGGCGCAGATAATTCTTGAACGCGGGCGTCGACGTTTCCGTCATCCACTCCGATATATCGACGCAGGTTATTTTGTATTTTCCGGGCGCAAATGAGCCGGCGGGCATCGCCGCGCGCTCCGCGGAGTCGGCGGCGAGCGTCGTTTCCGTCACCGTGACGTCGAGCCCCGACTCGCGAAAAAGGTCCGCCAGCGTGCCTATCGCCGTTGTAAGTCCGCAGCCGCGGTCTATTGAAAAGAGATAATTTCTGAAGAAAAGAGTGTCCGGTATACCTCGCTCTACCGCGAGCGGTATCACCTGAGAGAGCTCGCGGCAGCGAAGCTTGAAGTCTTCGGCGCCTATCAGCCCTTCTATCTTTTCGGTTGCTTTCATATCAGCCATATCAGCCTTCCTTGACCGCGTCGAATTTGTTCCACGGATAAACGTCCTCCGGCGCCGCCTCAGCAATAAACTCATCTCCGCGCAGCGTCGCCGTTATCTTTCTGCAAAAGAGCGCGACGGGGGTCCCGTCGCTCGCCCCGTACTTGCCGTCACCGACGAGCGGATGGCGGCGCGATGCGAACTGAACTCTTATCTGGTGGCTCCTGCCCGTTTCGAGCTTTACCGAAACGAGGGAAAGCCCGCCGCGACGCTCCAACGTTTTGTAAGTCAGCGCCGCCTCTCTGACGCCGCGCCTCACGCGCTTTACGACGTAACTCTTGTTAGCCCTTGAATCCTTGAAAAGAAGATCGCGCATCTCGCCTTCGTCTTCCGTCTCGCCGTGGACTACCGCGATATACTCTTTTTCTGTCGCGCCCTCCCGCGAGAGCTCCGCGGCGGCGTTCTTAGTCTTCGCGTATACCATGACGCCGCCGACGGCGCGGTCGAGACGGTGGACAGCCAAGATATCGCCGCCCGTCGCCTTTCTCAATTCGCAAACCATACTTCCCTCTCCGGCGTCCTCGGAGAGCATACCCGCGGGCTTCAGCGCGAGCACGAGCGATTCGTTTTCAAAAAGAATCTTCACGCCCGCGCCTCCCTTCAAGTGAAAGATAGAATTATTATATTAGTATATCATATATTTTTTCGCGTTTCAATACGAAGCGATAAAAAAGGCTGTCTTGCGACAGCCTTTTTGATTCATATTTTTAATTACAGCTCGATACGGCGTTTTCTGTATACCGTGACGGCGACGGAAACTACGACGAGCGATACCGCCGCGAGAGATGCAAAGAGGTAAACCTCGTCACCCGTCTGCTTGGAGCCTTCCGCCGGAGCGGGAACTTCCGCTGCCTTGGGTTCTGTAACGTTAGCGCCTGTAACCGTTATCTTATTCGTTTCGGGATCGAACGTGACCTTGACGTCACTAGCGTCGGAGAGACCGAACGCGACGTTGCTCTCGTCCTCGTTGCCGTACCAAACCTTGTTCGAAGCGTCGTTGGCAACGAGTTTTACGACCTTGAATTCAACTCTGTCAGCGGCGCCGGCGGCGTTAAGCGTGTAGACGTACTTGCCGTCCTCAAGAGTCATTTTGCTCTCGGGCGCGAAAGCGTTCCAGCCGCCGAAGGGCTCGGTGCCGACGACGTAGTAAGCGTCGTCCGCGTTTTTCGGAGTTACGGTCACCGTGAAGGTCGCGCCGCTTCTCGAATCGAGGTCGAAGTTACGAAGGTCGAGGCGAAGCTTCATCGTTGACTCTTCGACTACCGTGACGTAGATGTTGTAGCCGTCGAGGACAGCCGCCGTCTCGGCGCCGCTTGCCTCAAACGTGCCGCCGAAGTTTACGCTCCACGCGTCGTCGAGCGCGAACTTCACCTGATAGTCTTCAGCGGGAGCGACGTCCTTGTACTCTATCTCCCAAACGTCCTTCTCGACCTCGGTCATGTGGTTGGAAGCCGCCGCCGGGTCCCAGGAGGCGCCGTTCAAGAAGTTGCCGGAGCCGTTGCCGACCGCGGTGACGGTCGAATAATTGAGCGTCGGAGCGGCGTACGCGCTGCCGGAGATCTTTATTTCTTTCGTAGTAGGATCGAACGTGACTTTGATCTCGCCCGCGCCCTTTACGCCAAACGAAATGTTGTTGCCGTCGGCGTCGCCGATCCAGTTGGTGCCGTTTTCAACTACTTTGAAGTTGACGACGGAAACAGCCTCTGTCGTCTTCACGGTGTAGGTATATTTGCCGTCGGCGCCCTTCGTCATAACGTTTGCGGAAGCGTCCCAGTTGCCGAAAATGGCGTCGCCCGCGACCGTATAAACAGGTTCCGCCGCAAATACCGCAACGGGAGCGACGAGCGTCGCAAGCAGGAGAACGGAAAGTAAAATACTGATGATACGCGATGTTTTTTTCATATTTTTACTCCTTGTTGATAATTAATATTCTACCTGATTATAGCAAAATAAAGACCCGTTTGTCAAGCAAACGGGTCTGCGCATAATGCAAGTTTGGTGAAACGCACAAAACGCCGCGTCACATATTATCCGTTATGACGAAACGCCTCTCGTTTCCGGTCGTGCTGTCGGGTCCTATGAATATGCTGATCTCACCCGGCTCGACCGTTTCCTTCATATCGAGACCGATAAAAGAGAAATCACTCGCGCGGAAACTGAACGAAACGGTCTTCTCCTCTCCCGGCCGGAGCGTCACTTTTTCAAAGCCGCAAAGGCGGCGCTCGGGCGTCTCGACGGACGAGACGACGTCGAGGAAGTACGCCTGCACGACCTCTTTCACCTCTATATCCGAAACGTTTTTGACCTTTACGGAAGCGGTGAGCGCGTCGTCTTTCATACCGAGCGTCTCTTTATCGAACAGCACTTCGGAATACTCGACCTTGCCGTAGGTCAGACCGTAGCCGAACGGATAGAGCGGCGTCGTGTCGCAGTCGCGGTAGCGGCTTCTGACGTCGGGTCTCCACCTCGGGCGGCCGCCCGGAAGGTTTGCGTAATAGAACGGAAGCTGACCGGTGTGGCGCGGGAAGGTCACGGGGAGACGTCCGCTCGGAGATACTTTTCCGAAGAGGACGTTGCGCAGCGCGTTTCCGATCTCGACCCCTCCCTGCCAGCCGAGAAGAACGGCGTCGGACGCGCCATCAACGTCGGAGAGCGCGAGAGGACGCGCGGTGAGGACCACCGTCACGAGAGGTTTTTTGAAGGACGAGAGGAGCCTCAGATAATCCGATTGAGGAGAGCCGAGCGAGAGGTCGACCCTTCCGCCGCCCTCGCCCGCCCACTGGCAGGGCTCGCCGCAGACGTAGATTATCGCGTCGCACGACGCGGCGGCGCGACCCGCCGCCTTCATGCCGGAGCGGTCGCCGCCCTCGCACTCACAGCCTTTTAGGTATTCAAAGCGGATGCCCTCGCGCTCGAGCGCTTCCTTCAGCGTGACGACGGTCGCGGGGTCTCCTCTGCCGCCCCAGATGCCCATATTCTCGAACTTCGCGTCGGCGAGAGGGCCGGTCAGAAGATATTTTTTATCCTTTGAAAGAGGAAGGACGCCGCCTTCGTTTTTGAGAAGGACCATACAGTTTTCCGCCATATCGCGCGACGCGGCGCGGTTCTCTTCCGTGAGGAAGTATTTCGCGTTGTCCTCCTCGCGGTACGGGTTTTCGAAGAGGCCGAGAGCTATCTTTACGCAGAGCACGCGAAGGACCGCCTCGTCTATTATCTTCTCGAACCCGGGGTCGTCGCGGACGACCTCGGCGAGATGCTTGTCGTAAGCCTCGGAGTGCATATCTATATCGCACCCGGCGCCCATCGCAAGGCGCGCGGCTTCCTTCTCATCCGCGACGACGCGGTGATAAGTCAGTTCGGAGACAGACTGCCAATCGGAGACGACGGCGCCGCGGAAGCCCCACGCATCGCGCAAAAGCTCGGTGAGATAGTAGCGGCTTCCCGTAACGGGGACGCCGTTCAGCGAATTGAAAGAGCTCATACAGGTCATCGAGCCCGCCTCAAGCGCGGCGCGGTAAACGGGGAGATACTCGCCGTAAAGGGTGCGCTCGCCTATATCGCACGACTCATAGTCGCGTCCCGCCTCGGACAGGCCGTAGCCGCAGTAGTGCTTGAAGCAGGCGGCGGCGTAAGGATAGCCCGTCTCGGGATTCACAGTCTGAAATCCGCGCACACGCGCCGCGGCGACCGCTGAGCCGTAGAATTTATCCTCGCCCGCGCCCTCGGCTATCCTGCCCCAGCGGGCGTCGCGCGCGATATCGACCATGGGTGAATATATCCAGTTTATCCCCTCGCGGTACGCTTCGGAAGCGGCGACGCGCTCCGCGCCCTCGATACGCTCGAGGTCGAAGGAAGCGGCGCCCGCAAGCGGCACCGGGAAAAGAGTCCTGTCGCCGTGGACGACGTCGTGACCGATGAGGAGCGGTATGCCGAGGCGCGTTTCCTCAACGGCGATCTTTTGAAGTCTGTTCGCCGTCGCGACGTCCGGCACGTTCAGAAGAGAGCCTATCTTTCCCGCCCTCATATCGTCCATATCAAGCTTGCTCATCGAGCCGTAAAGCACCGTCTGACCTATCTTTTCGTCGAGAGTCATCCGTGAGAGCAGCTCTCTTGCCCGCTCCATATACGGCGACGGATCAAAAATCTTCTTTTCCATATCACTTGGCGACGGCTCTCGCCGCGTTTATCCTTTCGGTAAGTCTTTTCTTGATTATGAAGTATGCGACGACCTGCGCCGCGATCGAGATGACCCACGAGACGGGGTACGAGAGATAGAGGACGGTAGGGGTTTTGACCGCCTCAAAGACAGTATAGATCCAAACGACCCTGAACACGCACGCTCCCGTGAGGGAGATCACCATTGGCGTCAGCGACGAGCCCATACCTCGGAGGAATCCCGTAAAGCAGTCCATGATGCCGCAGGTGAAGTACCCGGTCGCTATCACCGCGAGCCTCTCCACGCCGTAGGCTATCGCCGCGGGCTGGGACGGAATATAGATCCCGAGCAGCTCTTTTGCGAACGCGAACGCCGTCATACCGAGCACAAGCCCCGTCAGCGTGACGTAGCCGAGTATCAGAAGGACTATCTTTCTTATTCTTTCGGGTTTGCCCGCGCCGACGTGCTGACCGACGAAGGTCAGCGACGTGTGATAGAAGGCGTTCATCGAGATATAGATGAATCCCTCGAGGTTCGACGCCGCGGAGTTGCCCGTCACGAAGACGTAGCCGTACTCGTTGCCGAACCAGTTTATCGACGACTGGATAAGTATATTCGATATCGAGAAGACCGTTCCCTGAAGACCGGCGGGTATGCCTATCTTCATAATGGTGAGCAGCCGCCTCTTATGTATTTTCAGCTTTTTGAGATATATCCTGTGCGGTCCGTCGACCCTCATAAGATACCCGACCGAAAGGACGGCGGATATCGTCTGCGAGATGACGGTCGCCGTCGCGACGCCCTCGACGTCGAACTTCAGAACTATGACGAAGAAGAGGTTGAACGCGACGTTAGCGACTCCCCCTATGACGAGGAAGATGAGCGGATGCCTCGTATCTCCGACGCTGCGAAGTATGGACGAGGCGAAGTTATATATCATCATCGCCGGAAGTCCCGCAAAATATATCTTCATATACAGCGTCGCCTGGTCGATGACGTCGGCGTGGGTCGACATCCACTCAAGGAAATATCTCGAGAAGAAGAAGCCTACGAGCCCGACCGCGACGCCGCCTATCAGCGCCGTTAATATCGAGGTGTGAGCGACCTCGGACACGCCGTTTTTATCGCGCGAGCCGAAGGAATGGGCGACGGCGACGCTCGTGCCGACCGAGAGACCGAGAAGGAGGTTGACGATGAGGTTTATAAGCGCGCCGGTCGAGCCGACGGCGGCGAGCGCCGTGTCCCCGTTCTCGGCGAAACGCCCGACGACGATAGCGTCGGCGGCGTTGAAAAAGACCTGAAGGACGCCCGACGCCATGAGAGGAAGAGTATAAAGGATGATGTTTTTCGCGAGATTATCGCCGCAGACGTCGATCATCCTGCCGCGTTTTTCTTTTTGCAGCCCTATGCCGTAAGCCATAACTCCTCCTTCGAGTGAACATATCTAAGTTATATTATCAAATAATACGCGAAATGTCAACGCAAAAAAACATTAATCCTGCGTTTTTCACAGTCGTCGCAAAATCGCCGAAAATGAAACGAGATTTTTGTTCAAAAAAATATTAATTCGTTGTTGAAAACGCTCGAAGAATCTTGTATAATATTTTTTGGTATTTTTCCGTCAGGAGGGGGTTATGAAAAAAATAGGTTTTGACAACGACAAGTATCTGTCGATGCAGTCTTCTCACATCAGAGAGAGGATAGACAGATTCGGAGGCAAGCTCTACCTCGAATTCGGAGGCAAGCTTTTCGACGATTATCACGCTTCCCGCGTGCTCCCGGGCTTCAAGCCGGACAGCAAGCTTCAAATGCTTCTTCAGCTTCGCGACGAGGCTGAGATAGTGATCGTCATCAATTCTTTCGACATTGAGAAAAACAAGATAAGAGGCGACCTCGGCATCACCTACGACGCCGACGTTCTCCGTCTCATCGACGCCTTTCGCGGCGTCGGGCTCTACGTCGGAAGCGTCGTTCTGACCTGTTTTCACGGCCAATCCGCGGCACTTTCCTTCCAGAACAAGCTCGAAGGACTCGGGATCAAAGTCTACCGCCACTACGTCATCGAATCGTATCCCAACGACATCGACCTCGTCGTCAGCGACGAGGGCTACGGCAAGAACGAATATATCGAAACCACCCGCCGCCTCGTCGTCATTACGGCGCCGGGTCCCGGCTCCGGCAAAATGGCTACCTGCCTCTCTCAGCTCTACCACGAGAACAAGCGCGGCGTCAAGGCGGGATACGCGAAGTTCGAGACTTTTCCGATTTGGAACATGCCCCTCAAACACCCCGTCAACCTCGCCTACGAGGCGGCGACCGCCGACCTCAACGACGTCAATATGATAGACCCGTTCCACCTCGAGGCGTACGGCGAGACGACGGTCAACTACAACCGCGACGTTGAGATCTTCCCCGTGCTGAACACCATCTTCGAGCAGATACTCGGAGAGTCTCCTTATAAATCCCCGACCGATATGGGCGTCAACATGGTCGGCAACTGCATAACTGACGACGATGTCGTCCGCAAGGCGTCCAACGATGAAATAATCAGACGCTACTACACGGCGCTTTGCGACGCGAGAAAAGGTCTCGTTTCCGAGGACGTCGTATCGAAGTGCCGCCTCGTTATGAA
>CADBQA010000010.1 GCA_902796675.1 uncultured Ruminococcus sp.
CAAAGGCAGTCGCCGGCGAGGCGAACGTTCCTTTCTATTCGATAGCAGGTTCCGAGTTTCTCGAACTTTACGTCGGCGTCGGCGCATCGCGCGTCAGAGACCTTTTCGAGACCGCGAAAAAGAGCCCCGCGTCGATCATATTCATCGATGAGATCGACGCCGTCGGACGTCACCGCGGAGCGGGGCTGGGCGGCGGACACGACGAGCGAGAGCAGACGCTCAACCAGCTTCTCGTCGGCCCTCCCGGAACGGGTAAGACCCTTCTTGCGAAGGCTGTCGCGGGAGAAGCGGGAGTTCCTTTCTATTCGATATCCGGCTCCGACTTCGTCGAAATGTACGTCGGCGTCGGCGCGTCCCGCGTGAGAGACCTCTTTGAGACCGCGAAGAAGAGCCCCGCGTCCATCATCTTCATCGACGAGATCGACGCCGTGGGACGTCACCGCGGCGCGGGCCTCGGCGGCGGACACGACGAGAGAGAGCAGACGCTCAACCAGCTTCTCGTCGAGATGGACGGCTTCGGCTCGACCGAGGGCGTCATCGTCATCGCGGCGACTAACCGTCCCGACATCCTTGACCCGGCGCTCCTTCGCCCGGGCAGATTTGACAGACAGATAACTGTCAACTACCCCGATATCAACGGACGCGAGGAGATACTCAAGGTCCACGCGAGAAACAAGCACTTTGAAGAAAACGTAAACTTCGCGACGATAGCGAAGATGACGGCGGGCTTCACGGGAGCCGACCTTGCGAACCTCCTCAACGAAGCGGCGCTTCTCGCCGCGAGAAAAGACAAGTCTCTCATCGGCACGGATGAGATCGAGGACGCTTTCAACAAAGTGATAGCGGGACCGAAGAAGAAGTCCATGAAGATAAAAGAGTCCGATAAGCGCAAGACCGCGTACCACGAGGGCGGTCACGCCATCCTCTCCTATCTCCTCCCGTCGATAGATCCGGTACACCAGATCTCGATAATCCCGAGCGGCAACGCCCTCGGATATACGCTGAACGTCCCCGAAGAGGATAAATACAGCGTTTACAAGAAAGAGCTCATCGAACAGATCACCATGCTCCTCGGCGGCAGAGCGGCGGAGCAGATCATCTTCGACGACATCTCCGGCGGCGCCGCGAACGATATCCAGAAGGCGACGGAAATAGCTCACAAGATGGTCATGCAGCTCGGCATGAGCGACGAGCTCGGTCCGATAATGTTCGGCAACGGTCAGAGCGAGGTATTCCTCGGCAGAGATTTCTCGAGCGGAAGAAATTATTCCGAAGAGGTCGCGTCGAAGATAGACTCCGAGATACACAAGATAGTCAAAGACGCTTACGAGAACGCGCTGAAACTTCTTACCGAGAACATCGAAAAGCTCCACTATATCGCGGGATACCTTCTCCGCAGTGAGATCATGGACGGCGAACAGTTCCGCCGTGTCATGGAAGGCGATGTTTCCTATGAAGAACTCGACGCTATGGTCGCCGATAAGAGGAACCGCAGTGAAGAAGAGAACGCGCGCCGCCGCAAGGTCGTCGAAGAAAACGAGCGCCGCCGCACCGAGGAGCGCGAGCGCGAGGAAAAACTCATGCGCGAGCGCGACGACTCCGGTCTTCCGCCTTTCCTTGCAAGCCTCAAGGTCGAAAACGACCGCGACGGCGGGAAAAAGGACGGCGAAGACGGAGAAGACGATAATAACGGCAAAGAATAAAAACAACGGTATGGCAAACGCCATACCGTTATTTTTTATTTTTGTTCCGCCGTCTGTTCTTCGCAGCACGCCGCGTACTGTTTTATGACCTTCAGGGCGAAGTCCGTCACCTTCTCGCCCTTCGGTATCTTGAAAACGGCGGCGGCTGTCCCCGCGAGGTGGAAGTTGACCGTGCCCTTCGGGAACTTCGAAACGAGATCGGTGAGGACGAACGGGTCGGGACGCTCCGGCACTATCTGCACCGTCCTGTCGTTCTGGTCTATCTTCGTCACGCCGTACTTCGCGCCGAGCGCGCGGGTGAGAGATATCGTGCAGAGGGAGAGGACGGGGGAGGGCATATCGCCGAATCTGTCGCAGAACTCGTCTATCACGTCGTCGAGGTCCTCGTCGGCGGCGATGCGCGCGATCTTTTTGTACATTTCCATTCGCTGTCCCGCGTCGGAAATATAGCTCTTCGGGATAAACGCGTCCGCCTTGAGGCTGACGGCGCACTCACGCGGCGTCTCGGGCGTCTTTCCTTCCTCCTCGAGCACCGCTTCGTTAAGAAGCTTTAAGTACATATCGTAACCGACGGAGTCGATGTGACCGTGCTGTTCCGCGCCGAGCAGGTTGCCCGCGCCGCGTATCTCCATATCGCGCATCGCGATCTTGAAGCCCGCGCCGAAGGAGGCGTACTCCTTCACGGCGCGAAGACGTTTTTCCGCGACCTCGGAGAGAAGTTTTGATTTCGGGTAGGTGAAATATGCGTAAGCTTTGCGCGAGCTTCGACCGACGCGCCCGCGTATCTGGTGGAGCTGCGAGAGCCCGTAGCGGTCGGCGTTGTCGATTATCAGCGTATTCGCGTTCGGCACGTCGACGCCGGTCTCGATTATCGTCGTCGAGACGAGTATGTCGACATCGCCTTGCACGAGCGACGCCCATATATCCTCGATCTCGGCGCGCTCGAGCCTTCCGTGACCGACGGCGACTCTCGCGTCCGGGATAGCCTTTTGGATTTTGTCGGCGACCGCGTATATGTTTTCTATCCTGTTGTGAAGATAGAAAACCTGACCTCCGCGGCGAAGCTCGCGCCTCATCGCTTCGGTTAGGATCTCGTCGTCGTGCTCCATAACGTAGGTCTGCACGGGCGAGCGAAGTCCCGGCACGTCGTCGAGAAGGCTCATGTCGACGAGCCCGCCCATCGCCATGTTGAGCGTGCGCGGGATCGGTGTCGCCGAGAGGGTCAGCACGTCCGCGTTCACCGCGAGCTGTTTCAGCCTTTCTTTTTGGGCGACGCCGAAGCGCTGTTCCTCGTCGACGATTATGAGACCGAGCTTTGAGAACTCGACGTCCTTTGAGATAAGTCTGTGAGTGCCGATGACGATGTCCGTCTCACCGCGTTTTAACTTTCTCAGAGAGAGCGCCCTTTGCGCGGGGGAGCGGAATCTCGAGAGCATATCTATCGAGACGGGGAAGCCTCTGAAACGCGCCGTGAACGTCTGAAAATGCTGGTAGGCGAGTATCGTCGTCGGAACGAGGACCGCCACCTGATAGCCCGACGCCGCCGCTTTGAAAGCGGCGCGCATCGCGACCTCGGTCTTGCCGTAGCCGACGTCGCCGCATATCATTCTGTCCATCGGGTAGTTTTTTTCCATATCGCGCGTGACGTCGGAGATCGCCGAGAGCTGGCTGTCCGTCTCGTCGTACTCGAACTCGTCCGCAAACTCCGCGCTCATCGCGTCGTCGCGGTCGAATGAAATACCCTGCGTCCTGCGGCGCTTCGCGTACAGCTCTATCAGTTCTTTCGCCATATCCTTCGCGGCGCTCTTCGCTCTCGCTTTGCTGCGGTTCCAGTCGGCGCCGCCCATTTTGGAGAGCTTCACCGCTCCGTCTTCCGCGTTTCCGACGTATTTCGAGACCATGTCGAGCTGGTCGACGGGGAGAAAGAGTTTGTCCTTGCCGGCGTATTTTATGTGGACGTAGTCGCGCGAGACGCCGTCTATCGTGAGGTTTTCGATACCCTCGTAAAGACCTATCCCGTACGTATCGTGAACGACAAAGTCGCCCGGGACGAGGTCGTGATAGCTCATTATCGCCTTTGCGTTTTTATTCTTTTTACGCTTCGCCGCCGCCCTCGTCAGGGCGCGCTTTGCGAGAGTCTGCGTCGAAAAATCGAATACGGAGAATTTCGCTCTTACGAACTCAAAGCCGCACGGAAACGCGCCGCACAGAAGCGCCGTCGGCTGATTTTTGCCGCGTTTGCTGCTGAAAACGCCGCCGATATCCGCGCCCTCAATGGGTGCAAGCCGCCCCTCGTCCGCGATGACGGGGGAGTATCCCGCGTCGTAGAGAAGCTTGAACAGATTCTTTTCCTCCGCCTCCGTCGCCGATATGACGACGTTCATACAGTCGCTGTCCTTGTACGCCGAGAGGTCCTCGAGAAGGCTCGATACGTTCGAGGAATACGACGTCTTGCTCTGTGAGAAGAAGTCGAATATCTCGCCTATCATTATGTCGGGGTATGAGCGCGAAAAGACGTCCGCGAAGAACGAGGGCATCTGCTTCATACGCGCGACGGCGTCCTGCCAGTCGCCCTGCCACTCCGTCGCCGCGACAGCGCGGTCGATCTCACCCGACGAGAGAAGGTCCTTCACGTTCTCATCCATCATCGTCCGGCACGCCTTGACGCGCTCCGAGCAGCTCACGCTGTCGCGGACGCAGACGACGCCGTCGAAGTATTTGAGAAGGGTGGAGCCCTCGCCGTATATCGCGCCGAGATACTTGTCGGCAAAATCTATCTGAGACGAGTTGTCAAGGTCCGTCAGTTCTTTCTGAAGGGTTTCTTTAGCCTGCGTTTCCTTCGCGCCGCGTAGGGCTTTTTTTATGACTTCCCGCACTCTCTCCTTCGCCGCGCCGTCAAGGATCGCTTCTCTTACGGGAGCGACAGCGACGGCGTCCGTCTCCTCGACCATTCTTTGAGTCATAACGTCGAAGAAGCCGAGACGGTCGACCTCGTCGCCGAAAAGCTCTATTCTGACGGGGCGTTCGGAGGGCGGAAACACGTCCACGACGCCGCCTCTGACGGCGAACTGACCGATACCGTCGACGAGCTCGACTCTCGCGTAGCCCGCCTCCGAGAGGATTCTTGCAAGGTTCGAGAGCTCGACCTCGCCGCCGCGCTCTATCTGCACGGAATGAGCGTCGAGTACGTCCTCCGGTATCGTCATCTGGAGAGATGCCTCCGCGGTCGCGCAGACCGCCATCGGAGCGTCCGTCAGAAGAAGGGAGGACAAAACCTTAAGCCTCTCATGCTCGACGTCATGGGAGGCTGTGATATTATTGAAGTTGTAGTCTCTCGCGGGATACGCGGCTGAAGTCACGCCCCCTGTCGAAAGGAAGTCCGAGAGCTTCGACGACGCGCGCTCGTCCGGGGTTATAACGAGAAGACGGCGGTATCCGCCGAGTCCCGCCTCGAGGTCGCGCGCCAGAGTCAGGACGAAAAGCTCGAACGCTCCGTCTGACAAGCCCTCCGCGAGGAGAGGTCTGAAAACGTTCTTTCCGTAAGGCTTCGGGAGGATCTCTTCAAATTTTGAAAACTCCCGTCCAGAGCGCAGAACGTCGCTGAGGAGTTGGTAGTTCATCGGGTCACCGCTTGTTGTATAAGCTCATCGCGCCGGAGACGTCCCCGGCGACGAATTTTTCAAGAATGTCGGGCGCGGCGGCAAGACACTCCGCCATGACGGGAACGTCGCACGCGGGTATCTTTCCGAGCACCCAGTCGGCGAGGTCGTAGCCGTCGGGCTTCTTTCCGACGCCGATCTTTACTCTCGTGAACGTGTCGGACGAGAGCTTTTCTATTATGCTTTTGAGCCCGTTGTGACCGCCGTCGGAGCCCTTTTCGCGGATTCGCATTTTGCCGGGCTCGAAGTTCACGTCGTCGCAAAAGACGATGATCTTCTCGGGAGGTATCTTATAGAACGACGCCGCGTCGCGCACCGCCTCTCCGGAGTTGTTCATAAACGTCGTCGGCTTTAAGAGAAGGACGCTCCGTTCCGCGACCGTGATCCGCGCGCCGAGCGCCTTGAATTTAAGCTCGCCGCATTCGACGCCGTACTTCCTGCAGATATAGTCTATCGCGCAAAAGCCAGCGTTGTGCCTCGTGTCGGTGTAGTCGCGCCCCGGGTTGCCGAGACCGACCGCCATAAATTCCGGGGGCCCCGAGGGCTCCGTCTTTTTCTTTTCTATCTTTTTGAACAGATCGAATATGCTTGCCATACCGTCATCCTTTGCATCATCAACTATCATATAATGATATCATATTTTTTATCTCTTGGCAAGATTTTGTATATTATTTTTGTCCTTGCGGTTAAAAACAGATTATTCCTCTTGAACTTCGCGCCGTTTTATTATATAATTAGTCTGAAAAAGTATGAAAGGGGGAGCACGTATGGCTGACAGAGCGCATATTCCGTTCGGCGAGAAAGGCGGAGAGTTCGCGTCGTCTCTTGAGGAGAATGACGAAAAAGCGGAGAAAAAACAGAGCGGGAACAGACGGAAGGTCTTTCTCTGGTCCGTCGTCGCCGTCATAATCGTCGCCGTCGCCGCTCTCTCGTATTTCCTCGTGATGATCGCGAAGAACCTCTCGGATAAGGAGCGGGGCGAGGAGATCTACCGCGCGGCGCAGGATATCTTCGAGAGGACCGAGAGCGGCGCCGACCTTTCAAACACGGAGGGCGACCGCGAGATCGCCGGCGTCTATGAAAGGATCAGGCTCGGTCACACGGAGGACGATGTCCCCGCGGTCAAAAATACCGAACTTGAGGCGATAAGAGCGAATATAAGCTCGCTTAAGCAGATAAATCCCGACGTCGTCGGATGGATAAGAGTTGACGGAACGAAGATAAACTATCCGCTTATGCAGAGCGCGGCGGGCGACGACGAATACTATCTCGACCACGCCTACACAGGCGAGTATCTCTCGCTCGGCTCTATATATATGGTATCCGAGTGCGACGTGAAGCTCGATAAAAATTACAACACGCTGATCTACGGGCACAACGTCGTAAACGGCGCGATGTTCCACGACGTGATGAAATTCCTCGACCCCGAGTTTTTCAAAACCGAAACGATCAAGATATACACGCTCGACGGCCTTTACGTTTACAAACCGTTTTCGGTCTATCAGACGAAGAGCGACTATAACTACATTCAGACGAAGTTCGGCAGCGGAGCGGAGTTCTACCGTTTCGCCGAGCGCGTCAAGTCGAACAGCGAAGTGCCGAACGATATCACCGTCGGCGACGGAGACACGATAATCACGCTCTCGACCTGCACCGCGACCGGCGTCGTCAGCAAGGACAGGTATTCTCTCCACGCGAAGCTCGTGGAGTTCAAAAGCTGATATGAGAACGACGGAGCTTCTTGTCTGCCCCGTATGCGGCGGTAAAATGTCGAGGGATGAAAAGAGCCTTTTCTGCCTCGGCGCAAGGCGCCACGTCTACGACGTCGCCTCGAGCGGGTACGTTAATCTTCTCCCGCCCGGAAGGATGTCGAACGCGAAGAGCGGCGACGACCGCACGATGATATCGTCCCGCGCCGCGTTTCTTGACCGAGGGTATTATTCGCGCTTTTCCGAAAGGATAGGCGAGTTGATTTCGTCGCTTGCCGAAAATCAGGGAAAACGTGAGATCGCCCTTGCGGACTGCGCCTGCGGCGAAGGGTATCACACCTGCAATATAACTAAGACGATTGTAGAAAATAATATTTCGCCCTGCGTTCTCGGCTTCGACGCGTCGAAATTCGGCGCGGAGCGGGGCGCGAAAAGAGCAAAAAAGGTATTTGGAGCCGACGTATTTTTCGCGGCGGCGAACGTTTTCTCGCTGCCCGTCGCGGACTCGTCCGTGGATTTTGCGACGTCGATCTTCGCGCCTGTCGCATGGGATGAGATGTCAAGGATACTCAAAGACGATGGGTATCTTATCGTCGCGTCGTCCGGAGAGCGCCATCTGTTCGAGCTGCGCGCGGCGATCTACGACGAGCCGAGGGAGGCGTCGGGTGTCGTAAGGTGCGCCGACGGCTTTGCGGCGCTTGACGAGGAGGTCGTGACCTATAAGACCGTGATCGCCTCGAACGCCGACGTTATGAGCCTTTTCTCGATGACTCCTTTTTACTACAAGACGTCGAAGACCGACGCCGAAAAACTGTTGAAGATAGACTCGCTCGAGGTGACGGTCGAGGTCAAGCTGACCGTTTTCGGGAAAAAATAAATGCACGGAGCAGAGTATGACCGTATCAGTTTGTATACCGATGTATAACGAGAGCGCGTGCGTGCGTGAAAGCGCGGAGGCTCTCCACAATAAAATGACGGAGATAAAAGAGCGGCGCGGCGCGGATTTTGAGCTGATCTTCTGCGACGACGGCTCGACCGACGGCTCGGCGGATATCCTCGCCGGATGGGCGGCGGGGAAGGACGGCGTAAAGCTCGTCGGATACCCCGACAACCGCGGAAAGGGAAACGCCGTGAAGACCGCGGTGCTCTCGTCCGCCGGCGACGTCGTCATCTTCACCGACTGCGACCTCGCCTACGGCGTCGACGTCATAGAGCGCGCGCTCGATAAGTTTTCAGCAGAGCCGGAGTGCGACGTCGTCGTCGGCTCGAGAAACCTCGACGGGACGGGCTACGCGAGCTACGGCTTCCTTCGAAAGATCGCGTCGAAAATCTATATTAAAGTTCTGACCGCCGTCGGCGGGCTCGACCTTTCGGATTCGCAGTGCGGCTTCAAGGCGTTCAGAGGCGACGCCGCAAGGGAGATCTTTTCTTACTGCGAGTGTCCCGGCTTCGCGTTCGACTACGAGGTGCTGATGCTCTCGAAAAAGCTCGGCAAGAAGATCTCCGAGATGCCCGTCTCCGTCGTGAATCACGGAAAATCCTCGGTACACGTCGTCGGCGACAGCCTCAAAATGCTTCGTGATATGAGAAAGATAAAAAGGAGGACGGCAAGGCTCGATCTTGCCTCTCGCTGATATGGGAAAGGTCTCGTGGAAGGGCGGAACTCTTCTCGCCCCCGTGCCGCCCGTCATGGTGACGTGCGGCGATATGGAGAACTCCAATATTATCACGATCGCGTGGACCGGCGTCGTCAACAGCAATCCTCCCATGACGTATATTTCGGTAAGACCGGAGCGATATTCTCACAGTATAATAAAAGAGACGGGAGAGTTCGTCATAAATCTGACGACGGTCCCGCTCGTAAGATGGGCTGACTATCTCGGTATACATACGGGGCGGAAGATAGATAAATTCAAAAAGAGCGGACTCACGAAAGAGGAGGCGAGCGTCGTCTCGTGTCCGCTTATCGCCGAGTCGCCGCTCTCGATAGAGTGCCGTGTCAAGGACGTCGTGACGCTCGGATGTCACGATATGTTTTTGGCGGAAATCGTAGCGGTCGACGTTGACGAGTCGCTCGTCGACAAATCGGGGAAGCTTCACCTCGAGCGTGCTGACCTCGCGGCGTTCGCGCACGGCGAATACTTCGCCCTCGGCGCGAGTCTCGGCAAGTTCGGCTTCTCCGTCGCGAAGAAAAAGAGCGCGAAAAGGAGCAACGCGGGAAAGACTAAAAAGCCCTCGTCCGGCGCCGCAAAGAGCGTAAAGAGGTAGAGTATGGACAAAAGAGAATTGCCGATCGCCGTTTTCGACTCGGGGCTCGGCGGAATATCGGTTTTGAAAAAACTCACGCAGGCGCTGCCGGAGGAGAGATTCATCTATTTCGGCGACTCCGCGAACGCGCCGTACGGCACTAAATCGCGGGAGTGGATCCTCTCGCGCTGTGACGATATCGCGTCGTCGTTTATCGAGAGGGGCGTCAAGGCGCTCGTCGTCGCCTGCAACACGGCGACCTCCGTCGCAGCCGCGCCGCTCCGTGAAAAATACCCGGATCTTCCCGTGACGGGGCTCGAGCCCGCGCTCAAGCCCGCCGTCGAGGACGGCGCGGACGGCGCCGTCGTCGTAATGGCGACACCGGTCACGCTTTCCGGCGAAAAGTTCAAGGGGCTTCTCGACAGATTCAGCGAAAAGCGGGAGATAATCCTCATGGGCGCGCCGCGCCTTGTCGAGTTCGTCGAGAGCGGCGTTTACGGCGGGGAAGAGGTCGAAGGATACCTTCGCTCCCTTTACGAGCCGTACCGAGGCAGAAAGATCTCGTCGGTCGTGCTCGGCTGTACACATTTTCCGTTTTTGAAGGACAGCATCTCATCAGTCTTCGGCGACGTCGCCTTCTACGACGGCGCGACCGGGACCGCGAGAGAGACCGCCCGCCGCATAAAGGAAGCGGGACTTGAGACCGAAGGCGGCGACGGGTACGTCATGATGGAAAACAGCGACCCCGACGAGAGGATGATCGACCGCTCGTGGGAGCTTTTCGACAGAGAAATATGATGAATTGTCAAGTGAAGTGCAACAAATTCTGAATTGAGTCCGTAAACAAATCAACTGGTTTTTTAAAGCCGAGAACTTTTTTAGG
>CADBQA010000011.1 GCA_902796675.1 uncultured Ruminococcus sp.
TATCATCTATCGTTATCATAACATTTATATTAACATTTGTCAACACCGTAATGTGTAAATCTCACAATTATATAATAACAGTAACACTTTTTTGAGCAATAATCACAAAGCCGGGGTTTCGGGCTTGCCGTACGGCAAGCCCGAAACCCCGGCTGAGATTAATATGATCAGTAAATGATCACTGCGTTTCTGTCAAAATCCAAGCGCACGTGAAGGTCTATCGCAAGAAGCACGCCTGCGAGAGCGTCGACGTCTGTTATCGCCTTTCCGTCGACAATTCGCTTGCAAGAAAATGCGCCGTTATCTCCCTTACCCGTAAGATCGAGTTCGGCGAAGCCGATACCGTCGGGATAGACTATCGTGATCAAATCACCCTCGGGTATGAAACTGAATCCGAGCTCTTCGAGTATCGCGGTGAAAGGAACGTCGGCGTCGCCGGATTCCGGATGCATAACGACGTCCTTCGACGCGCCCGACAGCTTCCCTAAAACGAACAGTTTCGGCTCTTCGCCCGCTTCAAATCTGAGCTTCGTATACGCGAAGTCGTTTCTGACCGGAAAATCGAGTATATAATCCACGTATTCGTTTTCAAAAAACTCAACGGACGTCAGCTCATCCAGCGGGTCGAGCGTGTCTTTATCTCTTCCGCCCGTGATATCGAACTCAAGCCTGTACGCGCCGAAATAAGTAAGAATGTACGCGACTGATTCCGAATACCTGCCGCCGCGGCAGAGAGTCGGCGATATTACCGTCAAGTAATACATCTCGTCAATATCGCCGTAATACATACCGGGCCGGATATTTCCCGTCACGCTCGGGTTGTATATACGCTCCGAACAGATCGCGCCGAGCGGCTCCGTTCCGGATGAAAACACAAATGCCGTATGACCGGCGGAAGTGAATACGTACACGTTTTCTTCATCCGTAAGCTTTATTCCTTCTTGACCGGACAGTTTACTTTTCAAATAAGCGTACCCGGGGGCGTTTCTGTCAGCCGTTTCCCATTTCCCGCAATCATTTTCGATTCTGTCTTCTGAATCGTGGTCGTAGATCTTTTTGATTTCGGGTGATATATAATAACTGACCGCCACTCCTTCGGGCCCGTCAGGATTCTCGCCTCCTTTAACTAAATCAAGCACCCGCAAACAATCATACACGCCCGTCGTTTGATAGCAAACGGAATCAGATGCGCCGATATCCGATTTGTAATTATTTCCGTAAAACACAGCGGTCTCACTGCGTCCGTCCGTGTATAATACGCTTACGGAAAAACTGCCTACGAAAGAAAAACCGTCCGTTTTATTCGCGTCGAATTCGATTTCCACCGTCCGGTCGACTCTGATATTTCCGAGCGCGGTCATCATCTTGTTTGCGATCAGCGTTCCGCCGTCAAAATCATGTATATATCCAATGCATCCGCTGACTGTTGATATATGAAGTGATAATACACTTGAGGCGTCGCCGAGCAGCAGCTTTCCTCCGTCGTCAATTCCGATTTGAGAGCCTTTGTTTCGGCCTGTGCGATTTCGTTCAAAAATATTGATTAACGAGGTGTCTGAATCGACAGAAGAGCCCCATTTGCCGTTGTCCGTCTCAACGCCGGTATTCTCGGCCACAGGCTCCGTCACGGTCTCCGGCTCCGCTTTATCCTCCGCCTTGCCGACGAAAACAAAGACGAGAGCGAGGGCGGCGACGAGGATCACGGCGGTGACGGCGACGGCGCTCGTTTTCGGCTTCTTCGCGATACGCTTTACGCGCTCGAAAATGGCGCGGCTGCCTCCCGCCATCATTGTCGCGCCGTTGAAGATCGGCGCGCGGCGCGCGGCGACGGTGAGGTCGACGAGGGTCTTGCCGTACTCCGCTCTCTCGTCTTCGCCGAGCGTCTTTATCGCTCCGTCGTCGGCGAAAAGGTCCGCATCGCGGCGCGAGAGAACGGCGGCGATCCACACGAGAGGGTTATACCAGTGGAGCGCGAGCGCTAAGCACCTCGCTACCGAGGTCAGGTTGTCGCGGTGGCGGTAATGGCTCGCCTCGTGGGCGAGAACGTGGCGAAGCGCCGCCCCGTCGCCCGCCGTCGCTTCGTCGACGTAGATCGACGAGCCGAACAAAAACGGAGATTCTATTCCGTCCGCGACGTAAACGGGTATTTTGTATTCAACGTCGATAAACGACGTTTTACAATCAATATCGAGCCTCCTGCGGCGCCGTCTTATCTTCAGGTAAAACGAAAGATTCGTGACGAGGAAGACGCCCGCCGTTACGGCGGCTCCCGCGAGCCAAACATAAGAGAGTATTTCTTTCACGTCGAAGGTCGCCTTTATCCTCTCGAACTCCTCCGGCTCAACGTCGCTCTTCACGACGTCGGGGATCGAGAAGGAGCCAGAAAAAATGACCTGATCCCTTTCGTATCTCATCTCGCGCAGCTCTTCGGAATACGTGACGCGGTCGACGTCCTTCATCTCGTCGAGCGCCTCCACCGTCCCGTTTTGCGTCACGACGCTCGCGACGCCGACGGGAGATGAAAAGAGCGTGCCGGGGATCAGAAGTCGGACGAGGACGAGCGCCCACAGGACCATCCTGACGCCGCTTTTAAGCCTTCCGCCGAACGCCGCGCGAAGGGCTGTCACGACTGCTATCATCACAGACGACGATATCACCCATACGAGGTCTGTCATCATCTTCCCTCCTTAAGTATTCTGTAAAGCTCTTCGACCTGCTCGTCGGAGAGCGACGACTCCTTCACCATGGCGGAGAGCATAAGCCCTATTCCGCCCGTCTTGACTTTTTTGAGAGTGCGGTGCGCCTCGTCGCGAAGCGCCGCCTCGCGGTCGGCGGCTGGGTAGAATTTTTTCTGCCTGCCTGATGTGTCTACCGTGACCGCGCCGCGCTCGGCGAGCCGCGTCAGCATTACGTTCACCGTCGCCTTCGACCAGCCCGTCTCGTCGCGAAGCGCCTCGACTATACCGCCGATGGTCCTCGGGCTCTCCTCCCAGAGCAGATTCATAAGAGTCCACTCCCCGTCGGAGAAAAGTTCCTTGTTCATATCCCCCGCCTCCTTTTGGATAACATCTGTTATCTAAATCTTATCACGAAGTCTAATTTTTGTCAACCCCTTCGCGCAAAATATTGAAAAAATTTCCCAAACGATTGAAATGGCACTTTCTTTATGATAAAATGAGAGAAGAAAACAAATCACATCGAGAGGACAAATATATGTATCTGGAAAACGAAGGCAAGATATGGCTTGCGACGGGCGAGAACAGAGTGTATCTTAACCCCGCCATGGCGAACCGCCACGGTCTCATCGCCGGCGCGACCGGCACGGGCAAGACGGTAACTCTCAAGGTCGTCGCGGAGTCCTTCTCCGAGATGGGCGTGCCGACATTTATCGCCGACATCAAGGGAGACCTTACCGGTATGTGTCAGCCGGGCGCCGAGAACAAGCACATCCGCCGCTCGATAGACACGATGGGGATAGAAAACTTCAACTACACCTCGTACCCGGTGAGATTCTTCGACGTCTACACGAGGCACGGTCACCCCGTTCGCACGACGGTGTCGGATATGGGTCCGGAGCTGCTTGCGCGTCTGCTCGGTCTCACCGACGTTCAGAGCGGAGTTCTCCGCATCATATTCAGGATAGCCGACGAGAAGGGGCTTCTCCTTCTCGACCTCAAGGACCTGCGCGCCATGGTACAGCACGTCGGCGA
Organism: uncultured Ruminococcus sp.; assembly: GCA_902796675.1. GTDB lineage: Bacteria > Bacillota > Clostridia > Oscillospirales > CAG-272 > RUG14199. The sequence continues at coordinate 3,711 of CADBQA010000011.1, forward strand.
CAACGCCGCGGAGTACAAATTGAAGTACGGCAACGTCGCCTCCGGCTCCGTCGGAGCGATACAGCGCGCGCTTCTCACCCTCGAGGACGAGGGCGGCGACATCTTTTTCGGCGAACCCGCGCTCGACCTTGCCGACTGGTTCGACTGGGCTGACGACGGACGCGGCGTTATGAACATCCTCGAGTGTCAGGAATTATTCCAACATCCTCTTCTCTACTCGACCTTCCTTCTCTGGATGCTCTCCGAGCTTTACGAGATGCTCCCGGAGGCGGGCGACCTCGACAAACCGAAGATCGCGTTCTTCTTCGACGAGGCGCACCTCCTCTTCAACGACGCGCCGAAGGCTCTTCTCGAGAAGGTCGAGCAGGTCGTGAGGCTCATAAGATCGAAGGGCGTCTCCGTATGGTTCATCACGCAGAACCCCTCCGACATACCCGAATCCGTCCTCGGTCAGATAGGCAACCGCGTTCAGCACGCGCTCCGCGCCTACACGCCGAACGAGCAGAAGGCTCTCCGCTACGCCGCGAAATCCTTCCGGGTGAACCCGAATTTCGACACCGAGACGGTCCTTCAGGAGCTGGCGACGGGCGAGGCGCTCGTCTCCGTCCTCGACGAGAAGGGCGTGCCGACGGTCGTCGAGCGCGCGGGGATTTTGCCGCCGAGATCCTCGATGAACGCGGTCGACCCCAACGTCGTCGCCGCCGTGATAGGACAAAGTCCGCTCTTTGAAAAATACGGCGAGATCGTCGACCGCGAGAGCGCGTACGAGATAATCACCGCCGAGGCGGAGGAAGAGGCGAAGGCAAGGGCGGAGGCTGAGGAAGCCGCCGCGAAGGCGAAGGCGGAAGCCGAAGCCGAAAAGGAAAAGGCGAAGAAAGAAAAAGAAGAAGCCGCGAAGAAGCGCGAAAAGGAGCGCGAGGCGAAGGCGAGGGCGACGAAGCGGAGGACCTCCGCCGTCGGAAAAGCGACCTCCTCCGCGATGAACTCATTCGGGCGCGAGCTCGGAAAGCAGATATTCCGCGGATTGTTCGGAACGCTCAAGAGATAAATAAAAGGAGCCTTTCGGCTCCTTTTATTTATCTCTTTATTTGATTCCGACTGCCGGCGCCAATGAGGACGACGCAAATATCTCGTAATCTTTTATGCCGTCAAACGGGGTATAATCCCGTTCCGCGACGCCGCGCCACAGAAGTTCTCCGCTCTCCCTGTCGAACGCGGAATAAACGGTCTGATCGACGTATTTGTACGATTCTCCCGCGCCGTCCGTCACCCTGCCGCCGATCATGATATCGCCGACTTCGAGGACGTATCCGCCGTAATCTATGTACATCGAATTACTGTAATACAGGGAGTTGACATCCGACAACTCGACGTCATCCCCGTCGTCTTTTTTCGTCACGGTAAAGTCTTTGAGGTCGCCTCTCGGCGTTATGTAATAAGTCCCCTCGCCGCCGATGCCGTTGTCTCCTGACGAGGAATAGATCATAAAGGTCACGCGGTCGAACGTACCGAACAGCGCGCGCTCTTCCAATCCGTCCCCACTTGACGAGAACGTCTTCGGGTAAACGTCTCCCGGCGAGAAAACGTTTATAACATGCGACCCTCCGACGGTGCGCTCGTCGATGAGTTCCCCGCCCTTTGTGAGAGAGATCATAAGTACGTCGGTTTCCCGGTAACCGGAAAACGGGTCCTGTTCGCTCTTGCCTGCCGCCGCGCACGCGACGATATATCCGGCGTCGCACTCCGCGAGACGGCAGGCGCCCGCGACGTCGCTCTCTATCACGTATCGCCACTCTTCGTCCCCCGAGCGGGAGAGCTTTACGACGTTCACTTTTCCGTACACCGACATAACTTCTATCGAACCCTCCTCTACCGGAACCAGTTCGACTTTTCGGGCGCAATAGACAAGTCCGCCGTCGGACGCGGGCAAAACGTCGCCTAACGGCCACTCAACTTCAAAACTTCCGACCCCGGCGCCGTATTTATCGAGGATTTCCACCCGTGAAATGCCCCTGCCGGAGTAGATCGCCGCGTTACAGACCACGCGGCCGTTTACGTATAACGAATTTGCGAAAAGATTCTCTTCGACGACGCGCTTCATGTCGTCCGGCACCTCGCCGTAAGGCTTCATCGCCATATATTTATACGCGTAATCGAACGACGAGCGGTCGACGTATGCGAACGAAGTAATAAACTGCGTCCAGTCAAAGAAAACGCCGTCGTCGAAATACGAGCCGTACTCCGCCGGGTCTATCGGCTCCCCGTCGCGAAGGTACTCGCCGCCAAGGTCCGTGAGCGTGAAGAGCACGTCGCATCTTCCGTCCTCGAGCTTTGCCACGGGGTACGCTTTGCCGTCCTCCGACGGCGCCTCAAAATAGCCGTTTTCGGGGGAATAGATCGGGTACGAAAAGCCCTTGAAAACTCCGGCGACAAAGGCGCCCTCTTCGTTTTTATCTATTATGAAGGTGTGCGCTCTGTTTTCCGATGTGACGCCGAGGCGTATGAGAAGCTCCGCTTCGCCGTCGCCGTCGAGGTCGTAAGTCGCCCACTCCCAGACCGTTCTCGGCAGGTTGTATCTTTCGGAGGCGTTCTCGAGAGTATCCTGGATGACGGCGCAGTACGAGCCGTCGGCGATAAACTCTTCCCACTCGGCGGCGCTCGCCTCGTACAGAGCCATCGCCGCTTCACGCTCGCGCTGTCTTGCCGCGGCGCCTTTTATGAGGATCACCGCCGTCACGGCGACGGCTGCCGCCGCGAGTGCCGCCGAAGCCCATATTATGATGCGCTTTACGTTTCCCGACATACTCACCGCCCCCTTTCCGCAAGGACAGTTTACCACATAATGAGAGTAAAGTCAAGAAAAGCGGGTGTCTCCACCCGCTTCAGGCTGAAGACAAAGTCTTCAGCCTGAGTCAGAGGAAGAGAAACGCCGGTAGATTTGGTGATCTCGCCGCGGTAGGCGTAGTGA
>CADBQA010000012.1 GCA_902796675.1 uncultured Ruminococcus sp.
ACCGGTCGTCTTGGCACCGAGATCCAAATGTATCTCATTCTGCGAAATTGATGTGATAACACCAACGACTACATCTCCTGGATTTAATGTTTTCATGGAAGCGTCGAGCATCTCCTCAAAGTTTTCCGTGATTTGCTCATTCATTGTTTGTTCTACCTCCTGTATTACACTTAACGGCGTCGAAGCGCCGGCAGTGACTGATATGACCCCTTCCGCCGGAAGGTCGACCGAACGAAGCATACCCGCGTCTTCAACGAGATACGTCTTTTGACAGACCGCGCGGCATATATCGTAAAGCTTGCACGTGTTAGAGCTCGACGCGCTGCCAATCACGACCGCCGCGTCCGACTTTGCCGCAAGACTTGCCGCCTCTGTCTGCCTTTCTTCGGTAACATTACATATTGTATCAAAAATAAACGGATTTGTATATACTTTTTTTGCAATTTCTAAAGTTTTTTTCCACTCGTTCAGGTTTTGAGTCGTCTGTGCGGCGAGGCTTATGCGCAAGTTGCCTAATTTTTCCGCCTCTTTTTCGTCATTGTGACTACTCGCCCACGTTTCAAACTCTTCGGCGCTTGCAAAAACGGCGCCGTCTCCCCTGAGGCAGCTCATGATCCCGCGCACTTCCGGGTGTTCCTTCGCGCCGAGAAGAGCGAAAAACTTTCCCTCGCCGGAGTTTTCCTCCGCTATCCGTCTGACCTTCAGAACGTAAGGGCAGGTGCAGTCGATAAGCTCGAAGTTTTCAAGCTCCGCGTCAAGTCTGCGAAGCCTCTCAAGAGTTTCCCTGATCTCGCCGTGTGCCCTTACGACGACGGCGACGCGCTCGCCGCCCCTCGCGGCGTTCTCGAGGCGGTCGATATCCTCCGTCGTTATCTCACCGACGCCGCGGCGGCGAAGGGATTCGTTGTACCCGTCGTTGTGTATCAGTTTTCCGAGCGTGTAGATCTTCGCGCCGCCGTCGGAGAGCTTTTTTTCAACGGCGTCGGTCGCCCTTTTGACGCCGAAGCAAAAGCCCGCGTGGCTCGCGACAATAACCGTTCTTCCGCTCATTTCGTCACCTTTTTCGCCTCTTCCGCTTCGATCGGGTATTCGAGCCCGCCGAGCGCGAGCGCCCGGGAGAATATCATTCTCGTCGCGCGGTCCCAATCGCGTTTTCCGCCGCCTTCGACGAAGCCGAACTCCTCGTAGGCTATCGGCTTTCCGATTATTATCTCGTTTTTGCCGAATATGTGAAGGTGGTTGTTCTTCGTCTTGATGAAGACCGGTATCGCGCCGCACTTCGCGTGGGACGCTATCATCCCCGCGCCGGACTTGACGGAGGTCGTCGACGGGTCGCGCCGGACGTACCTCGTTCCCTGCGGGAAGATGTTGACAAGTTCGCCCTGCCCGACGAGCGATATCGCGGTCTTTATCGCGCCGACGTCGGCGCCCCCTCTGTCCACCGGAAACGCGCCTATCTTTCTTATCAGCGCGCCGAATGGCTTGAACTTGAAAAGCTCCTTCTTCGCCATATAACGGAGAAGTCTGTTGAACGACGCGGCGAGAGCCACCACGTCGAGCATGCTCGTGTGGTTGGCGCAGACGACGTAGCCGCCCTCCTTCGGGACGTTTTCAAGCCCGGTGACCTTTATTCTGAAAAGCAGTTTGCAAAGCGGCGACAAAAGCCGCTTCGCTCCCGAATAAAAGCTCATTTCTCAGCCTCTTGCATCAGTTTTCTTTTCCGTCGATCACAGCCTTGATGGCGGCGACGGATTCTTCTATCGTGAGATAAGAGTTGTCGATGATGACGGCGTCATCGGCGGGAAGGGCGGGCGCTATCTCTCTCGTCCTGTCGTTCTCGTCGCGCTCGACGATCTCGGCGAGTATTTGCTTGTAGTCGCACTCGACGCCCTTTGCGACGAGCTCTTTATATCTTCTCTCCGCTCTGACCTCGCTCGTCGCCGTGACGAAGAATTTGAAATCGGCGTCGGGCATTATGACGGTACCTATGTCGCGTCCGTCCATTATGACGCCGCCGCGCTCGACCATCTCGTGCTGGATGCCGAGGAGAAACGCCCTGACCGGAGGGAGCGCCGACACGGCTGACGCCGCCATCGAGACCTCGGGAGTTCTGATAAGTCCCGATACGTCCTCGCCGTTCATTATGACGCACTGCGTCCCGTCCTTGTATTCGAGGGATATTTTGAGGTCATCGAGAAGGGGCACGACCTCGTCCTCCGACTTTGGGTCGACTCCCGCGCGAAGCGCAAAGAGTCCGACTGCGCGGTAAAGCGCGCCCGTGTCGACGTATATAAGACCGTAGTCCTTCGCTATCATTTTGGCGTATGTGCTTTTTCCGACTCCGCTGAGTCCGTCGATCGCTATTTTCATATCATTTCTCCTTTTCGTCAAACCGTAAAGCTGTGCCGCGGCGTCTCCCGCGAGGGCTCCGGTAGAATATGCTATCTGAAGATTGTATCCGCCGGTGTAGGCGTCGACGTCGACGACCTCGCCCGCGAAAAACAGTCTTTTTACCTTTTTCGTCTCCATCGTACGCGGAGAGAGTTCCTTCACGTCGACGCCGCCGCAGGTCACTATCGCCTCGTCGACCGGTCTTGTCGCCACGGGCGTCACGGGGAAAGATTTAAGCGCGCCGACGAGGGCGCGTCTCATTTCTTTCGTGACCGAGTTCACCTTTATCCTCGGAGGTATCGACGCCGCGTTTATGACGTACGGTATCAGCTTGCCGGGAAGAAGGTCGCCGAGCGCGTTCAGAAAATCGCGGTTGGAATACTTCGCGAAATCGGACAGCACTCTCGCGTCAAGCGTCGCCTCGTCGAGCGCCGGCTTCATATCTATCTCCATCGTGAAGTCGGACGGCTCTTTTTGCGTCATGTGGGACGACGCGGAGAGCACGAGCGGTCCGGACACGCCGAAATGCGTGAACAGCATCTCTCCCATCTCCGAAAAAACTTCCCTGCCGCTCTGTCTGTCGCGCACGGTCAGCACGACGTTTTTCAGCGTCAGCCCGGACAGTTCCGAAAAGTCCTCCCTCGTCACGAGCGGTACGAGCGACGCCTTTCGGGGCGTGACCTTCAAGCCCGCGTTTTCGGCAAATGTATAACCGTCCCCGGTGGAGCCGGTCAGAGGATATGAAAGTCCCCCCGTCGCGACGACGACAGCCGCGTGGCGGCGGAGCTTCGGCGTGAGGACGCCTTCCGCCTCGCCGTTCTTGACGGCGACACCGGTCACTCTCTCGTGCCTTATCTCGACCCCGAGCGCGCGAAGATTTTTGACAAATGCCTCAGCTATATCCGCCGCTCTGTCGGAGACCGGGAAGACCCTTCTTCC
>CADBQA010000013.1 GCA_902796675.1 uncultured Ruminococcus sp.
AGAGTACGTCCTCTTTGACCGCGAGGTCGGAGAGCTCGTCAGCCGCACGGTCTTCCAGCTTCCCGACGAGATGGGCAAGGGCGTCCTCGTCACGCCGACCGCGCACGGAAACCTTCTCGTAGGTCCGAGCGCCGAAGACGTCGGCGACAAGGAGGACACCGAGACGACGGCGGAGGGCACCGCGAAGATCAAAGAGCGCGCTCTCATGAGCGTGCCGGGCGTCCCTTACAGAAGCGTCATCACCGGCTTTTCCGGGCTTCGCGCCCACGAGGAAAACGGCGACTTCATAATAGGCGAGGCGACGGGCGCCGAGGGCTTCTTCGACGCCGCGGGTATTGAATCGCCGGGTCTTACGAGCGCGCCCGCCATAGGCGAGTATCTCGCGGGACTTATCGCCGAAAAATCGGGAGCCGCGAAGAAGGAGAATTTCGTCGAAACGCGCCGCGCCATCCCCGAGGTCGCAAAGCTCCCCGCCGAGGAGAGGAGCCGCCTTATCAAAGAGCGCCCCGATTACGGCAGGATAGTTTGCAGATGCGAGTCGATCTCCGAGGGCGAGATCGTCGACGCGATAAGAAGAAAACCGGGCGCCGTCAGTCTTGACGGCATAAAGCGCCGCGTACGCCAGGGGATGGGCAGATGCCAGGCGGGCTTCTGCACGCCGCTCGCCATGGAGATACTCTCACGCGAGCTCGGCATACCGATGGAGCAGGTCAGAAAGAACCGTCCCGGTTCGGAGCAGATAACGGGGTGACGGAATGGAATATCATGACATAGTAATTATCGGAGGAGGTCCCGCCGGCCTCGCCGCCGCGGTCTCCGCTTACGACGCGGGATGCCGCGACGTGCTCATCCTCGAGCGCGACGACCGCCTCGGAGGGATCCTCAATCAGTGCATACACAACGGCTTCGGGCTCCACACCTTCAAGGAGGAGCTGACGGGACCCGAGTACGCCGAGAGATATATCGAACAGGTGAAGGAGCGCGGGATACCGTATAAGCTCCGCTCCATCGTCGCCGACATATCACCCGAGCGCGAGGTGCTTTATATCAATTCGGAAGAAGGCGCGGTGACGGTAAAAGCCGGCGCCGTCGTCCTCGCCATGGGATGCCGCGAGCGTCCCCGCGGCGCGCTCGGTCTTCCGGGCTACCGTCCCGCCGGTATATTTACGGCGGGTACGGCGCAAAGACTTATGAATATCGAGGGATATCTCGTAGGGCGCGAGGTCGTCATCCTCGGCTCGGGTGACATCGGCCTCATAATGGCGCGGCGTATGACGCTCGAGGGCGCGAAGGTCAAGGTCGTCGCGGAGCTGATGCCCTATTCCGGCGGACTGAAGAGGAACATCGTTCAATGCCTCGACGACTACGGCATACCGCTTAAGCTCTCCCACACCGTGACGAAGATACACGGCAAGGAAAGGGTGACGGGGATCACTATTTCGGCAGTTGACGAAAACCGCCGTCCGATACCCGGCACGGAAGAGTTTTATTCCTGCGACACGCTCCTTCTCTCCTGCGGGCTCCTGCCGGAGAACGAGCTTTCAAAATCGGCAGGTGTCGAACTTGACAGAGTGACCGGCGGTCCCGAGGTCAACGACAGACTTGAAACCTCCGTCCCCGGCGTCTTCGCCTGCGGCAACGTGCTTCACGTTCACGACCTCGTCGACTACGTCTCCGAGGAGGCGTCGAGAGCGGGCGCGAGAGCGGCGGAATACGCCTCGCGCGGCGAGGACGATGGTCACGCCTACACGAAGCTGACGGGACGCGGCGGCGTACGCTACACCGTTCCGCAGAGGATCGACACGTCGAAAATGGATGAGCGCGTAACGGTCAGATTCCGCGTCGCGGACGTCTACCGCGGACGGAGCATCGCCCTCTACTACGACGGAAAAGTCATAAAAAAGCAGAAAAAGCGCGTTATGGCGCCGGGCGAGATGGAACAGATAGTCCTTACGAAGGACTCGTTTGAAGGTCTCGGCGTCGACGAGATAACGATCGCGGTGGAGGACTGATATGGAAAAGAGAGAACTCATCTGTATACAATGCCCTATGGGCTGTCCGCTGACCGTCACCGTACACGACGACGGAAAGGTGACCGTAGAGGGAAATACCTGCCCGCGCGGCGCGGCGTACGGCGAAAAAGAGGTGACTCATCCCACGAGGACCGTCACGTCGACCGTCGTCCTCGAGGGCGGCGAGATCGCGAGAGTATCTGTCAAGACGGCGAGCGATATCCCGAAGGAAAAGATCTTCGACGTCATGGCTGAGATCTCGAGGACGAAGCGCCGCGCTCCCGTCACGCTCGGCGACATCATAATAAAAGATGTCGCAGGCACGGGCGTTGACGTAATTGCAACGAAGAGCGTACCCGCAAAATAATTAAATACGGAGGAACTGTATGAAAAAGGTACTCAAGATAGTCGCGATCGTTCTCGCGGCGATACTGCTCATAGTCGGCGGTTATCTCGCATACGTTTTCATTTCATACCACCGCATCGGAAACGCAGAGATCTCCCCGGAAGGCGCCGCCTCCGCCGAATCGCTCGGCGACGGCGAGCACAAGATAGTTTCATTCAACATCGGCTTCGGAGCTTATGAGCCTGACTACGGCTTCTTTATGGACGGCGGCACGGAGTCGTGGGCGTGGTCCAAGGAGAGGCTTGACGCAAACCTTACGAAGATAGCCGCGTTCTTAAAAGAGCAGGCGGCGGATCTTTACGTTATTCAGGAAGTGGATATCGACTCGACGAGAAGCTACCACTTCGACGAGAGGGAATACATAATTCCCGCGCTCGAGGGAATGAGCCGTACGTTCGCGCAGAACTACGATTCGCCTTTCCTCTTCTATCCTCTCATAAATCCGCACGGCTCGTCCGAATCGGGGCTTTTGACATTCTCAAATGCTGCGATCTCTTCCGCCGAGAGAGTCGAGCTTCCTATTGAATCGGGATTCACTAAATTTCTCGATCTCGACCGCTGCTACTCGAAGAACAGGATAAAGACCGAAAACGGACGCGATCTCGTCCTTTACAATCTCCACCTGTCTGCGTATACGTCCGACGGAACGATCGCGACGGAACAGCTGAAACTGCTGCTCGAAGATATCGAGAGCGAGTATAAAGCGGGCAACTACTGCATAGCGGGCGGCGACTTCAACAAGGATATCCTCGGCGACTCCTCGGTCTACTTCGGCAAGAGCGACGTCGAGTATACCTGGGCGCAGCCGATCCCGGAGGGAACGCTCGACGGATACGACGTGACGCTCGTCGCGCCGGTCGACGAAAAGCATCCCGTACCGAGCTGCCGCAATGCCGACGGACCTTATCACGAAGGACAGTACGTTCTGACGATAGACGGCTTCATCGTGACCGGTAACGTGGAGGTCAAATCCTCCGCGGTAATCGACACCGGATTCGCGTATTCCGACCACAACCCGGTCGAAATGACTTTTGAACTTAAATAACAGGATCGGGGGTTTATACCCCCGATTTTCATATTTATCGGCTTTTTTTATCATATCATTAATATGATTAATGAATTCAGATTTTATTCACAAATCAATTTACAGATTTTTGTACAAAATGTACATATAACAGTTTTTGACAGATGGCTTTTTTAATAATTTGTTGAATAAATGTTGACATACGGGCGTTTTTGCGATAAAATACAGTAAATGAATGCGAACTTCGCGTCCATCTAAAATCTTTATTTTAAGTGAGGAAGCAATCATGAAAAAAGCTTTAGCACTCATTCTTGCAGTTCTCATGTTCTTACCCGTTCTCGCAGCCTGCGGCGGTGAAGCGAGCAAGCCCGAAAAAGAGCAGAGCGCTGTTCAGAAAATCATTGAAGAAGCACAGGGAATGACTCTCGAAGAGCTTGCAAAGAAGGCTATCGAGGAGTCGAAAGGAAAGACGTTCTACGGCGTCGGCAACTCCAGCCGCGGCAAGAGCGCGCTTCCCGTGTTCATCGAATACCTCCAGTCCATCGACTCGACCTACACGCTCGAGTTTGACTGGCAGCAGCCGAAGAACAACAAGATCTTCGACCAGCTGACGGCTGAGGCCAAGAAGGCTACCGGCACGTATGCGATGACCCTCATCCAGGACGGCAACCAGATCGAGAATAAGATGGTCAAGACCGGCATCCTCGACACGTTCATCCCGAAGGAATGGGCGGAGGCTAACAAGATCGACGTCGCATCCTATAAAGGATACCTCGCGCTCCAGACGCTCAACAAGGTATTTATGTTCAACTGCACCGGTTCCAAGACGTTCGACAACTGCTGGGACTATGTCGCCGAGGGCGCGCACGGTCAGTTCATGGACATCGACTCCGAGATCGTCGGCAAGAACTTCCTTTACATGCTGACGGCTGACAAGTACGCGGGCTACCTCAAAGACGCGTTCGACAAGCTCTCCGACGCCGAGAAGGCTGCTTTCCAGCCCACGATCGACGAGATGGCTCAGACAGCTTCCGAGTTCGGTCTCGGTGAGAACGGCAAGTACGCTCTCGCGTGGATCAAACTCTGGGTCGGCAGTTACACCGCTGTCGAAGACGACGGTCCTATCTGCAACAACCTGACTGACGCGTCCGCAACGGACCAGTTCGGTCTTCTCGTTTACTCCAAGCTCCGTTCCATCGAAGAGTCCGACAGCAAGTCCGTCAACAACATCAAGGTTGCGGCTTACGAGGACGGCTACGAGGGAATCGGCGGCTACGGTTACTGCCACTACCTCTTCGTCACCGACAACAGCCCGCTTCCGTGGACGGCATGCGCGTTCATCGCTTTCATGACCTGCACGCAGAAGGGCTTCGAGGCGTGGGGCAAGGACATGGGCGGATATTCCTCCAACCCTGTTGTCGCCGCTGAAAACGAAGAGATCCACAACCACTCCAAGGGCGGCACGAACGAAGCCGGCGAAGTAGTATACGCAGCTAAGAACGACCGCGGTTACGACTGGTGGGTAGGCGACGGCGAACTCGTTCTCGAGGATCCCGCATACTGCGCATCCGTAGCTTTCACGGTCGGCTCCTGGATCGAAACACTCGATAAGTACAAGGGCTGATTTACGAGATCATAAACAAAAATCAAAGGCGTCCTTCGACGCCTTTGATTTTATAAGAGGATGAAGATATGCAGAAAAATTTATACGCTCCTGCGAGCAGATGGACGATACTGTGGAATAAGATAAAGACCTTCTTTTCCAAGCCGCAGAACACCATCCTCGTCATTATGGGTCTTGTCTGCACGTTTTCGACCTTCGCGCCGATAGTCGCGATAATCGAGGACACGCTCAAGATCCACCCCGGTACGATCGACCAGCATCTGACGGGGCAGGCGGCGGGATTCACCGCCGTCAACTACACGGACCTCTTCACGAGCAGTATTGCGAAGGCCCACCTCTGGACGCCGCTTCTCAACACGCTGATACTCGCGGTCGGCTCTTGCGCCGTGGCGATCCTCTACGGCGGCTTGTTCGCTTTCCTCGTGACGAGAACGAATCTCAAGTGCAAGAAGTACCTCAGCTCGATATTCATTTTCCCCTACATAATGCCTCAGTGGACCCTCGCCATGGTGTGGAAGAACCTTTTCGACTCGATGGCGGTGACGGGTACCAAAGACGGTCTTTTAGCGGGTCTGTTCGGTATCACGATGCCCTCGTGGTGGTGCTCGGGAATGTTCCCGTCGCTCCTCGTGCTGGGACTTCACTACGCGCCGTTCGCGTACATACTCATAGGCGGTATCTTCCGCAATATGGACGCCAACCTCGAAGAGGCGGCGACGATACTCAACACACCGAAATGGAAGATAATGACGAGAGTCACCCTCCCGCTCATCCGTCCCGCCATCCTCTCGACGATACTTCTCGTCTTCGGAAGCTCGATGGGTTCCTACCCGGTGCCTCACTTCCTGGGTCTAACGACGCTCTCGACGAAGTACATAGAGCTTAACGACAGAAGAACAGGTCAGGCGAGTATCCTCGCGGTCATCATGATGCTCCTCGGCGTCGCGATAATGTATTTCAACCAGCGTTCGCTCAAGAGCCGGAAGAGCTATACGACGGTCACCGGCAAGTCCGGACAGACGTCGAAAATCAACCTCGGCAAGGTCGGCAAGGTGCTCATCGCCGTGATACTCATAATTTTCACGTTCTTCACGAGTATCTTCCCGATAATCTCCTTCGCGTTCGAGACCTTCTTGCCGAACCCAGGCGATTACAGCTTCTTAAAAACCTTCGACAGCGCAAACCTGACGACGAAATGGTGGGTGACGAACGAAAACGTCACGGAGAACGGTATGTACGGTCAAAAGGGCATGCTGTTCAACGAAATGATATGGAAGGGATTCGCGGGTACCATGCTCGTATCCGTCGCGTGCGCGATAACAGCCGGCGTTCTCGGAACGCTGATAGGTTACGCGGTATCGAAGAACCGCCGTTCAAAGCTCGCGGGATACGTCAACAGCGTCGCGTTCTTACCGTATCTGATGCCCTCGATAGCGGTGTCTATCGCGTTCTTCAAGCTCTTCTCGGGCGGCATCAACCTTTACAACACGTATTGGCTGCTTATCATAGTCGGTACGGTCAAGTACATCCCGTTCGCGAGCCGCTCGTCGCTGAACTCCATGCTTCAGCTCTCGGGTGAGATAGAAGAAGCCGCGATAATCCAGGATATCCCGTGGCGCAAGAGAATGACGCGCATAATCATCCCGATACAGAAGTCGTCCATCGTCTCCGGATTCCTTCTTCCGTTTATGACGTGCCTCAGAGAGTTGTCACTGTTCATGCTCCTTTGCGGACAGGGACTCATCCTCTCGACCCAGCTCGACTACTTCGACGAAATGGGACTTTACGCGTTCTCCAGCGGTATCAACCTGATACTCATCGTCACGATTCTTATTTGCAACGCCCTTGTCAACAAGATCACTGGCGCAAGCCTTGACAAGGGAATAGGAGGTTAATATGCCGAAAATAGTACTTACAGACGTTACGAAACGGTGGGGCGATTTCTACGCCGTTGACCATCTCGACCTCGTGATCGACGATTGCTCGTTCGTCACGCTCCTCGGTCCGTCGGGCTGCGGTAAAACAACGACTTTACGTATGATCGCCGGACTTGAAACGCCGACGTCCGGACGCATCGAGATCGGCGACACCGTCGTTTTCGACAGCGAGCGCGGAATAAACGTACCCGCAAACAAGCGTCACGTCGGATTTCTTTTCCAGAACTACGCCCTCTGGCCGAATATGACCGTTTACCAGAACATCTCTTTCGGCCTTAAAAACCTCAAGAAGTACACGAAGCAGGAGATCGACGAGATCGTACAGCGCGTCGCCCGCGTCGTAAAGATCGAAATGTTCCTCGACAGATACCCGTCCGAGCTCTCCGGCGGTCAGCAGCAGCGCGTGGCGATAGCCCGTACTCTCGCCCCGGAACCGGAAGTTATCTTCATGGACGAGCCGCTCTCCAACCTCGATGCGAAGCTCCGCCTCGAGATGAGATCCGAGCTTCAGAGACTTCACCTCACGACCGGCAGAACTTTCGTCTACGTCACGCACGATCAGATGGAAGCTATGACCCTTGCGACAAAGATATGCCTTATCGAGAACGGCGTGCTCCAGCAGTACGACCCGCCGCTCGACGTTTACGGCAAGCCGAACAACCTCTTCGTCGCCGACTTCGTCGGAAGCCCCTCCATCAACTTTATCGACGCGAAGGGCGGGCAGAATACTGCCGGCGAGATGGAGTTTGACATCCTCGGCGGTCACGCCGCGAAATTCTCCTTCACGTCACAAGTCAACATCGGCGAGTGGAAGGCGAAGGAAGACGCCGCCGACGCCGAGCGCGAAGCGTTGAAGGCGGAGCGCGCCAAGGTCAAAGGATACGTTGAAAAAGGCAATAAGGATAAAGTTTTCGACTATCCCGTCGCCCTCGTCGAAGACGTCGAAAGACCGGAGCCTGCCGCCGACGACTACGTCATCGGCGTTCGCCCCGAGATGATCGAGATAAGAGAAGACGGCGGCATCGAAGCCGAAGTCTACTCCGCGATGCCCACCGGTATGGAAACGACCGTGCGTCTTCGCATCGGAAACTTCATTCTCACCGGCGTCGTCTTCGGCGGCGTAACGTATGAGATCGGCGCGCGCGTGCACATCGGATTCAAGAAGAGCGGTCTTATGCTCTTCGACCGTCTGAACGGACGGCTGATAGGCAACGGCGGACTTGAAGTCTGATAAAACAATAAGAGCCGGGCGGTTTTACCGCCCGGCTTCAGGCTGAAGACAAAGTCTTCAGCCTGAGTCAGAGTGAGAGAAACGCCGGTAGATTTGGTGATCTCGCCGCGGTAGGCGTAGTGAC
>CADBQA010000014.1 GCA_902796675.1 uncultured Ruminococcus sp.
CTACTATGGCTCAGTTGGCAGAGCACGTCATTGGTAATGACGAGGTCCCGGGTCCGAATCCCGGTAGTAGCTCCAGAAAAAAGCACTGCGAAAGCAGTGCTTTTTTCAATATTATCCGCGACCGCGAGGCGCGGATAATATATCATACAGACGCGAAGCGGATGTATATCATACTCGCGAAGCGAGTATATCATACGCGGCATCGCCGCGTATATCATTTTTGCTCTTTCCCCTCAAGCGTGATTGCCCGCATCACGAACTCCCTCGCGCCGGTATAAGAGATGGCGGAGGGGGCGCCGTCGGGGGCGAGCTTTATCTCGTAATCGCCGCCGTTGGCGGACACCTTTACGGTGCGGACGTCGTCGCCGGAGGTCGAGGTCTTAGCGTCTGCCTCCGGCAGGGAGAACGCGCCGAGGATCGGCTCCATCAGGGGGATGAGGGACTTCGGAAGCTCTCTTGTCGTCTCGCCAGCGGTGACGGTATAGACGCCGCCCGATACGGAAAAGACGGCGCCGGCGATCTCCCCCGGCTCGACGACGGTGAGGGCGGAGCCCGGTGTTATCGCGACTTTATACTCCGCGCCGTCGAGCTCGAGCGTACACTCTGCGCGCGACACTCCGTTCTGATACGCGAGCGGATCGCTCTTCGCCGCACAGGACGGAATAAAGGCGAGAAGGGCGAGGGCGAATATGATAAACCTTTTTGCCATAGAAATCACTCCTTTGTGGAAAATATATTCGCGGCGTCTTTTTTTATTACCGATTTATTGAAGAATAAGGAATTATTTGATATACTGTAATTAAAGAAAAATGCGGAGGTCGCCATGACTTTATCCGAATACATAAAAGAAAATATCGCGCCGCTCTCGGCGGCGCTGCCGTTTGCGGACTGCTCCGTGACGCTCGGGAGGCTGATAAAAGGGTACGAGCCGACGTACGCCGTGATGCTTGTCGTCCCCTACCCGAGGTCTCCGGGGAAGATCGCGTCGTTTGCAAAGCTTCGGGACTATCACATATTTTTCAAGTCGCACGAAGACGCCGTCTCGACTCTGATCTCGGAAAAATACCCCGGACGCGGCGCCCGCATCTTCTCCGACCACTCGCCGATAGACGAGCGTCTCGCCGCCTGCCGCGCGGGGCTCGGCGTTATGGGCGACAACGGACTCTTTATTGCGAAAAAATACGGCTCGTACGTCTTTCTCGGGGAGATACTCGTGACGCTGACGGCACAGGAGCTTATCGCCGAAGGCGTTCGGATATGCTCGTCGGACGTCGGCGGCTGTCTTCACTGCGGCGCGTGCCGAGACGCCTGCCCGTCCGGCGCGATAGGCGGCGACAAGAGCCTTTGCATCTCCGCGCTGACACAGAAAAAGGGTGATTTAACGGACACAGAGCGCGATATAATAAAACGCGGAGGCTCGGCGTGGGGCTGCGACGTCTGCGCCGAGGTCTGCCCGATGAACCGCGTCGTGACGGCAAAGGACTATAACCCCTTCTTTCTTGAAGGCGCCATCGACCCGACTTGCCGCGCCGATATCGACGCGATGAGCGACGGGGACTTCGCCTGCCACCCGTTTTCGTGGCGGCGGCGCGACGTCATCGGACGGAATTTTGATATAATCGATACGGGAGATAAATAAAGTGACCGAATTCATATCCGGCTCCGCCGGAACGGGAAAAGGTGAATACGTACTTGAGAGGATAAGGGAGCGCCTCGGCAACGGAAGACGGAAGTATCTTATCGTGCCGGAACAGCAGGCGGTCCTTTGGGAGTCGCGCGTCTGCCGCGCCCTTCCCCCTTCCTCCTCGCTCGAGCTCGAGGTAGTCTCCTTCAGGCGCCTCGCCGACACGGTCTTCAGAGCGGTCGGAGGACTCACGCGCGTTTACACCGGAGAAGCCGGCAAGATACTCCTTATGTGGCGCGCGGTAGTCTCCGTAAAGGACTCCCTTTCCGTCTACACGACCGGCGACGGACACGAGGAAAAATACGTCTCGCTCTTGCTCGAGACCCTCTCCGACCTGCGCCGCCGCTCGGTGACGCCCGCGATGCTCTCGGAGGCGGGCGACGCGCTCGAGGGGAGCGACCTTGCGGGAAAACTGCGTGATCTTTCTCTCATCTTCTCCGCTTACAGAACGTACGAGGAGGAGAACGAGAGCGAGGACCCCGAATGTGTCCTCGATATGCTCGCAAACGTTCTCCGCACGGAGCGTTTTCTTGACGGCGCCGACGTTTTCGTCGACTCCTTCTACTCGCTGACTCCCGTCGAAAACGAGATCCTCTTCTATATATTCCGCGACGCATCCGACGTCTTCGTCACGTTCACCTTTGACGAAACGTACCGCGGCGCGCACTTCGACCACGTCAAAAAGTTCTTCTCCTCCGCCCAAACGAGCGCAAAGCGCGCCGGGCGCGAGGTAAAACGGATAGATCTTAAAGCTAAGGGGCGCCGCCCCGCCGACATTTCGTATATCGAAAAGAATCTCTGGGATTTCGCCGCGCCTCCCGCGAAGGAACGCGACGGTTCCGTAAAAGTCATAAGGTGCGCCGACAGATACGAGGAGGCGAGAGCCATCGGCGCCGAGATCGAGCGCGCCGTCCACTCCGGCGCCTCTTACTCCGACATCGCCGTCGTCGCCCGCGACGTCGAGGCGTACCGCGGTATCCTCGACGTCCGTCTCGACGCGCTCGGCATACCCTATCACCTCTCCCGCCGCATCGGCGTCGCGACGAGCCCCGTCACGACTCTCGTGACGTCGCTGCTCGACGCGGTCTCCGACGGCGCGAAACGGGAGAGCGTGGTCAGAGTATTGAAAACCGGGCTCGTCCCCCTCACGCCGAGGGAATGTTCGAACTTCGAGGAGTACGCCGCGACATGGAACATAAGAGGCAAGAAGGCGTACGTCAGCGACGCGGACTTCACGATGAACCCCGCGGGCTGCCGGAAGGAGCTCTCCGAGTGGGGCGCGACGGTCCTCGAGGACGCGAACAGCGTAAGGCGCGCGCTGAAGGCGCCGTTTGAAAAGCTCTTCGCGCTCTTTTGCGAAGGCGAGGCGAAAATACGCGACGTCTGCGTTGCGATAAACGACATCCTTCTCTCCTTCGACGTCTGGGGCTCCGTATGCCGTGACGCCGATGAGTGGCGGAAGATGGGAAAGGACGAGGACGCCACTCGGCTCGAAGCGAGCTACGCCTCCGTCGTCGACGCGCTCAGCGCCATGGCGACGACGGTTCCCGAAGGGCTCGTCACCCCCGGCGCCGCGTCGAGGCTTTTCTTCGCCGTCGCGTCGTCCTTCGATACGGCGTCTATCCCGTCAAGGATCGACGTCGTGACTCTCGGCAGCGCCTCCGGGGTCCGTCTCGGAAACGTGCGGCACGTCATCCTCGCCGGGTGCGTCGAGGGCGAATTTCCCGCGAAAATAAAGGACGGCGGCTTCTTTACCGCCGCCGAGCGCGAGCGGCTCGAAGAACTCGGTCTGCCTCTCACGGAGGGGCGCGAGATCGAGGAGAGCGAAGAGCTCTTCCGCTTCTGGAGATGCGCCGCATCTCCGTCCGAGACGCTGACCGTGACGTATTTCGTAAAGGGAGACGAGGGAAAGGTCGAGCCGTCTGTCGGCGCAAATCAGATAATGAAGCTTTTGGATATCGAGCCCGCGGACTACTCGCTTCTTCCCGCCGCCGACTCCGTCTGGAGCGAGGCGAGCGCGAAGGACGCCGCCCTCTTCACAAGGGACGCCGCCTTACGCGCGGCGATATCGTCGCTCAGTACCGAATATCCGTCGCTCTATGCCGCAAAAGCCCTCTCGTCGCCGCTTTCAGCCGACGGCGAATCGCTCGCGCCCGGGGTAATAAGCGAGCTTTTCCCCAAGAGACTCAACCTCACGCAGGCGAGGATCGACAAGTTTTCCGGCTGTCCGTTCTCATATTACACACGTTACGTTCTCTCGCTCGGAGAGCCGGCGAGCGGCTCCATCGGCGCCGTCGACGTCGGTAATCTCATCCACTACGTTCTCGAAATGTTCTTCAAGGAGACGTTCGGGCGCGATTATCCGATACCGGACGCTGAGGCGGAGGAAATAGTCGACAGGATAACTGCGGACTACGTCTCCGACGTACTTCGGGGAACGGACGCGGGAGGAAAAAGGAGATACCTCTTCCGCCGTCTCAAGCGGAGCGCCCTCGTTCTCGTGAAGGCGCTTATGGAGGAGTTTTCCGAGACCTCGTTCAAGCCTTACAGATTCGAGCTGAAGCTCGGCGGAGAAAATGATTCTCCGACGCCCCTCGTCTTCACGGCCTCCGACGGCTCAAGGGTCTCCCTCTGGGGCACCATCGACCGCGTGGACAGATACGAAAAAGACGGCAAAACGTACGTCAGAGTCGTAGACTACAAGACGTTCGGAAAATCTTTCAATCTCGCCGACGTGCAAAAGGGCGTAAATCTTCAACTGCTGATATATCTTTTCACGCTCTGGAAGGGCGCGGACTGCTCCTTCCGCCGCGAAATGGCGCCGGGAGGCGAGGTCGTTCCGGCGGGTATGGTCTATCTTTCGGCGTCTCCCGACGGCGCGGCGTCCGACGGCGCCCCAACACCCGAGGACGCGGCGATCCTCGCCGCCGAGGGCATCGAGCGAAGCGGGCTTTATCTCGACGACGAGACGTCGCTCGCCGCCATGGGAAGCTCGCTCGGAGGCAAATACATACCTAAAAAGGGAACGTCCCTCGTCACCCTCGAGGAGATGGGGCGTCTTTACGGCGACATTGAAAAAGTCGTCATAGAAATATCCGACGCGATACGCGGCGGCAGGTGCGACAGCACGCCGGTGATCCACGGCGGAAAGAACCCGTGCGAATACTGCAAAATGAAACCTGTCTGCAGACACAACGAGGAAAGGAGCGGGCGCGATGAGTAAAGAAAGAAAATGGACCGCGCCGCAGTCCTGGGCTATAAACTGCTCCGGACGCGAGATGCTTCTCTCGGCGGGCGCCGGAAGCGGCAAGACCGCGACTCTGACCGAGCGTGTTTGCCGTCTCGTCTGCGACGGAGACGGCGATATCTCCCGTATGCTCATCGTGACCTTCACGAGAGCGGCGGCGGAGGAGCTCCGCTCGAGAGTCCGCGAGCGTGTTTCGCAAAAGCTCGGAGAAAACCCCGACTCACGCCGCCTTGCGCGTCAGATAGTAGCGCTCGACGGCGCCGACATCTCGACGATGTCGAGCTTCTTCTATAAAATAATACGCCCACATTTCGGAGAGCTCGGTCTTCCTCCGGCGTTTACCGTCGCGGACGAAGCGGAGCTCGCCGTAATGAAGGATCGCGTGATATCGGACGTCATCGACGACTTCTTCGAGGAAGACGACGACGGTGTTATAGCTCTCTCCGACGCGCTCTCCTCGGCGAGAGACGAGACTTCCCTCGGCGGCGTTCTTCTGAATATCGCGGACAGTCTCGCCGCA
>CADBQA010000015.1 GCA_902796675.1 uncultured Ruminococcus sp.
ACTTTTCTTTAAGGGAAGAATCCTTCGTTATTTTTTCGATGATTTCCGCGATCTTTGCTTTGATATCCATTTGAAATACCTCCTTTTTTATTTATTATACACCCGAAGCGGCAAAAAATCAAGGGTCCCGTCAGCGACGGGACCCTTTCAGCCTGAAGACAAAGTCTTCAGGCTGAGTCAGAGTGAGAAAAACGCGGGTAGATTCGGTGAAGCGTTATCATCTTATGATGTTATGCTTGCCTCACCTTTTTGCTTGTCATTGCTGTTCTACCAAGTTTGTCTTCGCTCTGAAGGGTCCCGTCGATGGCGGGACCCTTGATCTTATAGCTTGAACAGCTTTTTAAGTATGGGTATAAGTATTTTAGGACTCTTTACGACGGCGATCTTCATATATCGGCTCCTTTCATGGCTTAATACCATTATATTCAGCCGATGCGGCGCCGTTACTCCGAGGCTTCCTTCTTCCTTTTCCACTCGGGTATCGCCTTAATTTCGTTATAAAGCGCGACGTAGTTGTCGTGGCGCGTTTTGGAGATCTTCCCCTCCCGCACCTTTTCAAGCACGGCGCAGCCTTCTTCCTTAGTGTGCGTACACTTCGTGTAGCGGCACTTGCCGAGGCAGTCGGAAAACTCCCTGAACGACGCGGCGAGGCTCGAAAGCTCCAAAAGGTTGAACCGCGTGAAGTCGAGCATCGAAAAGCCGGGTGTGTCCGCAATATAGCATCCCGGGGCGTCCGGGACCTCAAAGAGTTCGACGTGGCGGGTCGTATGGCGACCGCGCTCGATCTTTCGGCTGACGTCGCCGGTCTTGAAATCTACCGTCGGGAAAAGACGCTTCATAAGAGTGGACTTTCCGGCGGCTGACGCTCCGGCAAGCGCGGAAAGCGTAACTTTGCTCTTCGATATTTCAGTGAAGAAGCCGAAGAGCGCGTCGCACCCCTCGCCTGTCGCGGCACAGATCGTGAAGCAGTTGAAGCCCGCTCCCTCGTAGATGCTCTTTATCCTGTCCGCCTCGGCTCGGTCGACGTCGCATTTGTTGACGACGACAACCGGCTCGATACCGCGGTCCTCGGCAAGAGCGACGAGTTTGTCGACGGTGACGAGGTCTGGCTTCGGCTTTGCCGCGGGTATCACAACGAAAAGGTGTGTGAGGTTAGCCATTGCTGGGCGCACGAGCGTGTTCCGGCGCGGGAGTATATCGTCGATCGCGGCGCCGTCCGCGTCGTTTGAGAGCGAAACGCGGTCGCCGACGAGAGGCTTTACGCCCTCGTGTCTGAAGGCGCCTCTCGCGCTGCAGGCTATGCGCTCGCCGCCGTCGGTCAGCACCGTATAAAGACCGCCGACGCCCTTTATTATCATTCCCGTCATATTGCGCGATGTATCAGACGTACTCACCTGTCAGTTTTCAGCTTCCGGCTCACCGCCGATCTCCTCGGGCTCCGTGATCACGGGCTCCGTCTCGCTCTCGGTCACGACGACGGGTTCCGTTTCGGTCTCGGTCTCCGTCTCGCTCTCCGTTACGATGATAACGGGCTCCGTCTCTTTCGTCGTTTCGGTCACCTTTGAAGTCTCGGTCTCTTTCGTCGTTTCGCTCTCGGTCGTAACTCCCTTTTCGGGGTCGTAGTCCTTGCCGCCGCTGATGACGATGTCGACCCTCGTGTTCTTCGCGACTCTCGTGCCTTCGGCGAGCTTCTGCTTTATGACCGTTCCGACGGCTTTATCGGATTTTTCGTATGTCGCTTTACCGATAGCAAGCCCCTTGTCCTGAAGGGCGCTGAGCGCTTCCCTCTCCTTGAGACCGACGAGTCTCGGAACTTCTATATCGCCCTCCTCGGGACCGGAGCTGACGTAAAGGATCAGCTTTTCGCCGTTCTCGAGCTTTTCACCCGCGGCGGGCTCCGTCTTTATGACCTGCCCCGCCTCGTAGATGTCGCTCTTGACTTCTTCTATCGTGTACGCGATGCTGAGGGATTTGAGCTTAAGCTCCGCGTCGCGTCTCTCGTATGATTTTAGCTGCGGTATCGTCGGTATATCGCCGGAGGCGCTGACGATAAGGGTAAGCTCGCAATACGTTACCCCGCGTTCGACCTTCTTCTTAGACCCTGCCTTCGGGCTCTGCTCGAGGATGTAGCCGGGCTCGTGCTCGACATCCTCTTTCGGCTTTATCTCCACTCTGTAGATCTCGGAGTTTTTCAGCGCCGTGCGCAGTTTTTCGTTGTTATAGTAATTCTCGCCCACGAAGTCGTCGACGGTTATCGTCTCGCTCGAGGTCTTGACGTCCGTTATCTTCGAGATACCGATGAGTGCGGAGACTATCAGTATGATAATAAACGGGATCGTCACGCCGAGGATTATCGGAAGCATCGTGTTGCTGTGCGCGATGTGCGCGAGGACTCCCTTGAAGCCCGTCTTTTCGGCTTTCTTGTTCTCGTTTTTGAACGTCGCCTTCGGATTCTTTCTGAGTGCGGTGACGTCGGCGAGCATCTGCTTTGCGCTCTGATATCTGTCGCCGGGGTCCTTCTCCATCGCGTTGTTGATTATCTGCTGGAGACCGAGCGGAACGTCGGGATTGACCTCCTTCGGCGGGACCTGCTTCTCGTTTACCTGCATCAGAGCGACGGAGACCGGGCTCTCGGCGTTGAACGGAAGCTCGCCCGTCGCCATCTCGTACATCGTGACGCCGAGCGAATAGAGGTCGCTTCTCGCGTCTATCTGCTTGCCGCTCGCCTGCTCCGGGCTGATATAATAGACAGTGCCTATCGCCTTATCGGTCATGGTGACGGTCTCGGCGTTGGGCAGCTTTGCGATGCCGAAGTCCGTGACCTTTATCTGGCCTGAACGGGTCAGCATGATGTTCTGAGGCTTGATGTCGCGGTGGACTATACCCTTCGAGTGAGCGTGGTCGAGAGCCGAGAGTATCTGGCTCGCGGAACTCAGCGTTTCCTCGGTGGAGAGTATCTTCTTTTTCTGCATATAGCTCTTGAGCGTGATGCCCTCGATGTACTCCATTACGATGTACTTGAGGTCCTCCTTGACGGAGACCGCAAATATCTTGACGATATTCGGGTGCGAGAGCATGGCGACCGCCTTCGATTCGTTGATGAATCTCTTGACGCTCTCCTCCTCCTGAGCTATATCCTCGCGGAGAACTTTGACCGCGACGTATCTGCCGGTCTTGGCGTCGACGGCTTTGAAAACGACCGCCATTCCGCCCATACCGATAACTCTTTCTATCTTATATCTGCCGTCGAGAACGGCGCCGACGTATTTATCGTAACTTGTTTCCATATTGACCTCTTTCTTTCAATGCCGAAATCAAAGCGAGATCAGCACGACGGTTATATTGTCGTTTCCGCCGTTCTCGTTCGCGCCGGCAATCAGGGCGTCGACCGCCCTTTTTGAAAAGTCTTCGCTCCCGTCGTCCGTCACGACGGTTTCGCATATCGCGTCTTTTGTCACGTGGTTCGAGAGACCGTCGGTGCAAAGTAGGATATGTATTCCACCGCCGGACTTCTTTATCTCCGTCAGGTAAACATCCGGCTCGGTTTCATCGTCCGTGCCGACAGCCCTCGTTATGATGTTCTTGTTGAGCGACGTCTCCGCCTCCTCGCTCGTCATCTTTCCGATGTCGACGAGGTACTGGACGTACGAGTGGTCGTGAGTGACCTGGACTATGTTTCCGGAGTCTATAAGATACATCCTGCTGTCGCCGACGTTCACGGTGTAGATCCTGTTGCCGATGACGAGAGACGACACGAGGGTCGTTCCCATCCCGGCGAGCGATTCGTCCCGCGCGGCGAGGTTATACACTTCGGCGTTCGCGCGAAGCACCGCGTCGACGAGCGCCTCGGCTATTTTATTTTTGTCGGGGCGTCTCGCCCCGGGGACTATCGACGCCATAAAGCGGTCGATCACATCGACGTAGGTTTTCACAGCCGTCGCGCTCGCGGTCTCGCCGCCGTGCGCGCCTCCCATTCCGTCGCAGACGACGCCGAGCACCGCTCCGCATTCGTACTCCTTGACGGCGTAGCGGTCCTGGTTGTTGGCGCGCCGTCTTCCGACGTCGCTGTTGCCGTAATATCGCATCAAATCCACCTCCCGCGCCCTGCGGCGCCACGGTCATTCAGGGTCTTTTGCCGCCGACAGTCTGAGCTGTCCGCACGACGCGTTTATATCCGCGCCGAGGCGGCGTCTCACCGTCGCGGTCACGCCGAGCGAGTTCAGCGTATCGCAAAACGCGTCCGCTCTCGCCTTCGCGCTGCCCGAAAACGGCGTTTCTTTTACCTCGTTGAGTCTTATGAGGTTGACGTGGCAGGGCGAGCGCATACCGCTTTTTATAAGCGAGGCAAGTCGCCTTGCGTCGTCCGACGAGTCGTTCTTTCCGGCTATGAGCGTATACTCGAACGAAACTCTTCTGCCCGTCGTTTCAAAATAATATCTGCAGGCTTCCATAAGCTCCGCTATATGGTACTTGTTGTTTATCGGCATTATCGACGAGCGCTCTTCGTCGTTCGACGCGTGGAGCGAGACCGAGAGCGTCACCGGAAGCCCCTCGTGCGCGAGGCGGCGTATTCCGGGGACGATGCCGCAGGTCGAGACCGATATGTGCCGCAGCCCTATGTTCAGCCCTTCCTCCGCCGATACGAGGCGCAAAAACTTCACTGCCGCGTCGTAGTTGTCGAGCGGCTCGCCGATACCCATCATAACGATCCCGCCGACGCGCTCGCCGGTGTCAGCGCCGATGGCTGTCACCTGTCCGAGTATCTCGGAGGGCGTGAGGTTTCTCTTTCTGCCTTTCAGAGTCGACGCGCAAAAGCGGCATCCCATACGGCACCCCGCCTGGCAGGATACGCAGACGGTGTTGCCGTGCTCGTACTTCATAAACACGCTCTCGACGCACTCTCCGTCGATCAGTTCAAATAGATATTTTCTCGTGCCGTCGATCTGCGAGACGAGCTTCTTCGCTATCTTCGGAAGTCTGTATTCGCACTTCTCTTTTAACTTCTCACGAAGCGCGGCGGGCAGATTCCTCATACCGTCGATCATAACTCCCTTTTGCATCCAGGAGTATATCTGCGACGCGCGGTACGCGGGCTCGCCGAGCCCGTCTTTTACAAATTC
Organism: uncultured Ruminococcus sp.; assembly: GCA_902796675.1. Taxonomy (GTDB): domain Bacteria; phylum Bacillota; class Clostridia; order Oscillospirales; family CAG-272; genus RUG14199. Next base: position 5,121 of record CADBQA010000015.1, read on the forward strand.
CGTCAGCTCCGCGAGCGTCATCGAAAGGATATCCGCCCTGCCGACGGCGGGTCTGTTATCGTCCATTATGATTTCCCATCTTGTTCCGACGGACTCTTTACCATTTTGCAGATGAAAAATCCGTCTGTGTTGCGTTCTCCCGGAAGCAGCGTCAACATACCGTCCGAGCGAAAAGCTCCCGCCTCGAAAGGCTCGAGCGAAAACTCCGGGTGTTCCGAAAGGAAGCGTTTTACGACTCCGCCGTTCTCGTCCGGGTTTACGGTGCAGGTGGAGTAAACGAGGACACCGCCCTCCTTCACGTACGTCGCGGCGCCGAGAAGCGCGCGAAGCTGCACCGACGGCAGCCGCCCGAAGTCCGCGGGGTCCTTGTACTTGACGTCGGGCTTCTTCGCAATTACGCCGAGCCCCGAGCAGGGCGCGTCGCAAATAACGCGGTCTGCCCTGCCCTGAAGGTCCGGCGCGGGGTCCCCCGCGTCGCGGCAGGCGGCGTCGATTATGGTGATGCCGAGCCGAGCCGCTCCTCTTTTTATGAGGTTGATCTTATTTTCGTGTATATCGAAGGAGTATATTTTTCCCTCGTTTTTCATATCTATCGCCGCGGAAAAGCTCTTGCCGCCGGGCGCAGCGCAGCAGTCGACGACAGTCTCCCCCGGCTCCGGCGCGAGCGCCGATACGGCGAGCCTGCTCGCCGCGTCCTGTACGAACCATCTTTTATCGGTCATATCGGCGCCGGAGAGCGACGGAACGTCAATGACGTCGGGTGACGCGGTATTCTCCTCGCCGTCCGGAAAAACGTCGCGGATAAGCGACGCGGCGTCCGTGACGAGAGTGTTTACTCTCACCGACGCACGGCGGTCGCCCGCCGCCGAGAGGACCTTTACGCCGTCCTCCTCCCCGAGCTTGTCGAGGATGAAGCGGCACATTTTCTCGGGATAAGAATACTTTACGGACAGATATTTTATTCTGTCTTCCTCCGGCGGATATTCTATTCTTTTGCCGCGGCGCAAAAACTCGCGCAGAACGGCGTTGACGAAACCTTTCGACTTGGCATGGGCGACGGAGACCGTCTCCGATACCGCCGCGTGGTCGGGTATCCTGTCGGTATATATAAGCTGGTAAAGCCCGAGACGGACGCACACGAGCGTCTCGGCGTCGAGCTTATCGAGCGGTCTTGACGAGAGCGACGCGGCGACGTAGTCGAGCGTCGGCGTCTTTTCGGCGACGCCGTAGACGAGGTTCGTATACAGCCTTCGGTCGGCGTCCGAAAAGCCGGACTTCTCTATTCTCGACGCTACTTCGAGATTGGTGTACTTTCCATCCTTCGCGAGAGCGACGAGCGAACGCTTCGCCGCCTCTCTCGGATCGGCAGTTCTATTCATCATTTCCGTTTACGGGAGCCGCGCCGAGCACGTCGCCGACGGTGATCTTTCTGCCGCGGACGAAATCAGCCGCGCTCATCTTGCCCTTGCCCTCGGGTATGACACCCGTCACCGTGACGCAGCCGTCCGAACACTTGACGGTGAAGCCGTCCTTGCAAACGGAGACGACCTCGCCCGGGACCCCCTCGGCGTCATCCGCGACGCGGGACGACGTTATCTGAAGCGTCGCGCCGCACGGCGTCGTCGTAAACGCTCTCGGGAATGGGTAAAGACCTCTTATCTTATTGTGAACGGCGCACGCGCTCTCGTTAAAGTCGATAACTCTGTCAGCGCGCTCTATCTTCGCGGCGTAGGTCGACTCGTTACCGTTCTGTTTTTCGCGGGGAAGCTCTCCCGTCTTCGCCGTCTTAACTACGCGGCTTATCGCCTCGGCGCCCGCCTGCGCGAGCTTGTCGTGGACGGTCTCGAAGGTGTCGTCGTCTTCGATCGCGACGCGCTCGGAGAGGATCATATCCCCCGTGTCGAGCCCCTCGTCCATATACATCGCGGTGACTCCCGTCTCGCGCTCGCCGTTCATCACGGCGCGCTGGATGGGAGATGCTCCGCGGTACTTCGGAAGAAGGGACGCGTGGGCGTTGATACAGCCGTATTTCGGGTAGTTTATGATATATGGCGGCAGAATCTTTCCGTAAGCCGCGACGACGATCATATCGGGCGAGAGAGAGCGAAGGGTCTCCTCGAACGCGCCGTCCTTGAGTCTCTCCGGCTGATATACCGGTATTCCGCGCTCTTCGGCGTATACCTTCACCGGAGGCGGCGTCAGCTTGTACCCCCTGCCCTTCGGCTTGTCCGGCTGAGTCACGACGCCGACGACGTCCTCGCCGTCTTCGCAAAGACGCTTCAGTATGGAAAGCGCGAAATCGGGCGTACCCATAAAAAGTATTCTCATTCTTTTCACCGTCATTCTGAAAGGGCTCTCATCTCTTCGTCCGTCAGCATTTTGACGGCGCAGTCCGTGAATATCACTCCGTCGAGATGGTCTATTTCGTGGCAGAACGCTCTCGCTTCAAGACCCTCTCCGGTCACGGTGTACTCGTTGCCGTTGCGGTCGGTAGCCCTGACCGTCACCTTCATAGGGCGCTTTGTGTAGCCCCATCTGCCGGGGACCGAAAGACAGCCCTCAAGCTCCTCCTGCTCGCCCTCCTTCCCGATGATCTCGGGATTTATCATCTCGAAAAGACGTCCGGGCTCGCACTCAACGATGCAGATACGGCGGAGAACGCCGACCTGAGGCGCCGCGAGACCCACGCCTTCCGCATCGTGAAGCGTTTCGATCATATCGTCAAGAAGAGTCTTTATTCTCGGTGTTATCTGGATGACCGGACGGCAGGTCTTGCGAAGGACCTCGTCGCCGACCTTAACTATATTGAGTTTTGCCATAATACTCTCCGTTGTGTTGGATTTATATACTGTTGGGATTGATATCGACGCTCAGCGTCACGCGCTTTTTGCCTCCCCGTCCGAACTCCTCGAGAAGCTCGGATAAGAGCGCTCGGACTCGTCTGTTCACTCTGCATTTTATGACGATCCTCATTCTGCAGACGTTTTGGAGCTTATATATCGGATTTTCAAACGGACCGAACGCCTGATAGGCGACGTCGCTGTAATCCTTAGAGAGCATCTCGCGAAGACGCTCAGAGAGCTTCACCGCGGACGCGGAGAGGAGCGCCTCGTCGCCCGACGCGAGGGTGAGCAGGACTATGTCGCAGAACGGCGGGAAGGCGAGACTTCTTCTTATCGAGATCTCGCGGTCGAAAAACCGTCTGTAATCCTGCGTCGCCGCGTCACGGATGACGTTGCTGTCGGGGTTGAGCGTCTGAACGACGGCGACTCCCTCGTCGCCGCCGCGCCTCCCCGCTCTGCCGATGACCTGCGTCAGCATGGAGAAGGTGCGCTCGCGCCCTCTGAAATCCTCTATGTAAAGAGACGAATCCGCCCCGATGACGCCGACGAGCGTCACCCTCGGGAAGTCGTGTCCTTTCGCCACCATCTGAGTGCCGAGCAGGACGTTCGCCTCACCGTTTCTGAATTTTTCGATTATCTGTGCGTGGGAGAATTTTGCGCTCGTCGTATCCATATCCATACGGATGACCTTTGCGCCTGGAACGAGCTTCGTTATTTCCTCTTCCGCCTTCTGCGTCCCGCAGCCGGCGTATCTGAAGTTCTCGGCGCCGCACGACGGACAGGAGGTCGGTACTCTCTCCTTGTGTCCGCAATAGTGGCAGACGAGATAGCCCGATCTTGCTCTCATATCCGGCTCGTCCGAGACGGGCCCGAGCGACCTGTAAGTGTGAAAGGTCATCGAGACCGAGCAGTTGGGGCACTTTACGCTCTCGCCGCAGTGCATACAGGCGACGGCGCTGTTGTAGCCGCGTCTGTTGAGGAAGACTATCGACTGCTTCCCCGATGCGACGGTGGACGTGAGGCTCTCGAGAAGCTCCGTCGATATCGGGGAAAAGTTCCCCGCGGCGCCCTCCCGCCTCATATCGCAGATCTTAACTTTCGGCAGCGTCGCGCCGCCGTATCTTTCCTTCATCTCGACGAGGGTATATTTCCCCGTCAGCGCCTTGTAAAACGAGCCGACGGACGGCGTCGCGGACGAGAGCAAAAGCATCGCCCCGTCCTCTTTGCATCTGAAACGCGCGACGTCGTGAGCCGAATACTTCGGGTCCGAATCCGATTTGTATGTGTGTTCCTGCTCCTCGTCGATCACGATGAGCCCGACGTTTTTCACGGGGGCGAAGATCGCGCTCCTCGTGCCGATGACGACGTCGCTCTTTCCGTCCTTTATGCGCCTGTAAGCGTCGTGCCGCTCCCCGGCTGAAAGACCGGAATGAAGCACGGAAACGCTCTCGCCGTAGTAGGCGCAAAATACCGCGACCGCCTGAGGCGTCAGCGCGATCTCCGGCACGAGCATGATAACTCCCCGCCCGTCCGCGCGTACTCTGTCGATCATCTTTTTTATGACGCTCGTCTTGCCGGACCCCGTCACGCCGTAAAGAAGCGCGGCGCGCGGTTTTTCGTCAAGATAGAGCGTCTCGAGCGTGTCGTACGCCTTTTGCTGTTCTTCCGACAGCGTTATCGGCTCGGCGTTCGCCAGAGTCCCGCGGTACGGGTTTCTCTCGACTTCTTCTTTTCTCGTCGTGACGAGCCCTTTCTTTTCGAGCGCGGAAATATGGACGCGGCTGCAGCCTGCGGCGTCGCAAAGGTCGCCCTCGGTCATCTCGCCTCCGTCATAGAGCGCGCGAAGAGCAGATAACTGCCCCTCGCTTCTGAGGCGCAGTTTCGACACGCCGCCGAGAATATCGGAGACGTCGTCGCGGTCCGCCGACAGCTTGACGTAGGTGACGGTTTTGACGTTAGTCGCGCCGGAGAGCTCGCCCGACCTTGAGAGATAGCCCGAGGTCACGAGGTGCGCCGCGATCTTCGGGGCGTCCTCGCCGAATTCCGAGACGAGAGACGACATCTTGCACCTTCCCCGCTCCGTAACGTAACCGAGAAGCGCCAGCGCCCTCTCGGAGAGCTTCGACTTCGCTGGGTCGAACTGCTTCGTCATATCCGCCTCGACGTACTCCGTTATTCTGGAAAACGCCGCGGCGGGAACGACGGTCCTCACCGCCTCGCCGTAAGTGCAAAGGGTGTACGACTTCAGAAAGTCGCACATCGCCATCTGACGCGCGTCGAGGAGAGGCTCGTCGCCGGAGACCGTCATAACGGGCTTCAGCCTGTCAAACTCCGACTCGCGGCAGAGCTCCGTCACGATCGCCCTCACCCTCTTGTTGCCCGTGCCGAGCGGCACCGAGACGAGGGAGCCGGGCGCGACCTTACCGGATAATTCGGCGGGGACGTAGTAGTCGTAGAGCTTGTCGGCAAAATACGGTATATCGACAATGTGTACTTTTGCGACCTCGCCCGTCATCACGTCCGCCTCCCTCCGGTAAAATCAAGTTGTCTCTTACCTATCTTCGTTCTCTTCGTTTTCGGGGTTTTCGATTATTTTGAACTTGCCCTCGTAAAGACCCATAACGGCGTTCTTGACCGCCTTCTCGTCCCTATACTCTTTTTTGATAAGAGCGGCGAGGGATTTGTCGGTCTCCTTGTTCGCGATCTTGCGTTCAGCCCATTCGCGCTGGATGACGTACTCGTCCGTTATCGCGCGGGCGCATTTCGCCGTCGCTATGACGAGAGTATACTTGTCGTACTTGCCTTTTGAAAGTTCGTTGATTGACGGAAATACCATAACGTTCTCCTTATGTTAACTTAATTATTATCTTCAAAAAATTTTTCGGCGAAATCGGTCATCCTCGACGTGCGCGAATGTTCCGAAGTTATTATATCCTTTATCAGCTCGACGCAGTCGTCGACCATATTCTCACCGTTGACGACGAGATAGTCATAGTGGTGAAGGAGCTTGAGCTCGTCTCTCGCGCGGCGAAGACGCTGCTTTATGACCTCCTCTGTCTCGGTCCCCCGTCCGCGAAGACGGGACTCGAGAAGCTTTGCGCTCGGAGGCAGGAGCATTATCGCGACAGCCTCTGGGAAGAGCTTTTTGACCTGGATCGCGCCGTTGACCTCGATCTCGAAGATGATGTCCTTGCCCTCGGCGGTAATCCTCTCAAGCTCGCTCTTCGGCGTGCCGTAGTAGTTGTCGCAGTAATAGGTATGCTCGAGTATCTCGCCCGAGGCGATGCGCCGCTCGAACTCCTCTTTCGTGATGAAAAAGTAGTGGACGCCCTCGACCTCACCCGGTCTCGGATTTCTCGTCGTGGCGGAGACGGAGATGCCGAGGGTGGGCATTTTCTCGCGGAGCGCCTTTACGACGGTCCCCTTGCCGCTCCCGGCGGGACCCGATATGACGATTATGAGTCCGCGCTTCATTCTTCTCCCTCCTCATCTTTCTCTCCGGAAACTCTCGCGGCGAGCTTTTCCGCTTCAAGAGATGAAAGAATGACGTGACCGCTGTTCATTATGACGACGGACCTCGTCTTCTTGCCGCCCGTACAGTCGACGGCGCGGCCGGAATCCTTCGAGTCCTGAACGAGCCGCTTCGACGGAGCGGAATCGAAGCTGACGAGCGCGACTATCTTATCCGCGCTCACCATATTGTTGTAACCTACGTTTATAAACCTCATCCCGCACCTCACTCGATGTTCTGTATCTGCTCTCTTATCTTTTCAAGCTCGGTCTTTATATCCACGACGATGTGGGCGATCTCGGCGTTGTTCGCCTTTGAGCCTATCGTGTTAGTCTCGCGGTTCATCTCCTGAAGGAGAAAGTCGAGCTTACGGCCCGCCGGCTCCGGCGTCCGGACGATATCGCGCATCGCTTTGAAATGGCTGTCGAGTCTGACGAGCTCCTCGTCGATCGCGGCGCGGTCGGCGTATATCGCAGCCTCCGTCAGTATTCTCTGCTCCGCGACGTCGATCTCGAAGTCTGAGAGGAATTTCTTTATTCTCTCCTCGAGCTTCGCGCCATACCCGGCGATGTCGCGTTCGGAGAGCTCTTTTATCTTTTCGGCGTATCCCTTTATGATCTCCGCCTTCTTCATGATGTCTTCCTCGAGGTTGGCGCCCTCGCGCTCTCTCGCCGCGATGAACATATCGACGGCGTCGGAGAGCACGCTCCTCACGTCGAGCCAGTCGCGCTCCGCGTCGTCCTCCGGCTTCTCGATCTTGAAAAGGTCGCGGTTCGCGGCGACGCTCATGACAGATATATCGTCCTTCAGCCCGTACGTATCCCGAAGGTCGTAAAGCGCGGCGAGGTAGCTGTCCGCCACCGCGTGGTCGACCGTTATCGCAAGCCCGGTCTCCTCGAGCACGTCGACGCCGATGAATATCTCGACCTTGCCGCGCGAGATGCCGCGCTCGGTCAGATACGCCTTTATTTTTTCCTCGAGGAACGAATAAGCCCTCGGGAGCTTCACGGTGCAATCGAGATATCTCGAATTGACCGACTTGATCTCAGCCGTTATGTCGCGGTCGCCCGCTTCGTTGATCTTTCTCGCCCTTCCGAAGGCGGTCATACTCTTTAACATATCTGTCTCTTTTCGAATTAAACTCTATACGGTCCTTGCCGCGGCAGTCTGACCATATACATAGTTATTATACTATATAAATAAAGGTTTTGTCAACCTCTTACGGGCTTTATTACTTTATTATATAAGCGCGAGGCGCCATCTTTTCGGACCTTAAATTTCGGCAAACGCAAAAGACGCGCCCGTCACCGGGCGCGTCTTTCTTTTGTTTTCAGTTGTTTCACGATTTATACGGATGTATAAATCATTCGATGACGAGCTTTTTCGTCTCCGGCAGCGTCTTCGTTTTCTTCGGCATATTGAGGGTGAGGACGCCGTTTTCGTATTTCGCCGTGATGCCGTCGGATTCGACGCCGGAGATGTCGAACTGTCTCTCATAGGAGCCGTAAGATCTCTCGCATCTGATATAGTTCTTTTTCTTGTCGTCCTCCTCGTGCTCGGAGTGACGCTCCGCCGTGATGGTGAGAATGTCGCCGTTCATCTCGATGTTGATGTCCTTCTTTTCAAAGCCGGGAAGATCGGCTTCGAGAACGTACGCGTCTCCCGTATCCTTGAGGTCGGTCCTGAATTCGCCGAGCCCTGTATCTCTCATAAATCCGTAGGGATTCATTCCGAAGAATTCTCTTTCCAGATTTTCAAGTTCGCGGAACGGGTCGCGTGCCGCCGGTGTGTTTCTGCGCGTATAAGGTTTGAGTTCAAACATAATGAATACCTCCTTAACAGATTATGTTGTGAATTATTTCTTGAAAGGTTCTCTTCCTTTCAACACCTACATTATAGCCCGCAAAATCACATAATATGTCACGAAATATTGCATGAAATGTAAATTTGGCACTCCCAGGTCGAGAGTGCCAAAAAAATCGTTTTCGTTATTTTTATCTGTCCTTAAGGCGCCACTTCGTATAGAGGAGGCTCGTGTGGTCGTCCGTCGGGAGCGCCTGATAGTAGACCGTGAGGATAGAGCCGTCGGAAAGCTCGACCGAAGACGGATAACCGAGGTCCTTCTGTCTGCCGAGGTTGTCGTCGAGCATATAGTCCTCGCTCCACGTCTCGCCGTTATCGTAGCTGACGGCGACGCGCTCCGCCCACTTGCCGTCGGTGCGGCAGCCGTAAGAGCAGAGGACGGCGCCGGAGGAATGTACCATAAGGTGAGGCGGCATACCGTCGGTGTCGATCGAAACGGGGGTCGACCACGTCTTTCCGCGGTCGTCGGAGAAGGTCGTATATACCGTGTGGTGCGGCTCCACGGGCCTTCCGTGTACGCGGATCGCGCCGAGAAAGCGTCCGTTCGGAAGCTCTATGACGTGAGGCTCGTGCATCTGATCGACCGTGCAATCGGCTCCCGCGGGAACGGTGCCCGTGTACTCCCACGTCTTACCGCAGTCGCGGCTCGTGTAAACGACGATGGGGGACGGCGCGAGATAGTCGTCTATCATTTCCTTGCCCATATAGACGAGAGTTCCGTCGGAGCAGACGGACGGACCGTGAGGCGACGTCAGCGGGACTTTGATCGGGTCGCTCCACGTGACGCCGTAGTCATCGGAGGTCTTGACGTAGGCGGAAACGCCCGCGCGTCTTTCCTCCTCGGAGAGCGCCTTCAGCATATTTCCGAAGCCGAGCGTTATCGCCTTATCCTCGGGATGATACCACTCCGCCTCCTGCATACCGTCGTAAAACTCGGGGTCGGTCTCGGAGAACCAGGACATCACCATTTTTCCGTCTCCGATATAGCAGATGCCGGTGTCGCGGTCGTCGAATTTCGAGTCGTTCAAAACTATCGGCTTCGTCCAGGTCTTGCCCTCGTTAAGGCTGACGAACATACAGTTCTTGCCCGTCGGGTCGCCGTGAGTGAGGCGCATCGAGGACGCCGTGACGTAGAGGACGCCGCGGTCGTCGCGTGTGACCGTCGGCCATCCGTTGTATTTGAAAAGCGTATTTACGACGTTTCTGTAAACCACGCCGTGCTCTGTTTCGGGGACGATATATTCCATATTTTTCACCTTTCCGCACCGCCGCTTCGCGGTAAATTGCTGATTTGAGTATACCATAAAAAAAGCGGGAAGTCAACGAGCGGACGCGACTTCCCGAATCTTTATTTTTTGTCCTTTCCGTCGGCTATCTTCGCCTCCGTTATCTCCCGTATGAGGCGTCTGAGCTTTGCAAGATACGGAAACTCCGCGCATCTCTCCTCGCCGTAGGTGAGGTTCAGCGTGTACTCCTTCTCGATCCACGTCGAGAAGTCCGCCTCGTTGTGAGTTATCACCGCCTCGAGGTTGTCGAGCGCCTTGTAGATCTTCGCTTCATCCGTTTTGCGCTCCGCCATTTCGGCGTACAGCGACGCCATCTCGGACGAGAGCGGCTCCGGAAGCGACGCGACCCAGCCCGCGAGCATATCCTCTTCAAGCTCCTCGTCGGCGGCAGTCTTTTCAAACGACGGGATGTCTCCGGTGAAAGACTCGCCGAGGTCGTGGATGAGGCACATTTTTATAAGTTTGTCGGAATCTATTTCCGGGAACTCATCTTTAATGAAAAAAGCGAAAAGAGCGAGGCGGAAAGTGTGCTCCGCGGTGCTCTCGCGGCGTCCGCCCGCGGTCCACGAGTGGCGGGTGACGTCTTTGAGCTTTCCCGCGACCTCAAGCGCGCCGAGAAGTTTTTCTGGACTCATAAGTTACTCCTTTCAATCGGGACGGTCTTCATTGAACGCGCCCTCGTCGATGAGGCTCATCAGCGCATCCACCGCCTTGTCATAGAGCTGCGTTCCGGAGCAGCGCTTTATCTCCGCCGTTATGTCGGAAAGCTCCATGCGCCGGCGGTACGGTCTTGTCGAATACATCGCGTCGAACGTGTCGGCGACGGCGATGATCTTCGCGACCTCCGGTATCTCATCCCCGGTGATACCTTGAGGATAGCCGCGGCCGTCGAGACGCTCGTGGTGATATCCGGCGCCGATCGCAAGCTCCGGCGCGATGCTTACTTCCTTGAGTATGTCGTATCCGCGCTGAGAATGGCTTTTCATTACTTTGAACTCTTCGTCGTCGAGCTTGCCCGGCTTATTGAGTATGCTGTCGGGTATGCCGATCTTGCCTATATCGTGAAGAAGCGCGATCCTGTACATATTCTCGACTTCCTCGTCGCTCTTGCCGAGACGCTTTGCGATCATGGAGGTATACTTCGCGACGCGGTGCGAATGACCGTTCGTATAAGCGTCTTTCATATCGATACAGCTTGCGAAGACTTCGGTCATTTCGTTTATGAGCTGCTTGTGCTCCGCCTGCTTTTTCAACAGCGTTTTTGTCTTGCGGCTGAAATAAAGAAGTATCACGCCGACTATGACCGCCGTCCCGAGCACGAAAAGCGCTATCTGAAACCAGAACTGCTCAAACACGGTCATTTCTTTGACGATTCGCAGCTTCAGAGTATGATCCTCCTCGCCGGTCATGGTATTTATGACGGAGATACTGTACGTGTATGAACCGCCGCTGAGATTCGTATACGTCACGGGGCGCAGGGAGTGCCTTGCGAGTTCTGTCGGCCCGTCGTCAAAGCCCTCGAGCATATACTTTATGTGAGGGTTATTAAGAGAATAGCTGAACGCGTAAGCGCATATCGTCAGCCTCTTGCAATCGGCGGGGACCTTTGCCGTGCCGTCTTTGATCTCTATGTATTTATCGTCCGCAAGGAGGTACGGGACGCTGAGTTTCACGTTATGACAGCCGTCGTCGGTATCGTTAATATTTACCGCGCTGACGCCGTTTGAAGCGGCAATGTAGAGCGTGCCCTCTTCCGTCACCCAGCTGTATGAGTTCGCAGTCGCCGAGCAAGGAAGACCGCACGACGTATCGTACAGAATGTAATCAATATTATTGTCGGAAAGCATATCGCCGCGTTTGACCACGTAGATACCGTTGCCGCTGAGCACCCAAACGCGGTCGTTGCAGTCGAAATACATATCGAAATTGTTCGAGTACGGGAACGTGTGAAGGGTCGTTGCCTTGCCGTTCTTAAGGTATGAAATCGAATTGCTCGTGATTATCCAGTACAGTTCCCTGTCGACGGGGTCCCGTCTCATTCTGAGGATTATCTCGGAGCGTAAGCCGTCATCTCTCCCTATCCGTTCGACCTTGCCGTCGCCTATGATATAAATGCCGTCGCCGTCGCTTCCCGCCATTATCCTTCCGTCGGGCGTCTCCTCAAGGCAGAGTATCTCAAGGTTGCCGATACCGTGCGACAAGCCGTAGGTCTCCGTCACCTCGCCGTTCTCGATCACGCAGACACCGGCGTTCGTGGCTACCGCTATCCTTCCGTCGGAGAGCTCCTTGATCGTTCTCGCTCTGTCGGAGGCAAGACCGTTGCCGACGTTATATATTCTGACGTCTTCCTCGGACGGAAGATAGCGAACGAGCCCGTACTTGCTGTTCGTACCGAGCCAGATCGCGCCGTCAGAGGCGATATGTATCGACCTTATACGGGCGTCGGAGAGCATTTCGGTCAGCTTGTTTTCGACCCTGCCGTAAGCTCTGTCGAGAATAATGAGGCCGTTGTCCGTACCGACGTAAAGAAGTCCGCCGGACAGGCATGTGGAGTTCACGACAACGCTGTCGAGATCCGCCGCTTTCGATATGTCTGTGAAGCGGTTTTTCACTATCTTCATCAAGCCCTGCCTTGACGACGTGAACCAGAGGTTTCCTTCAAAGTCTTCCATCACGTGCTCGACGGAATTGTCCATCGGCAGGTCCGAGAGTGAAACGAAGCCGTCGTCGCCGAGAAAACCGACCCCGTTGTCCGAACAGATCCACACCATACCGTCGATCATCTGGACGCTGCGGACGTTCTTATGAGGCGAGACGTCGAACACCTCGCTGTCCCTCATACCGTCCGACAGCTTTCCGTGTACGACCGTCGCCTCCCGCGTTCCGAAATAGACGTATCCCTCGTTCACGGGATCGGGATACACCGTATAGATCGCGCCGTATCCGAAGGATTCACCGTGATAAAAAGCGGTAACGCGAAGGTCTTCAAGCGTGAAAAAAGCGCCGGAATTGGTGACGCCGTAGACGACGCCGCGCCCGTCCTTGTTCAGCTCACAGACGTACTCGCGGTTCAACTGCGGGTCGTCGATGGCGTGCATTGCGCCCTCGGGGTCGACGTACGCCGCTCCCATCGTCGTGCCGACGATGATGTTGCCGTTCTCATCCTCGGCAAGCGCCCTCACAGATGAGGATTTAAGCCCCGCTTCCCTGTCGTAGGGTTTGAACTCCTCTTTTTCGAGGACGAAAACGCCGCTGTCGTTCGTGCCTATCCAAAGGCGGTCTTTCGAATCAACGTAAAGCGACGTTACGCTTGAGACGCCGTTCGACGAATCGTATCTGTAAAACTCGTTTCCGTCGTATCTTATAAGTCCGCTGTAGCTGCCGATCCATATAAACCCGTCGGAGGTCTGCACGACCGCGTTCGCATCTGACGTAGGAAGACCGTCGGTATTGTCGTACAATACCGAGGAATACCCCGCGCCGAGCACTTCAGGATCGCTTGCCGCTTTTACGGCGGGCGCCGGCGTCCAAATCAGAGAGAGCGCCGCCAACGCCGACGCCGCGATCGCCGCAGCTTTTTTCAAAAGAGTTTTTTTCATATACACGATGCTCCGGTTCAATATATACCTGCTATGATCTTTCTTATCAAAAGTATGTCCGCCGCGGTCACGTCGCCGTCAGAAGATAAGTCGCATCTTGCAAGAGTCTCTTCATCGAGCTCGCAAAGCCCGGCGACGAAGCGTCTCAGAACGAGAACGTCCTTCGAGTTAAGAAGGAAGTCGCCGTTTGCGTCTCCCGCAACGTCGTCCGTTATCCTCGGAAGAAGGTCGCGTCTCAGAAGCCCGCATCTTTCACAAACCCATATCTCGGCGCCGCACCTCTCCCTCGTCGGCTCTCCCGCGTCTGACGCGAAGCTCCATACGTGTTCGCACGCGCCCTCGGGGACGCCTATTTTTACGTCGTATACGCCGTCCTCCTGAGAGGAGCCGACGATTTCAACGTCGCCCGGCGTATCGGAGAGCGACCTTACAACGAACGTAGAGTAGCCGTGCGCGAGCGAGTAAACGTCGACGTTGACCGTCGCGCTGTAAATATTCACGGTGCATCCCGTTGTATCGACGCCGCTTGCCGTGACTTTGCCGTCCTTCTTCGGAGAAAGACCGACCTCGTCCCCGCTCTCGCCGAAGATCGAGATCATATCGCACGCGCCGTCGTTGACCGAGACGGAGAGCGTGTACGCCGCCGTGACGCCGTATGCCGTGACTCCGTCGTCTTTCGATATCTTCACCTTTTTTGCGCCGTCGGTCTCGGACGAGGCAAAGAAACCGGACGCGAGGACGGACGCCGTCAGCTCCGCGCCGTCCGGCGTGAACGTGAAGTAATCGCTGTCCGGAACCGTATAAGTAAACGAGAAATCATCCGGCGCCTCGCCGTCCTCAAGTATGAGGCTGACGCTTGCGATATCCATCGATCCTCCGACGGCGCCGCCGTCGTAAACGAGCGTGTCGCCCTCGGCGTTGACGATGACGACCCTTCCCTTCGACGAAACCGTTATCTCCGCGGTTTTGTCGGAAGACGCGCCGCCGTGTTCGTCCGGCATCACGAAGTTTTCGTAATCGTTCGTCGCGCCGTCGATATCGATGGCGTCAAAACAGCTCATATCCGAGACGAACTCGACGTACGAGCAATCCTCTCGCCTGTTGACAATACAGGTGTTGTAGTTTTTGTCTATCGAAATGACCGTATCCTTCGCCGGGTATCTGTTGTCGTAAGCCATAACGCAGTGGCTTCCGTCAGCGCCCTCTCTGTATCCCTTTATCACTATGGCGTGAGCGCCGCCGGAAAAGCCGTAACAGAACAGCATCGGAACGCCCTCTTCCGCCCGCATCACGAGCTCGCGAAGACCGCCTCTCCAGTTCTGTCTGCCCTTATTGTAAACGGTGCGGTTGCCGCCGCGCACGTAAGGTATCTTTTGCGCTATGTGGTAATAGTTCAGGGCGCTCTCTACCGCCGCGTTACCGGAAGCGGGCTCGACCTCGCCGAGCGTCGCGACTCCCCCGAAGTTTTCATTGAAGGCTATCTGTCCGTTTTTGTCGAGGATGGCGGACGACGCCATACCGTAGCAGGAGCCTTTCCAGCTCATGGTCCTGTATGACTGAAGCATATTGATAACGGTCGACGCCCTCGCGGGGTCGTCCTTGTATATCAGCTTAACGTAATCGCAGAGCCTCGTGAAGTCGGCGTCAGAGACGTTATACGCCGAGCCGAAATTGTTCTTTGAATTTGCAAAGGAATAGATCTCGCTCGAATCGAGATAGTATTCCTCCGTCGCGAACATCCATTTTGCAGACTCGAAGTTTTCGTTCCCGTCTCCGACGGCGATCCCGTCTCTCGCGCTCTCAAAGCCGCCGTAATAAACCTTTTCGAGCGCGCCGCATCCTTCAAACGCGCCCTCTCCGACCGACGTTACGCCGGAAGGAAGGCGGACGGAGGCGAGGTCTGCAAGCGACGAAAAAGCGTGAGGCGCAATCGACGTCGCGCCGTACTGTATCTCAACGGATGAGACGTCACCCGCCGCGGACGCCCACGGGTAATCCGACGGCGAAGGATAGGCGGGCATTTCTCCGTCCGTGATGACCGTAAGGACCCCGCCGTCGAGCGACCAGGCTATCTCCGGAATATCTTCTCCGCTGTTGTAATAGACCGTCGCGTTGACGAATGGGAAGTTCGAGCCGCCGGAGTTGTCGACGGATATTTTCTCAAACTCCGCTTCATCGCCTTCGTAATATACGTACTTAAGCGCGGTACATCCGTTGAAAGCCGAGCGTCCTACGCTCTTCACGGACTTCGGGACCGTGACGCTCTCGAGCGCCGAGCAGCCGGAGAAGAGCGAGCTCTCGACATCTGTCAGTCCGTCCGGGAGCGATACCGTTTTCAAAGACGTGCAGTTCGTAAACGCGCCGCTGCCGATCGCGGTCACACTCGCGGGGATCGCTATGCTCTCAAGCGCGCAACAGCCGTAAAACGCCGACGCGCCGATCTCGGTCAGGCTCTCGGGAAGATCTACCCCCGTTATCTTCGACAGTCCGAAGAACGCCGACGCGCCGATCGAGACGACGCCGTCCTCCGGTATCACGCTTGCGGCGCAACCCGCGACGAGCCTTCCCGTCGCCTTTTCAATGACGCAGTTTCCGCTCGAACGGTATGTCGCGTTATCGGGCGAGACCTCGACGGTGGTCAGCGAGTTGCAGCTTGCAAATACGGCGGCGCCGATATGCGCGACGTTCTCCGGTACGTAGATCGAGGAGAGCTTCGGGCAGTTTCCGAACGCGGAGTTTCCTATCGACACGACGCTCTCCGGTATCGTTAAGGAGCGCAGCCGTACGGCGTCCGTGAACGATGAGCTTGAAATGAATTTTGCCGCCTGGCCGATCTGACAACTGCTTACGCCTTCGTCGACAGCAACAAGTATAAGATACGGCGAGTTTTCATTGCCGAGATACTTCGCGTTGCCGAATGAATTATATTTTATTGACGAGCCGTAAAAAACGGACGTGCCTAAACGCTCAAGACTTTCCGGTACGGAAACGTCCTCGAGCGCGTTGTATCCGTTGAACGCGAAGTCCGACAGCGAGGTCGCCCCGTCGGATACGGTCACGGAGACGATATCCTGTCTGTATTTATACCAGGGCGCGTCCGACGCGGATGTGAATTCATACATATCTCCGGCGCCGAATATCATAAGCCCGGCGCCCTCGGGATAGTAGGTCCACGTCAGTTCGTCTCCGCAGACGCCTGATGACGCCGAATATCTCGGAGCCGACACGAGCGCGTCGTTCCCTTCGGATATTTCCATGGCGTCCCATTCGTCTTGTCCGCCGGAATAGCTGACGTTTGCAAGCGATACGCAATTTTCAAACGCCATCCTGCCGACTTTCACGACCGAAGACGGAAAAACGACCGTTTCAAGCGCGTCAAGATCGGCAAAAGCATACGAGCCTATGACGCTGACGCCATGCGGAAGGAATACGGTTTTGATCTCCGACCTGTCGCCGTACCACGGCGCCGGATCCGACGCGCCGTAATCGAACGTCTCCCCCGCGCCTGCAAGGGTAAGCTGACCGTTGACGATAAACCACACAAGGTCTTCTCCGCACACCTGCCCGTAATGGATCGAAACGCCGGACAAGACGCCGGCGGAGTCGTCGGCGACCGATACCGTATTCCATTCTTCCTGACTTCCGCCGTAATAAACGTCGGTAAGCGACGAGCATCCTTCAAACGCCATGACGCCTATCGACTTCACGCTCTTCGGGATGATGAGGCTCTCGAGCGACGAGCAGTTGTAAAACAGTCTCTGCCCCAGCGATCCAAGACCGTGCGGAAGGACGACGTGCGAGAGCTGTCTGCAGCCGCCGAAAGCGCTGTTTCCGATCGACGTCACGCCGGACGGCACGATGATCTCGGTAAGCCTCGGGCAGTTGGAGAACGCTCCGTCTCCGATAGATACGACGCTCTCGGGTATCGTGACCGCGGTGAGCTTTATACAGTCGCAAAAAGCGTAATCGCCGATAGCCTCCGTGTCCGGGTGAATCTCACACGTCGTTGCCCTCTCGTTCACGACGCCCACGAGGGTCGCGTAAGGGTTGTCGCCGCTTGCAAGGTATTTACAGTTGTCATAGACGGCGTATTCCCCTTCGTCCGCCGCGCCGGCGGTCGGCGCGATAACGGGCGACGCGATAAGCAGCGCAAGCGCTGCCGATATTAATCTCGCAAAAAATCTCTTATGGCGTCTCACGTCTTACCTCATGAATACGGTTCTTCTTATCGTTTTATTTCGTTGGATTTGAAATACGCGATCTTTGCAAATTGCCGGAGCGAAACTGCTCCGGCAAACGTTTATTAAATAACTCAGTCAATACCCGCGATGACGCGGCGAAGCTTCAGCACGTCCTTCGCGTTTACAGCTCCGTCGCGGTTTATGTCGGAATGATCATTCTCCTCATCCGTCAGCTCAACGATCCCGGCTATTACACGCCTTATGATGAGCACGTCCTTCGCGCTCAGCTCTCCGTCCTGATCCGCGTCGCCGTAAAGCGGCTCCCTCACGACGGCGGTATAATAGTTTTTGAACGTCGACGCGCCGTCCGCGTTTCTGCCTATCACGGAGATAACGTTCTTCTTGCCCGTCTGTTCGGTGAAGCGCGACGCTTCGATTTCAAACTCCGCCGTACCGTCCTCGACCCCGTACGAGCCGAAGAAGAGCCCGTTGAGATACACGTCGAACGAAACCGTCGCCGCGTCCTTCGTTTTTATTTTTACGGACGCGCTCTTTCCTGCGGTGACAACGCCGCTTGCCGCGGCGTGGGATGAATAAATATCTTCTGCCGCGCCGCCGACCTCAAAGGAGATCTTATCGTCTGATTTCGTGTAACGGTTGCTGCTGTATACGGAGTTGGTGCTCCACATAAGCGCCTTCTCCGACGAGAACTGAAGGTCGAGCCAGGCTATGCGCTCGCGCATATAGCTCTTGAACATTTCGGCGTCCTCGGCAAAGCCTCTGCTCTTGTCGGGCCATCTTTCCGATCTGTCCCATCTTGCGCCGTCCGCCGCGCCGGATTCGGCGAGATAGGAGATATATCCGTCGACCGTTCCGCCGTCCTCAAAAAGACCTTCAAGGTACGGGCGAAGTTCCCAATACTTTTCCGTCGCTTTAGCCGCGAAGTACGGATCGTCTACGACGTCGTTGAAAAAGTCCTGCGCGGAGTTTCTCTTAGTCGCCTTCCATCCCTGCGGCAAATATGAAACCGTGACGGAACCCGCGCTGTAATCGAAGTCCCAGGCGGGACCGAAATACAGCTTCGAACCAAGATCGACGTAGGCGTATCTGCTCTTATAAAAAGCGTCGACGTTGCCCATTATCTCCATTACGAGCCAGTATGATGCGAGCGAATCCATATCTGTAAGCTCCGTGTAATGGACGCGCCCGTCTTCGGTCTCGGCGTATCCGTCCTCGGATCTGAAGCCCTCTTCGATATTGCCCCAGAGCTCTTGAACAAACGCCGTCATTTCTTCGTTCGTATAAAGGAACTCGGGCGAATTTATCATCACCTTGAGCCCGTTTTCCGTGAGGAATTTCGAGACCTCGTCGTACTCGTTCGACAGCTCGAAGAGGTATCCGCCGGAGATGTCGTCGTACGTCTTTCCGGTCTCATAAACCGCGCCTTCAAACTCGACGACGCCTGAGGTGATCCACGAAAGGTTCTCCGTCATACAGTCCTCGAGCGCGCTCTGGTCTATCACGTTGCCTTTTTTCTTTTCCGCTTTCGCAATAGCCTTCGCGACGTCCTCCGCCTCCGACTCCCAGTCGAAGATGTCGACCCTCGTCTCGCCGACCCTTATCTGCTCGCAAAGGACGTAGTTGCCGGCGTATTCTCCGTTGAATACGACGTCGCACCATACGCTGTCCATATATTCGAGCCCGAGCTCGCGCGAGATCTCGTACGCCGTCTTATTTCTTATAAGAGATTCGTCTATGTAGTTGGAAATGAGCACCCAGTGTTTGTTCTTGCCCATCCCGAAAAGATCGGTCTTCTTGTCGAGCTTGATCTTATACGGCTTTTTGGGAAGTCCCCAGGACGTGTTTCCTCTTCCCTTTATCTGTATCGCGCCGTCATACTGCGGCGACGCGGCGTCCGTGTTGCCCTGGACGTACATATTTCCGGCCTTATACTCCGTCTTTGACGTGACGGGCTTTCCGTCGTCGGTATTGACGTAAAGCACGGGCAAGCGGCTGAAATACGCGCGGTCCTCATAAACCGTCACGCCGTCCGTCGCCCTGACCGTTATCCATTTTTCAAGGTATTCCTCTGTAAGAACGAGCGCGCCCGACGCGACCGCCTCATCCCCGACAAAAAATTCGAGCTCAAGTCCCGAGGGGTTGTCCACTCTCAGTTCTTCCCCGAGCTTCAGGTACGTTTTATCAATGCTTACGTATACCTCATCGTTGTCAAGCGCCGACGCCACGACAGCAAAGCCTCCCGTCAGGGGGGCGAAAAATCCGAGAAAAAGAGCGAGCGCGAGGACAGTCGATATAACGCTTTTCAACACTCTGGAATTCATGAGTAATACCTCAACATATTATTATCACTATATATCATAGCATATAATAATTTGAAAATCAAGGTATAATGCAAAAAGAGAAACGGCTCCGCGCTTTTCGCGGAGCCGTCAAATCATCATCCGTGTTTCTTTCTTGCGAAGAAGACCTTCATTCCGTTTTTCTCCGCTGAAAAACTCGGTATTCCCGTCAAAAATTCGCGTTCTGCGAAACGATCCATTCGCCCCACACGGTATAGCAGCTCCTATTCGGATGGATGCCGTCCTCTTCCGAATATTCCGCCTTCAGCCCGCCCTCGGTATCTATGAGGATCGGGTTGGCGTCGAGCCAGCAGACGTCCTCGCCGTCCGTCAGCGCGAAGAGCTTGCCGTTCAGCAGATCCACGTTGCCGTTGTTGTACGAATCTCCCAAAGACGACCTCCACGACGCGACGTGAGGATTTGCCTGGACGATTATCTTTGCCCCCGGCTGGCTTTTCCTCACGAGAGAGATCAGCTCCGAGTACGCGCCGGCGACGGTGTCGAGGTCGGCGCTTATCTCGTTTATCCCGAGGAGTATGTAAACTTTTTCATATGTCCCACCGGAGAGAAAATGGTCAAGACTGCGGCTTGAACCGTCTCCCGTCACCATTTCCCGCTCGGTAACGTCGAAAACCGTCAGGCCCACAATGCTGAATACGTCGGCGCCGGGCAGGGAGTTCGTCACGCGAAGCCCCTCGGTCCTCGAATCCCCTATGAAAAGACACCCTTCGAGAGTGTCGGACGGCGTCACGGGCGCACTTTGCGCCTCCGTATCCGCCTCGGTCTCCGTCACGGTCTCTGCCTCCTGCTTCTTCTCAAATTCGATGCTGCAGGACGACGCGCAAAGAGCCAGCGCCGCCAAAACGACGGATAATACGGTTATTAAATACGATCTCTTTTTCTTCATAATGACATCCGATACGGTTAATATTGTTTGCGTTATTCGTCAGACGGTTCTTCTTCAAAGACGACCGACACGATATCAGCGCCTTTCACGCCGTCCGCGCGAGAGACCCGGTAAAGTATCTTACCGTCTGATGACAAGTCAGCCATACCGGCCCCCTCGAGGCCATCGGTCAGCGCCCTGTTTTTCGCCGTCCTGTTTCCTTCGAAAATCACATTCTCCGCCTTGCCGAGCAGGTAAGCGATAACCGCGTTCTCCGCGAATTTTGCGGCGATGCGGCACGACATGGCAAATTCATAAACTCTGATAACGTCCCCCTCGGCGCGGTATTTTGCGAACAGAACGCCGCCGTAAGAGCCGTATTTGTCGCAGGCAGTACCGTACAGCGTTTCCGTTCCTTCTTCAAGGATCAACGATCTGAATTCGTCAGACGTGTATTTCCTTCCCGACAGATTAAGCTGATTCGTCCTGTTGGCAAGCTCGAAACAGCGTTCCGCCTCCGCGTCTGTCGTGGGGCGCTTAAGTTTTACCGTCAGTTCACAGCTCTTGATGAATGAAGCGATATCGGTCTTTCCCGCCTCAAAATCTTCGCTGCGTTTGAGTTCGGTCAGGTACATTTTGCGTCTTGAGGAAGAATCCGCCGTGACCGTGACGTCAAATTCCGGCAGGTCCGCCATTTTTGACACGACGTTTTCATCGTAAACGCGAACGCACGGAAATCTGCTCTTGACCTCTTCCCTCTCAAACGCCGAATCGTCAACGAAAGCGAGAGAGTCGACCCCGATATTTAGCCTTCGGGCTATCGTTTCGATGCTGTCGGATTTCGCACCCCAGTTTATCTGCGGGACGAGGAAATAATCCGCGACGCCGAGCTTTTCAAGGCGCTCGAGCGCCGGACCGTGATCGTTTTTGCTCGCTATCGAATTCAGGACGCCTCTTCTGTCAAGCTCCGCCAAAAGCGGCGCGACGCCCTCCTTCAGCGTTATATCGTCAGGCTCGTTTTCCGAGAGTATACCGTCCCAGAGAGTATTGTCGAGATCCCACACGACGCATTTGACTTTTTTCGCGGGGACGTCCGCGGCAT
>CADBQA010000016.1 GCA_902796675.1 uncultured Ruminococcus sp.
CCTCGGGGAGCCTTTCGTTCAGTTCGCTTTTTTGCGTCTCGCCTCGTCCTTGAGACGGAGCTCGGTGTCGAGTATCCTCTTGCGGAGGCGGAGGTGATGAGGAGTTACCTCCATCAGCTCGTCGTCGGCGATGAATTCTATCGCCTGCTCGAGGCTGAATATCTTCGGGGGAACGAGGCGGAGAGCCTCGTCCGCGCCGCTCGAACGGATAGCGGTGAGGTGCTTTTTCTTGCACACGTTGACCGCGATGTCGCCGACCTTCGGGTTTTCGCCGACGATCATGCCCTCGTAGACCTCTGTCTGAACGCCGATGAACATGACGCCGCGATCCTGCGAGTTGAAAAGTCCGTAGCTCGTCGCCTCGCCCGCTTCCGACGCGACGAGCGAGCCGGTGTAGCGGAGCGTGATGTCGCCCTTGTAGGGCTGGTATCCGTCAAAGACGGAGTTTATGATACCCTCGCCGCGCGTGTCGGTGAGAAATTCGCTTCTGTAACCGAAGAGGCATCTTGCGGGGATGGAGTATTCTATCTTCATTCTTGAACCGGAGGGGGTCATCTCGAGCAGGTCGCCCTTTCTCGCGGAGAGCTTCTGAATGACTGTGCCCTGGAACTCCTCGGGGACGTCTATATATACTCTCTCCATCGGCTCGCACTTGACGCCGTCTATCGTCTTGTAGAGGACGTGAGGCGTGGAGCAGCAGAGCTCGTAGCCCTCGCGGCGCATCGTTTCAATGAGTATCGAGAGGTGCATCTCGCCTCTGCCGGAGACCTTGAAGGAGTCCGTCGTTTCGCCGTCCTGAACCCGGAGGGAAACGTCGCGGAGCGTCTCCTTGTAAAGGCGCTCTCTTATCTGACGGGAGGTGACGTACTTGCCGTCTCGGCCCGCGAGAGGGGAGTCGTTGACGGAGAAGGTCATCTCCATCGTCGGCTCGCTGACCTTTACGAATTCGAGCGCCTCGGGTACGTCAGGCGCGGTGATCGTGTCGCCTATCGTTATGTCCGCGGCGCCAGAGAAGCAGACGATGTCGCCCACCGTCGCGGAGTCGACGTTGTTTCTGCCGAGACCGTTGAACTGGTAGAGCGAGACGATCTTCGTCTTCTTTATCGTCGCGGGGTCGTGGTAGTTGACGATAGCCGCCTCCATACCGACGCGCACCGTGCCGCGCTCTATGCGTCCTATACCGATCCTTCCGACGTAGTCGTTGTAGTCGATAGAGGAAACGAGGAGCTGAAGCGGCTCTTCCGGCTCGCCCTCGGGGCAGGGAATGTATTCAAGTATCGTGTCGAACAGGGGCTTGAGGTTCGTGCCGGGCTCGTCCGGGGAGACCGACGCCGTGCCCGCTCTGCCGGAGCAGAAGAGCATCGGGGAGTCGAGCTGGTCGTCCGTCGCGTCAAGCTCTATGAGAAGCTCGAGGACCTCGTCGATGACCTCGTGTATCCTCGCGTCGGGACGGTCTATCTTGTTTACGACGACGATAACGCGGTGCCCCATTTCCATCGCCTTGCCGAGAACGAATCTCGTCTGGGGCATGGGACCTTCCGCCGCGTCGACGAGAAGGATAACGCCGTTTACCATCTTGAGTATACGCTCGACCTCGCCGCCGAAGTCCGCGTGTCCGGGGGTGTCGACAATATTTATTTTTACGCCGCCGTACTGTACGGAGGTGTTTTTCGCGAGTATCGTGATGCCGCGCTCGCGCTCGAGGTCGCCGGAGTCCATAACGCGCTCCGTAACCGCCTGGTTTTCGTGATATTCGCCGCACTGCTTGAGCATTTCGTCGACGAGGGTAGTCTTGCCGTGGTCGACGTGAGCGATTATTGCGACGTTTCTTAAATCTTTTCTTACCAAAACCGTATCTCCTGTCGTAAAAACTGACTTTTTTATTATAACACACCATTTGAAAAAAATAAATAGTTATTTTGCAAATTTACTCCGTTTTTATTCGCTCAGCGGGTGTTTTTTTCAACAAAAATGTGCTATAATAAAGAAAAAAACGAAAAACGGAGGACAACAAAATGGAATACACGATAACAAACAAAAACTTTGAGGACGAGGTCGTAAAATCGGACCTTCCCGTGCTGATAGACTTCTGGGCGACGTGGTGTGGACCCTGCCGCATGATAGCGCCCGAGGTCGAAGCCCTCGCCGAGGAGTACGACGGCAGGATCAAGGTCGGCAAGGTCAACGTCGACGAGGAGGAAGAGCTTGCGATAAAATACAGAGTTTCAAGCATCCCCACCCTCATCCTCTTCGAGCACGGCGAGCCCGTCAAAAAGGTCGTCGGCTACAGAACGAAGGACGCTCTCGCCGACGCGCTGGAAATATGATAGCTGAGAGCTGAGAGCTGAGAGCTGAGAGCGACCCGGTCGAATGGGTCTACCACCTATGTCACCCTTAGCGGATGGGGCTCCACCCATATGTCACCCTTAGCGGATGGGTCTCCCCCCGTCATGTCACCCTGAGCGAAGCGCAGCGTAGTCGAACGGGTCTCCCGAACAGAAAGAAACATCTGCCCGAGGAGATCCGTTCGATTCCGCAAAACTTCGTTTTGCTCCACTCAGGA
>CADBQA010000017.1 GCA_902796675.1 uncultured Ruminococcus sp.
CGCCGAATACACAATAAGGAGGGTCATTTCAATGGCTCATATCAGCGAAAGCGCAGTTAAGATGATTTGCGAGATCTGCGACAGACACGCAAATGAGAAGACGCCGCTCATGATGATCCTGAGCGACATCCAGAACGAGTACGGCTACATTCCGCTCGAGGTACAGGAGATAGTCTCTCAGAAGACGGGCATCTCCGTCGCGGAGATCTACGGCGTCGTCACGTTCTATTCGTTCTTCTCTCTCGTTCCGAGCGGAAAGTACGTCGTCGGCGTATGTCTCGGCACGGCTTGCTACGTCAAAGGCGCGCAGCAGGTTATAGATAAGTTCTCCGAAATACTCGGCATCAAGGCGGGCGAGACGACGGAGGACGGTATGTTCTCGATCGACGCTCTGCGTTGCATCGGCGCATGCGGTATCGCTCCGGCGGTTTCCGTAAACGGCAAGGTATATCCGAAGGTCACGGTAGATATGGTTCCGAAGATAATAGAGGAGCACCGCGCGATGGCATCTGCCGAGTAATCTAAAATAGATTTTTCAGACGAAGCTGAACCGAATCAGCCGCAAAGACGGCAAAGAAAGGCGATACTCAGATGAAAATAGGTCAGATCAAAGAACTGCTCGACGCTGAACTGCTCTGCGGGGAGGAATACCTCGACCACGACGTTTTCTCCGCCTGCTGCAGCGATATGATGAGCGACGTGCTCGCTTACGTCAAGGACCAGGGCGTTCTTCTCACCGGGCTTGTCAACCCCCAGGTCATAAGGACCGCCGATATGATGGATATGGTCTGCATCGTATTCGTCAGAAGCAAGGTCCCGACGGAGGAAATGGTTGCGCTTGCAAAAGAGTTCGGTATCGTTGTCATGAAGAGCCGGTACAGAGCTTACGAGGCGTGCGGTCATCTTTACACCGCGGGACTCGTGCCCGCGCCGGAGGAAAAGTGATGGCTGAAAACGTAACATTCCACTTCGACGTCGACGGAGAGAACTTCACGTCGGCGGGCGAGGCTTCCGTTCTCGTTAAAAAGAAGCTGCGCCAGCTCGGTCTGTCGCCCGAAGTCATAAGACGCGTGTCAATCGCGATGTACGAGGGCGAGATCAATATGGTCATCCACGCCGACGGCGGCACAGCCGACGTCACGGTTACGGACGACGAGGTCATAATAGTCCTTGCGGACCGCGGCCCCGGCATACCGGATATCTCCCTTGCGATGCAGGAGGGGTACTCCACGGCGCGGGACAACATAAGGGCGCTCGGCTTCGGAGCCGGAATGGGGCTTCCGAATATGAAGAAATATACCGACAGCATGGAGATCGAAACAGAACTCGGCGTCGGTACGACAATAACGATGAAGGTGAGCTGCAAGGACGCCTGACCTTTAGAAAGGAACGACAGATATGCAGGAATACAAGCATTCCGTTTCCCTCGACATCGCGAAATGCAAAGGCTGTACGACCTGTCTGAAGAGATGCCCGACCGAGGCGATAAGGATACGCGACGGACACGCGAAGATAAATTCCGCGCGTTGTATCGACTGCGGCGAGTGCATCAGGGTCTGCCCGCACAAGGCTAAAAAAGCCATAAGCGACACCCTCGCGGATATGAAGGAGTACAAGATAAACGTAGCCCTTCCCGCGCCGGCTCTCTACGGGCAGTTTGAAAATATGTCGAGCGTCGACTACGTCGTCGACGGGCTTTACAAGCTCGGCTTCGACTACGTTTACGAGGTCGCCTGCGCCGCCGAGATCGTCTCGGCGTACACGAGGCTGTACCTGAACAGACAGGATATACCAAGACCGGTCATCAGCTCCGCCTGCCCCGCGATAGTGCGGATGATAAATATGAATTTCCCCTACCTGAAGGATCACATCATGCCCATCCTTCCGCCGGTAGAGGTCGCCGCGAAGCTGGCGAGAGATATAGTTATGGAGCGTCACCCGGAGCTTGAATCCTCCGAGATAGGTCTCTTCTTCATCTCCCCCTGCCCGGCAAAAGTCAGTTACGTCAAAAACGGATTCGCGGGAGTAAAGAACAACATCGACCGCGTCGTCTCCGTCAGAGACGTGTACTTTGAGCTTCTCGAGGTCATGAAACCTGATGAAAACCCGACGGAGCTCGCAAAATCGGGTATGATAGGTATCGGCTGGGCGTCGACCGGCGGAGAGTCCTCCGCGGTGTTCAACGACAGGTACCTCGCCGCGGACGGCATCGAGAACTGTATGAAGGTCCTCGAGCAGATCGACAACGAAGGGTTTGCGGACCTTGAGTTCATCGAGCTGAACGCCTGCAGCGGCGGCTGCGTCGGCGGCGTTATGACCGTCACGAACGCGTACATAGCCCAGGCGAGACTGAATTCGCTTAAAAGATATCTTCCGGTGTCTCCCAACAGACCGGACACCTCGTACTTCCCGGATTGGATCTACACCGATCCCGACGTCCGATACGACACGACGAAGCCGCTGTCGGAGGACCGCGCCGAGGCGTTCAGAATGATGAGCGACATCGAGAGGATAACGAAATCGCTTCCCGGTATAGACTGCGGCTCCTGCGGCGCGCCGACCTGTATGGCGTTCGCCGAGGACATAGTCAAGAACGAGACTAACGCGGACGAGTGTACGATCATAATGCGCGAGCTCTTCCACGAGGTCCTTGACAAAAGAAAAGCGCAGATCATTTCCGAGAAGATAAAAAAGACCGGCGATACGCCGGCGCCCGGAAAAGATGAAAACTGAAACGGTTTTACGCGAAATCGGAGCGAAGGAGCTGTCCGGCGGCGCCGCGGAAGAGTTTGACGGCGTTTACGCCGGCGATCTTCTCAGCCGCGCGATGAGCCACGTCGGCGAGGGCAACCTCTGGATAACGATAATGAGCAACGTAAACGTCGTCGCGGTCGCAAGCCTCACGGAGGCCGCCGCCGTCGTCCTCGCCGAGGACGTCACGATGACGGAGGACGTGCTCGAGGCGGCTCGCGAGAAGGGAGTCGCGGTGTATACTACGGGACTTACGGTCTACGAGATATGCGCCGTGATACACTCGCTCTCGGAGAAGGCTCTATGAGCTCGTTCTACTACGATCTTCACGTCCACTCCTGCCTCTCCCCGTGCGGCGACGACGATATGACGCCCGCCAACATCGCCGGAATGGCGACGGTGAACGGCCTTAACATCGTAGCTCTGACAGACCACAACACCTCAAAAAACTGTCCGGCGTTTTTCAAACACGCGAAGAAGTACGGCATCGTCCCGGTCGCCGGGATGGAGCTGACGAGCGCGGAGGATATTCACGTGATATGCCTCTTTCCGACGCTCGAGGGCGCGATGGAGTTCGATATGTTCGTCGACGAGCGCCGCGTGAAGATACCGAACAGAAAAGATATATTCGGCAACCAGTTCGTGATGGACGAGAACGACGAGGTCGTCTCCGAGGAGCCGGATCTTCTTATAAACGCAACGACGATAGACCTTGAGACGGCTTACGCGGAGGTCACAAAGCGGGGCGGCGCCTGCTATCCCGCACACGTCGACCGCGAATCCGGAGGAATGATAGCGGTGCTCGGCGACCTGCCCGAAACGCCGCGCTACGCCGCTTACGAGCTCAACGACAAGGCGTCGCACGACGAATATCTCACGCGGTACGAAAAGCTCCGAGGCAAGCGTTACATCGTCTCGTCCGACGCGCACTATCTCTGGAAGATCTCTCAGGCGGAATGTGCGATAGAGCTCGACGACGAGCCTTACAGTTCTCAAAAGGTCCGCGATTCGCTTATAAAATATCTGAGGGGAGAGTAGTATGGAGGAGTTTTCGCTTTACGTTCTCGACATAACCATGAACTCCGTCAGAGCCGGCGCGGATAAAATAGAGATAAAGCTCGAGGAGCAGGGAGACACGCTTACGTTCACCGTCACCGACAACGGCTGCGGTATGAGTCCGGAGACGGTCAAAAAACTGTCCGATCCGTTTTTCACGACGAGAAAGACGAGGTCGGTGGGGCTCGGCGTTCCGTTTCTGAAAATGCTCGCGGAGCAGACGGAAGGCTCGCTCACGATAGAATCAAAGGAAGAGGCGACCCACCCCGACGACCACGGCACGAAGCTGACGGCGGTCTTCGGTTATCATCACATAGATTTTATCCCGCTCGGGAATATGATCGACACCGTGATGACTCTGATACAGGGATACCCCGATATAGATTTTACTTACGACCACATTACCCCTCGCGGTACGGTACACCTCTCGTGCGAAGAACTTCGCGCGGTGCTCGGTGAGGATATTTCCCTCGCGAGCTACGAGGTCCTCGAATGGATAAGAGGATACCTTACCGAGGGTTATGAGGAAATAGATCAAAAATAATTACTTATATATCAAGAAAGGAAACTCTTATGAAATCTCTTGAAGAACTCATGGCAATCAGAGACAAGATGCAGGACAAGGTAGCCGTCCGTCACGCATCCGACGACATTCGCGTCGTAGTCGGCATGGCGACGTGCGGTATCGCCGCGGGCGCCCGCCCGGTCCTCAACGCTTTCGTTGAAGGCGTTGCAAACGAAGGTCTCGCTGAACGTGTGACCGTAACCCAGACAGGATGCATCGGCATCTGCCAGTACGAGCCTATCGTAGAGGTCTACGAGAAGGACAAGGAAAAGGTCACCTACGTCAAGATGACGGCTGAGAAGGCGAAGGAAGTCATCGAGCGCCATCTGAAGGGCGGTAAACCCATTACCGAGTACACTATCGGTAAGGTCATTTCATAAATTAAGGAGGACAGTTCAATGTATCGAATTCACGCACTCATCTGCGGCGGTACCGGATGTACCTCCGCGGGAAGCCATGGGGTCAGAGAGGCTCTCGAAGAGCAGATCGCCCTCAAGGGTCTTCAGGACGAAGTCAAGGTAGTCCAGACGGGCTGCTTCGGTCTTTGCGCTCTCGGTCCCGTTATGATAGTCTATCCGGAAGGCACCTTTTACAGCAAGGTAAAGCCCGAGGACGTACCGGAGATCGTCGAAGAGCATTTCCTCAAGGGACGTCCCGTACACAGACTCATCTATAAGGAGACCGGCGAAGATGTCAAGCCCGAGGAAGTTCCCTCGCTTTCCGAGACCGGCTTCTATAAGAAACAGCACAGAGTCGCGCTCCGTAACTGCGGCGTTATCAACCCCGAGAACATCGACGAGTACATCGCGATGGACGGTTACTTCGCGCTCGCTAAAGTGCTTAAGGAAATGACCCCGGACGAGGTCATCAAGACGGTCCTCGACTCCGGTCTTCGCGGACGCGGCGGCGGCGGATTCCCGACCGGACGCAAATGGCAGTTCGCAAGAAACAGCGTTTCCGACAAGAAATACGTCGTTTGTAACGCGGACGAGGGCGACCCCGGCGCGTTCATGGACCGTTCCGTCCTCGAAGGCGACCCGCACGCGGTCCTCGAGGCTATGGCTATCGCCGGCTACGCCATCGGCGCTGACGAGGGCTGGATCTACGTCAGAGCGGAGTACCCGATCGCGGTGCACAGACTGAAGATAGCTATCCAGCAGGCTAAAGATTACGGTCTGCTCGGCAAGAACATCTTCGGCACGGGCTTCAATTTCGACATCAATATCCGTCTCGGCGCGGGCGCTTTCGTCTGCGGCGAGGTGACGGCGCTGCTCACCTCCATCGAGGGCAAGCGCGGCAACCCGCGTCCGCGTCCTCCGTTCCCGGCTATAAAGGGTCTCTGGGGTCAGCCTACCATAATCAACAACGTTGAAACGTTCGCCAATATTGCGCAGATCATCTTAAAGGGTCCGGAATGGTTTGCATCCATGGGTACCGAGAAGTCCAAGGGCACGAAGGTCTTCGCTCTCGGCGGTAAGATCACGAACACCGGTCTTGTCGAGATCCCGATGGGCACGACCCTTCGCGAGATCGTCGAGGAGATCGGCGGCGGCGTTCCGAACGGCAAGAAGTTCAAAGCGGCTCAGACCGGCGGTCCTTCCGGCGGATGTATCCCCGCGTCCCTCATCGACACCCCGATCGACTACGACAACCTCACGGCTATCGGCTCCATGATGGGCTCCGGCGGACTCATCGTTATGGACGAGGATACCTGTATGGTCGACCTCGCTAAGTTCTTCCTCGAGTTCACGGTCGACGAGTCCTGCGGTAAGTGCA
>CADBQA010000018.1 GCA_902796675.1 uncultured Ruminococcus sp.
CCGACGCCGAGAGCGCGACGGACGTCGTCGTCCGTCTTCGCACGGGCGCCTGCGCTCCCGCCGTCCCGACGATCTATATAGAAGAATGCGGCGCCGAAGACGCCGAGAGCTACACGCTGACGGTATCGCGCGAGGGCGTGCGCATCACGTCGCCCGGCGCGCGCGGCGCGTTTTACGGTATGCAGACTCTCCGTCAGATGATAAAAGAATACGGGAAGGATCTTCCCGTCTGCACGATCGAGGACGAGCCGTCGTTCCCCGAGCGCGGATTTTATCACGATATAACCCGCGGAAGAGTGCCGACTCTCGCAAAACTGAAAGAGATCGCAAAACAGCTCTCTTTCTTCAAGATAAACGAGCTCCAGCTCTACGTCGAGGACGCGTTCGCGT
This sequence comes from uncultured Ruminococcus sp., assembly GCA_902796675.1. Classification (GTDB taxonomy): domain Bacteria; phylum Bacillota; class Clostridia; order Oscillospirales; family CAG-272; genus RUG14199. The sequence goes on from CADBQA010000018.1 coordinate 391, forward strand.
TCTGCGAGTTCGACGGGATCGTGACGGCGGACGAGTGCCTCACCGCCGCGGAGATCACGGAGCTCGACACCTTCTGCTATGAGCATTTCATCGAGCTCGTGCCGTCCCTCTCGACCTTCGGTCACCTCTACCGTCTGCTCCAGAGCGACCGCTACCGTCACCTTTGCGAGTACGAGGACTGGCACCCGTGGCAGATATACTGGCTCGAAAAGATGGCTCATCACACGATCGACGTCTCTAATCCCGAGTCGATCGAGCTTATAAAGAGCCTTATCGATCAGTATATCCCTCTTTTCAGAAGCAATAAGTTCAATATCTGCTGCGACGAGACGTTCGACCTTTGCAAGGGCAGAAACAAAGGGCTCGACGAGGGCGAGGAATATTTCAAATTCGTCTCGAAGATCATCTCGCACGTCAAGAGCTACGGCAAGACAGTCCAGATGTGGGGCGACATCGTCCTCAACCATCCGGAAAAAATGCACATGCTCCCGCCCGACACGGTGATGCTCAACTGGAACTACGAAAAAGCGGCAAACGAAAAGAACGTAAAGACGTTCGCCGCCTCCGGCATGACGCAGGTCGTCTGCCCCGGCACGTCTTCCTGGAACAGATTCGTCGAGGAGATAGACCGCTCCTTCGGGAACATCTCGTCTCTCGCGCGCTATGGCTATGAAAACGGCGCAAAGGGGCTTATCAATACCAACTGGGGCGACTTCGGCAACATCTGCCCGTGGAGCTGCGAGATGTACGGAATGGTCATCGGCGCGGAGCGCGCGTGGAATCCGGTCGGCGACGTCGGCGAAGAGTTCGAGCTTGCGGCGTCGAACCTGCTATACGGCGTTCGCGACAGGAATATGGTGCGTCTCGTCTACGATCTCGGTCAGGCGGAGCGCTCCTGCGACTGGATGCTCTTCGTCTACTGGTACAGCGCGAACACGAAAGAGGGAAGACACACCGAGCTTGAGGTCGACCCCGACGCCTGCCGCCGCAACATAAAGCGCGCGGACGAGATACTTCTCGAGTTCATCGAGGCGGGCGAGCCGGACGACCCCGTCTTCGTCGATTTGAAGCTCGCGGCGAGAGCCGTCAAGCTCATGAACAAGGTACACCTTATGATAAAGGGCGAGCCGGAGTTCCAGGACCGCGCCGCGCTGAAGATAGAGTGGGCGGAATGGTTCCGCGAGTACCGCGCCGCGTGGCTCCGCGACGACAAGCCCTCGCAGATTGAGCAGATCGGCGAGTTTATCGACTCTATAACGACTCTTTTCTGATAAGGAGAAAGACATGGACCTGAATTATATCCTTGAAGACATAAAAAGCGACAGAGTAAAGAAAGTCATCCTCGACACCGACACGGACAACGAGGTGGACGACCAGTTCGCCATCGCCTACGCGATAGGCGCCGACCGCGTCGACCTTCTCTCCGTCAACGCCGCTCCCTTCTCGCACCCGGAACGCGGGATAGATCACAAGACGGGAGCCGACGCGAGCTACGCCGAGATAGGGCGCGTCCTCGCCGCGTACAGCAGCGAGCCGAAGATCCCCTATTTCAGAGGCTCCGAGGTCCCGCTGGATCAGACAGACGGCGCGCCGGTCGACAGCCCCGCCGCGAGAAACATCATAGATACGGCGATGGCGTCGGACGAGATAATTTACGTCCTCGGCATCGGAGCGGGTACGAATATCGCCTCCGCGCTCCTTCTCGAGCCGGCGATCAAGGACAAGATCTGCGTCATATGGCTTTGCGCGAACGAGCTCCACTGCGACAACGTTTACGAGTATAACCTCGACCAGGACTACGCCGCCGGCAGCGTCATTCTCGAGTCCGGCGTGCCCTTCATCATGTGCCCCGCGTGGAACGTCACCGGCGTCCTCTGGGAGAGCATGAGAACCATAAAGGAAAAGCTCGCGGGGAAGAGCCCCCTTTGCGAGCTTCTCTGGCAGCTTATAAACCAGGTGTGGTACTGGGTCGGACGCCCGGAGGGCTACGGCAGAACTCTCTGGGATATAGCGTCCGTCGCCATCCTCGAGGTGCCCGAGTACGCCCATATAAAGAAGATCAAGGCGCCCGTCTTCACGCCGGACCATAAGTTCGCGTTCCCGGAGGGCCGCCACGACATACTTTACCTCGAAAAGCTCGACCGCGACGAGATCTTCGCCGACGTGTGGAAGACCCTGCCCGCAATAGATTGTACCGGCGAATACCGCGCAAGATGGACCGAGCCGGAGGAGAATAATGGATGAACTTTATCTCTGGGGCAGCGCGATAATAGTGGGGCTTTTAAGCCTCAAACTCATCCCCGCCGCCTCGCTGAAAAAGGCGAACGTCAGGCTGCGCTCCCGCATACCGGGCGTCACCCTCATCATCCTCTACGTCATAATCTGCGCCCTCTTCTTCGTCGGCGCGTACTTCCTCTGCCTCGCCTTCGGCGCCCCGACGGTCGTCAGAAACATCGTCCTCGGCGTCCTGATCGGACTTGCCATCGGCTTCACCCCGCTGATAGACGGAAGGTATTCGGAATAAAAAAAGAGACCGTAGGGTCTCTTTTTTAACGAACCGCGAAGCGGTTCATTTCACGGAGCGCGAAGCGCGAGATTTCACGAACGCCCCGTCGTTCATTTCACGAGCGGCAAAGCCGCTCATTTCACGCGCCTCGAAGAGGCTCCCTCATCAGTCACGTTCCGTGACAGCTTCCCCCAAGGGAAGCCTTGGTATGTGCTAACATAGAGCCTTCCCCATTGGGGAAGGTGTCGCCGCAAGGCGACGGATGAGGGCGGATGCGGCTGCGCCGCGCGATATGCCGCCGAAGGCGGCTCGATATATCGCTTCGCGATTCGATATGTCCGCGGCGCGGACGAGAGGAGCAAAACCCCTGCGGCGACTGGAAATTCCCGCTTTGGTAGAGTCCGCTCTCGCCGTGGTCGAGACGCGTCTTGTTTTTTGAGACGCGCCCCGACGATCTTTATCTTTACAATCGTCCTCCGGCAGATTAAAATGATTTCGTCCAAAAAACGCAGAATCATTAAATGCCGAAGAGGAAAAGAAAAATGAAAATATGCATCGTCGCCGACGTTTTGGGCGAGCCGAACAACGGAACGACCCTCGCCTGCCTTAACCTCATCAATGAGTTAAGGTCCGAAGGACACGAAGTAAGGATACTTTGCTCCGACAAATCGAAAAAGGGGAAGGAAGGCTACTTCGTCGTACCGACTCTTTACCTTCCTTTCTTAATGAAAAAGCTCGAGAGGAACAACGTGTCTCTTTCGAAACCGGACAAAAGGATCGTCGAGGAATCCCTTGACGGCGTGGATATATGTCATCTTATGATCCCGTTCGCTCTGTCGCGCGCGGCTCTTAAAGCGTGCCTCAAAAAAGGTATTCCCGTCACGGCGGGATTTCATTGCCAGGCGGAGAACTTCTCCGCGCACATCGCGATGATGAACGGGACCCTTTTCAACAACGCGATCTACAAAAACTTTTACAGATGCGTATACGCCAAGGTCGACGCCATTCATTATCCGACGCAGTTTATAAAAGACCTCTTTGAAGGAAAGACGAACTGCCGGACGAAGGGATACGTCATCTCAAACGGAGTGAACGACATTTTCAAAAAAGAAGAGTGTGAAAAAGTCCCCTATCAGATACTCATGATAGGCCGTCTCTCGAAGGAAAAGTCTCAAGAGACTCTGCTGAAGGCGGTTTCCCTTAGCGAATACCGAGATAAAGTCAAGCTCGTCCTCGCCGGTCAGGGTCCCCGCCGCGCTTATCTCGAACGGCTCGCGGGGCGGCTCGGGATCGACGTTAAAATGAATTTCTACCGAAGGGAAGAGCTCGTGAAAGTCATCAACGAGTCCGAGCTGTACGTTCACTCGTCGAAAATAGAGATCGAGGCGATATCCTGCCTTGAAGCCATCCGCTGCGGCCTTGTACCGGTGATCTCCGACTCGCCGAGGAGCGCGACCGGGGCTTTCGCGATCGACGAACGCTGCCGCTTCAGATACGACGACCCCTCCGACCTCGCGGTAAAAATAGACTATTGGCTCGCTCATCCCGAAGAGAGGGCGGCGATGTCGGAGGCGTATCTCGGCTTTTCCGGGCAGTTCGACCAGACAGCCTGCATGAAAAAGATGACTGAAATGTTTGAAGAAGTGATAAAGGACCATGAAAAATAAAGTTTTCTATTACTCCGACCCCGTAAACGACGATTTTGCCGAAAACAATATCAAAACGAAGCCGACGCCCCCGGACTACGTTTACATTCCGCGCTCGACAGCGTTCAGGGCGGCGGCGTTTCTGCTGTACGAGCTCGCCGCGCGTCCGCTGACATACCTCTTTATCAAAGCCGCGTACCATCAGCGTTTCGTCAACAAAGCGGCGTTCAAAAAGAGGGGCGGCGCGGGATGCTTTATCTTCGGCAATCACACCCTCGCGGCGGGCGACGCTTTCATACCGAACCACATGACCGCAAGGAAAAACTACATCGTCACAAGCCCCGACGCGACGTCGATAAAGGGTCTCGGGACCGTCGTCAAAATGTTCGGCGCGCTCCCCGTCCCCTCGACCGTCAGCGGAACGAGAAAATTCACCTCCGCCGTCGGCGAGCTTGTCGGAAAAGGAAAAACGGTCACGATATACCCGGAAGCCCACATCTGGCCGTACTACACCGGGATACGTCCGTTCAAGGAGGACTCATTCAGGCTTCCCGTAATGAGCGGCGCGCCTTGCTATTCGTTTACAAACGTTTACCTCAGGAGCCGCAACCCTCTCAGAAAGAGACCGGTCATAAAAACGTATATAAACGGGCCGTTTTACCCCGACGAGCGACTCCCGCAAAAAGAGCGTATCAAAGATCTGCGAAACAAAGTATACGAGTCCATGGTAAAAGAGGCGGAAAAGCAGGAACAATACGTTACGAACGTGTATATAAAGAAATAACGCTCCGCGGCAACGCGGAGCGTTTCGTTATATTCGGGCCATCAACTGAAATCGAACACCGCCTTACCGTTTTCGAGCTTCAGCGCGGCGTCGAAGGGCTTGCCGTTTTTTGAGATAAATCCCTTTATCTTCGACGTCCTGCCCGTCGTGAGAAGCATTTTTACGTTTGCGACGGATATGTTCCTCTTGCAGATATAAGTCGATATTTTCAGCGGGCAGCCCTCTTTGTAACCCGAACAGCCGTAGGAATAGCGGAATCGCTTGACGTCGCGGCCGCAGAGCGGGCATTTCCCGATGGAGTCCATATAAAAACCGGTGTCGGAGTCGGTCTCGAGGGGCTCGTCCTTCTTCTTGAAGACCTCGGCGATCTCCGCCTTCGCGAGCGCGACGCTCTCCTCGACCTTCATCTCGCCGCGGAAGACCTTTTTGAGAGCCCGTCCGAGCTCGGCGGTCTTGTATTTGTCCATCGAGATCCCCATGCGCTCGAGGCTCTCTATCAGAAACTCTCCGCCCGGAAGTATCGTGTAGACGTCCTTCGTGAGGTTTATATATCCGCTCTTTCTCGCGTTGTCGATGATACCGGTGCGCGTCGCCTCCGTGCCGAGCTCAAGCCCCTCGAAGACCGCGCGGTACTCCTCCGCGTCGTCGGAGCCGACCGCGTCGTCCTCCTCGGACTGCTTCGCCGCCGCCTTTTCCTCCTTGAAAGGATTCTTTAAGTAGTTGTTCAGCGTCTCTATCGTGTAGTGCTTCGGAGGAGTCGTCTCCTTTTCCGTCGGCTTGAAGTCGATATTCACCGCGTCCCCCTTCTCAAGGGGCGGCAGTATCCTGTCCTTGACGGAGGAGTCGTCGTACTTCATCCAGCCGCGCTCGAGGATGACGGTCCCCTTGAGGACGAAATCCTCAAGATCGCCGACGGCGACGGTCATCTCCGTCTTGTCAGCGACGCAGTCCTCCGCGCAGAACACCGCGGCAAAACGGCGGAAAACGGTCGAGTAGACCTTCATCTCCCGATCGGAGAGCTTCTCCTTCGACGGTATTTTGTAAGTCGGCGTTATCGCCGAGTGGGATTCGATTTTCGAGTCGTCGAAGATCGACTTCGAGTCCTTGAATTTGACCGGATAGCCTATCTTTTTGCAGTTTTCGAGGATAGACTTTATCTTTCCCTTCTCGGCAGTCGCTAAGTACTCCGAGTTCGTTCTCGGGTAGGTAAGATACCCCTCCTCGTAGAGCTTTTGAACTATGTCAAGGCTCTCCGCCATCGACATCTTGTATTTCTTGCCGAGCACGTTCTGGAGCTTCGAGAGGGAATAAAGCTTGCCGGGAGGTATCGTCGTCTTGCGCCTTTTAACGTCGCGCACCGTCGCGCCCGTTTCGTTATACTTTTTGCAGAGCGCCTCCGCCGCGGCGCGCGAATCCTTGTCGAACCTGTTCTTCGACGTCAGCTCCAGTTCTACCCCCGCCGTCTCCTCTTTCGATACGACGGCGAAGTATTTCTCGCTCTTGAAATTCTTTATCGCCATATCGCGGTCGTATATCGCGCGCACGATCGGCACTATGACGCGCCCGACGCGAAGAAGCGTTCCCGTCTTTATCGTCGCGTACCTCGTGAGGTTGACGCCGTAGAGCCAGTCGATGTAGGTGCGCGAGAAGCCCTCGGCGGCGAGGTTGTCGTATTCGCTCTCGTCCTTCATTTCGGTGAGCGCCTGGCGTACCGTCTCGGGCGTCTGGTCCGGGAGCCACAGCCTCGTCTCCCGCTTCGCCCCCCGCTCAGTCAGCGCGTGGCTCACGCAAAGGCGGACGATTATCTCGCCCTCGCGGTCCGCGTCCCCCGCGTTCACTATCGTGTCGACGTCGCCCCTGTTGCAGAGCGATTTTATGACGCCGAACTGCTTTGCGACGCCGCGGTCGGCTCCCTTTCCGCGCTCGTGGCGGAGCTCGAAATCGAACTTCTCCGGGAAGCAGGGAAGGTTCTCCATGGTCCAGCCTGTCTTGCCCTCCGGCGCGGGGTTGTAATGCTCAATATCCGCGAGCGAGAAAAGATGACCGAACGCCCACGAAACTATATATCCGCCGCCCTCATAGTAGCCGTCGCGCTTAGTCATATTCCCGACGGCTGAGACGATGTTTCTCGCAAGGCTCGGTTTTTCAGCGATGATAAGTACCATTTTTCTCTCCGGTAACAATTCTTTCACTCCATTATACAGCAAAACGCGAAAATAAACAAGCCGCGTTGACAAATGCGCGACTTTATTATAGAATAGACTTGAATATTTTTTCGGGAGGTCACGAAATGAGACTTCTTCTCGCGGAAGACGAAGCGGAGCTTTCCAAAGCTCTGTGCGCCATTCTCAAACACAACAACTACTCCGTCGACGCCGCCTACAACGGACGCGAGGCGCTTGACGCCGCTCTCCACGGCAGCTACGACGGGATAATCCTCGACATCATGATGCCGGAGGTCGACGGCCTTACCGTCCTTCGCAATCTTCGCGCCTCGGGCGTATCGTCGCCGGTCCTTATCCTCACGGCGAAGGGCGAGCTCGAAGACAAGATAGAAGGGCTCGACGCCGGCGCCGACGACTATCTTTCAAAACCTTTTCAGATGGGCGAGCTTCTCGCCCGTATACGCGCCATGACGAGGAGAAAGAGCGAGTTCGCGCCCGGGGTCCTCTCGTTTGAAAACGTGACGCTCGACCGCGCGGCGTACAAGCTCGTCTGCGGCGACGCGGAGCTCCGCCTCGGAAACCGCGAATTTCAGATGATGGAAATGCTCATGTCCAACCCGGGCCGCCTCATACCGACGGAGGAATTTATGGAGAGGATATGGGGCAACGACTCGGAGTCCGAGATAAACGTCGTTTGGGTCTATATCTCTTATCTTCGCAAAAAGCTCGCGTCGATCGGCGCCGAGATCGAGATAAAAGCCGCGCGCGGCGTCGGCTACTCCCTCGCTCCCAAAGAATGATATGGTAAAGAAACTCAGATTCAGATTCACCGCGACCTCCGCGCTCGTCCTCGCCGTCATCCTCGCCGTCGTCGGCGTGACGATTAATATGATGAACTATTACAACTTCATCGCGAGCACGGAGAAGACGATGTCGGTCATCGCGTCGAACAACGGCGAATTTCCCGACTACGAGGACTACTTAAAGCTCCTCGAGGCGGAGCGCGCAAGGGAAGAAGCGGCGCTGCACCGGACGGAGACGGAGACCGAGACCGAGGCGGAAACCGAAGCCTCGACGGAAGACGAAGCAGAGACGGAAACCGACGCCGAAGAGACGGCGGAGGAAGACGCGACGGCGGAAGATACCGTCTGGGACACAGCGGAGGAAACCGTCGAAGAAACGGAGACGGGAACCGATGCGGAGACAGAGACGGAAACCGAAACGGAGACCGTGACCGAGACGGAGACGGAAACCTCGCCCGCCGAAACTCTCCTCGATAAATTCGACTACACCGCGGGTTTCGGCTTCGGGCTGAACGTCACCGCCGAGACCGCGTACGAAACGAGATATTTTTACGTCCGCTTCACGCCGGACAACAGGATGATAGGCTACGACCTCACCCATATCGCGCAGGTCACGAAGGAGGAGGCGGAACAGCTCGGCAGGGAAATGCTCCGCGCCGAAAGGGACTCCGGCGTATTCAGAAATTACAGATATTACAGGCACGGCACGGAGGGCGGCGCGACGGAGATAATCTTCCTCAACTGCGCGACCCAGCTTCGCAACGTCACCTTCATCCTCTACATATCTATCGCGACCCTCGTCGCCGTCCTCGCGGCGGTCACGGCGGGTATATGGTTCATGTCGAAGAAGATAGTGAAGCCCTTCGTCGACAACCTCAACAAGCAGAAAAAATTCATAACGGACGCTGGTCACGAGCTGAAGACCCCGCTCTCGATAATCGACGCCAACGCGGAGGTCCTCAAGCTGACGGGCGGCGACAACGAGTGGATAGACAGCATACAGAACCAGACCTCGCGCCTCGGCGCGCTCGTCAAACGGCTCGTCTCGCTCGCAAAGAGCGAGGAGGACCTCTCCGACCTCAAATTTGAGGAATTCAACATCTCCGACGCCGCGCTCGACGCGGTCTCCCCGTTCGGTATTCTCGCCGAAAAAGGAGGCGTGACCCTCTCCTCGAGCATCGAGGAAGGAGTAAAGTACAAGGGTAACGAGGCGTCGATACGCCAGCTCTTCGGCATCCTCCTCGACAACGCCATAAAATATACGCCCCGCGGCGGCAAGATATACTTCACCCTCACCTCTCACGGCAGATGCACGGTCGAGGTCACGAACGACTGCGAAGGGCTCGACACCTCGAAGCTCTCCGACCTCTTCGACAGATTCTACCGCGCCGACGACGCGCGCTCGCGCGAGACCGGCGGCTACGGGATAGGGCTTTCCATCGCCAAAGCCGTCGCCGAGGCGCACCGCGGGAAGATCACCGCCACCTCCCGCGAAACCGGCAAAGTCACCTTCACCGTAACCCTGTAAACTTTCAGCTCTCAACTATCAACTATCAACTATCAACTCTCAACTCTCAACTATCAACTATCAGCTATCCCCTCTCAAAGATAAAAAAGCCCCGTGAGGGGCTTTTTTATCTTTGAGAGGGGGAAACGTACTCGCCGTCGTAGTGTTCGCCGAGATACTTTCTGTATACGTGTATGGTGTCGAAGACCGGCTTCCACTTCGTTTCACCGCCGGCGCAGACAAAAACGTAGGTCTTTCCGGTCGAGACGACGCGCGCCATCGTGACGAGGCAGTTGCCCGCCTCTCCGGTATATCCGGTCTTGCCGCCGATGATCTCTATTTTGCTGTCGAACTCGGACTTTCCGTCCATCCGGTCGAAAAGGAGGGTGTGGTGGAGAGCTATTCCGTCGGGATGCTCCGTCGTCTTGGACGTCACGTATTCCGCGGCTCCGAGCGCGGCGGCGACGGTCTCGTTATCCATCGCGGCTTCCATTATTATCGCCATATCGTGGCAGGTCGTGCGGTGGTCGGCGGCGTGGAGCCCGCTCGAGTTTGAAAAATGGGTGTTTTTGAGCCCGAGATCTGCGCACTTCGCGTTCATCACCTCGGCGAACGCTTCTTCCGTACCGGAGGTATACTCCGCGAGTCCGCGCGTTCCGTCGGCGCCGGAGGGAAGTATCGAGCCGTAAAGGAGGTCCTTTACCGTCACGACCTCGCCGTTTACGAACCCGGCGACCGTCGCGTTAGCCTGAAACGCGTCGGAAACTATCTCGTACGTCATCGTGAAGGTGTCGTCGAGGCTTTTACACTTTTCTATCGCGGCGAGCGCCGTCATGACCTTCGTCATCGAGGCGGGATATATCACCTCGTCGCCGCCCTTTTCGGCGATGATCTCGCCCGCGTCGACGTCTATCAGTATCGCGTGGGCGCAGTCTATCTCCGCGCCGAGCTGTACCGTCTTGTCAGTCCGCGCGGCGTAAGAGTATTTCGGTCTTTCGGGCTCGGGCGGTGCCTCGGTCTCGGTGATCTTTTCCGTTTCGGTCACCGTATCCGTCGCGGTCCCCTCGGGCATCTTGCCGACCGTCTTCGGTATGACGAGCAACAGCACGAGGACTATCACCGCGACAATAAGGAGCGCGGCGATAAGGGGTCCTTTGCCGTTTTTCTTCGTCTGCTCGGGGGAACTTATCCCTCCCCTGACCGTGCGGCGCGCCCTCATCTGCTGCGGCGCCACGCGGCGCGGGGGATACTGCCCTCTTGCCCCCTGACCGGGGTAGCCGCCCTGACGGCTTCCGTCTCCCTGAGGTCTCGGCGGCGCCGCGACGGGCGCTCTGCCCTGCGGAGCGCGGCGCGGCGCATTTTGAACTCTTCTGTTATTGTTATCGGGGTAGACCCATCCGTCGTCGCCCGTATTTCTCTTTCCGTATTCTTCCGCCATTGTAACACCGTCCGTGTTTCGTCTTGAAAATACTCTTTTATTTTATCAAAAAATCTCCTTTCTGTCACGGTTTTCCTTCCCGATTTTACAAAAGGCGCCGTTTTTTTACCGTTTGTACAAAAAAATCCTCCCGTTTTGTGCATTCAGACGGAAAGGAGACGCATATTTTTTTTCGAAAAGTATGGAATTTATTTATTATCTGTGATAAAATATAATGAATATTATATGATCAACACCAAAGAGGTATTATATGGAACTCACAACGCTTAGAGAACTGAGACGAGAGACGGAAAAGTACGCGGGCAAGACCGTAAAGGTCGGCGGCTGGGTACGCTCTATCCGCGCGTCAAAATCGTTCGGATTCATCGTTCTGTCGGACGGCACTTTCTTCGAGCCGCTTCAGATAGTTTACTCCGACGCGCTCGAAAACTTCGACGCGATCTCAAAATTCAACGTCGGCGCGGCGCTCGTCGTCGAGGGCACGCTCGTCCTGACGCCCGAGGCAAAGCAGCCTTACGAGATACAGGCGACGTCGGTCGAGGTCGAGGGTCCCTCGACTCCCGACTATCCGCTCCAGAAAAAGCGCCACTCGCCCGAATTCCTTCGCACGATAGCTCATCTGCGCCCGCGCACGAACCTTTTCCAGGCGGCGTTCCGCGTCCGCTCGCTCGCGGCGTACGCGATACACAAGTTCTTCCAGGAGAGGAATTTCGTCTACGTCCACACGCCTCTTATAACCGGAAGCGACGCCGAGGGCGCGGGAGAGATGTTCCGCGTGACGACGCTCGACCTCGACAACGTACCGAAAACAGAGGACGGTAAAGTTGATTTCTCCAAGGATTTCTTCGGAAAGAGCACGAACCTCACGGTCTCCGGTCAGCTCAACGGCGAGACCTTCGCCATGGCGTTCAGAAACATCTACACCTTCGGACCGACCTTCCGCGCCGAAAACTCCAACACGACCCGCCACGCGGCGGAGTTCTGGATGATAGAGCCGGAGATCGCGTTCGCCGACCTTGACGACGACATGGCGCTCGCCGAGGATATGTTAAAATACGTCATAAACTACGTCCTTGAAAACGCGCCGGAGGAAATGGAATTCTTCAACTCCTTCGTCGACCGCGGCCTCCTCGAAAGACTTCACACCGTCGTCTCCTCCGATTTCGGCAGAGTCACGTACACCGAGGCGATCTCCCTTCTCGAAAAGAACAACGACAAGTTCGACTATAAAGTATCGTGGGGCTGCGACCTCCAGACAGAGCACGAAAGATACCTCACCGAGGAGATCTTCCGCCGTCCCGTCTTCGTCACGGACTATCCGAAGGACATAAAGGCGTTCTATATGAAGCTGAACGCCGACGGCCGCACCGTCGCCGCGATGGACTGCCTCGTCCCCGGCATCGGGGAGATCATCGGCGGAAGCCAGCGCGAGGACGACCTTGAAAAGCTCGAGCGCCGCATGGACGAGCTCGGGATGAACAAGGAGGACTACGGCTTCTACCTCGACCTCAGACGCTACGGAAGCGCGCGCCACGCGGGCTTCGGTCTCGGCTTCGAGAGATGCGTCATGTATCTGACGGGCATCTCGAACATCAGAGACGTCCTCCCGTTCCCGAGGACCGTCGGAAACTGCGAGCTCTGATATGGCGGACCGCAAAGACGATATAATCTCGGCGCAGCTCGACGTCATAAAAACGCTGACGGAGAGAAATCTGCGCTCCGTCGGCGACGATATCTCGTCCGCGCTCTCCCCCGAAAAGAAGATAAAAGAGGCGGCGGTCACGGCGGAAGAGAAGAAGGCGGAGACGCCGGAGGAAAAAGCGGAAAACGCCGCCGAGCCTCTCGGGGACCTCATGGCGGAGCTTGACGGCTACGTCGGGCTCACCGCCGTCAAGGAGGAAGTCCGCGCGCTCATAAATCTTGCGAAAATATACGCGATGAGAAGGCAGAACGGTCTTCCCGTCGCCGATATGTCGCTCCACATGGTCTTCTCCGGCAACCCCGGCACCGGCAAAACGATGATAGCGCGCTTTATGGCTCGCGTCTATCACACGCTCGGCATACTCTCGAAGGGTCACCTCGTCGAGACAGACCGCGCGGGGCTCGTCGGCGGTTACGTCGGTCAGACGGCGATAAAGACCGCGAAGGTACTCGAGGAAGCGACAGGCGGCGTTCTCTTTATCGACGAGGCGTACACGCTGACCTCGAAGAGCGAGAACGACTTCGGATTTGAGGCTGTCGACACCGTGCTGAAATATATGGAGGACCACCGCGACGACGTCGTCGTGATAGTCGCCGGCTACACGGAGCCGATGAAGCGTTTCATATCGTCGAATCCCGGGCTTGAATCGAGATTCAACAAGTACGTCGACTTCGCCGACTACACGGCAAGCGAGATGCTCGATATCTTTATGCTCTACTGCAAAAAGAGCTGTTACGAGCCGACGGCAGCGGCGAAGGAGCGCGTGCGCGAGGCGCTTACCGCGGCATCGGAGGACGCCGGGCGCTTCGGAAACGGGCGCGGCGTCAGAAATCTCTTTGAAAAGATCCTCTCGGCGCAGGCAAACCGCGTCGCGCCGCAGGAGAACGTAACAAAGGAGATGCTCATGACGATCGTGCCCTCGGACGTCGACGACGCGCTGAACTCTTCAAATTAAAAACAAAAGACAGGGGACCGTCCCCTGTCTTTTTTGTCTTATTTGCCGTTATTTTATTTGAGACCGAGCTCCTCGATACAGTGACGGCAGACTTTTCTTCCTTTATATTCTACAAGCCCTTCCGTCTCGCTGCAGAAAATGCAGGACGGGGCATACTTTCTGAGTATGATACTGCTGTTTTCAAAGAAGATCTCAACGCCGACGCCGGGGCCTATCTCAAGACGGTTCCTCATCTCGATCGGCAGCACGATTCTTCCAAGCTCGTCAATTTTTCTAACAATTCCTGTGCTTTTCATTTTTTTCTCACTTTCTCCGGATTTTGAAAATAACTTTATATGTGAAATGCCGAGGCATTTACAGTCTGTATCTTGAAATGCGCCGCGTTTTCCCGTATAATATTATCAGAAATGAAAGGATGGCGCCAATGGAACAAATATATACGATACCGATAAACGAAGCGTTCGAGGAGTGCGAGGGGAGCGGAGGCTGCCCTTTTTGCGCGATCCTCAATAAGTTCGAGAAGAACGAGCTCGAGCTCATCCTCGGCGCGTCGATGATGGAGCCCGACGTCAGGATAAAGACGAACAAGGCGGGCTTTTGCCGCGAGCACTACGGAAAAATGCTTCGCGCCGGCAAAAAACTGCCGCTTGCCCTTATTCTCGAGAGCCATCTCGCCGAGGTCGCCGAGATGGTGCGCGTCAACCGCCTCTTTCCCGCCAAAGGGACGAAGGGGTCGGCTGAAAACATCGAAAAGATGTCGGCGGACTGCTATATCTGCGGCCGTCTTTCGTCTTCGTTTGAAAAAGTCCTCGATAACGCGGTCTATATGTGGGCGACGGACGGCGATTTCAGAAGGCGCGCCGCCGCGCAGAAAAAATTCTGCCTTCCCCACTATTCGGCTTTCATAAAAGCCGCATCGCGCGGGATGAGCTCCGCCGATTTCAAGAATTTTTCATCGTCCGTCAGAACGGTCGAGGAGAAATATCTCGAAAAGCTTCGCGCCGACGTATCGTTTTTTGTCAAAAAATTTGATTACAGATACGAGAACGAGCCGTGGGGAGACTCAAAGGATTCCGTCGAGCGTTCGATATCGCTTCTCTCGGGAGAAGATTTCGATTGACCGTATTACTAATTATATATTATTAGGACCCCACTTTCAAGCCTTTTCGTCACAATTTTATGTTTTTTAACATTTTCAGCAAATTAATGCGGAGCCTGCGGGCTCCGCCATTTATTTTTGTAAAAATCAATGATTTTCCCCTTCGTGTCAGACGGCGATGCGTTTTTCCGAAACTCCGTATTTCGCGACATTTTAGATTTACGCTTTGCGATATTTTTCTCGCCTGCCGTCTGATACCATTGTGTCACCCCCTGGGATCATATTTGATAATGAAAGGCATAACTTGGAAAAAATGGAAAACGTTGAGTTTAACAAAGAAACCCCATTATATAGTGGTTTATATAAATCTATTATACAATATATTGATATTGACAAGCTGACCGTCCCAAAGCGTCCTCCGGTCGGACGGCGCGCTCTCGACGCGCTTTCGGCGTCGGTCGCCGCGCTGGGCTTTCTCCGTCCGCTGTTCGTCACGAAGGATCTCGCCGTCGCCGACGGCGCAAGACGGCTCTCTGCCGCGCTCTCGCTCGGGGCGCGCCGAGTGCCCTTCGTTTATTACCCGAACCCGTTCGTTTTCGAGGACGACCTCATAATCACAAGGCTGAAAACGGAGAACGTGCCGTTTTTCGATTACGCCGAGGCCCTTCGCGTTCTGACTGACAAATATCTTTACTCCCAGGAGGACGTCGCCGCCGCGCTTGGCAGGAGCCAGTCGTTCGTTGCGAACAAGCTGCGCCTTCTTTCCCTCACGGCGGACGAGCGTCGAATAATCGCCGACGGGGACCTTACGGAGCGTCACGCAAGGGCGTCGCTTAAGATAAAGGACGCCGCCGCGCGCACCGAGGCTCTTAAAGTCGCCGCAGCCGCCCGTCTCGGCGTCGCCGCCGCCGAGGATTATTTTTCCTCCGTGGCGTCGGACGGGAACGCCGGCGCCGGGACCGTTCTCCTTCGCGAACTCGATTCCGTGATAAAAGGATATACGTCGAGGATAGACGTGACGGTCTCCTCGTCTCCGTCTCCCGACGGCGGCGTCATATATACCGTGAAGATCCCGACGTGATGTTTCACGTGAAACAAATGCGTGGCTTGCCGAAAACGTTTCACGTGAAACGTTTTTTATACTCTCCGTTTCCCGAATGTTAAAAAATCGGCAAAAGCATTGACTTTACACCCCGTTGAGTCTATAATATATGTACGACTGATATTATTCGCAGACAAAAGAGGTGATTCAATGGCGAAACCTGTCATAATCGCTTTTGCAAACCAGAAAGGCGGCGTCGGAAAAACGACGTCAGCCGTAAATATAGCGGCTTCGATCGCGTCGTTCGGGCACAACGTGCTTCTGTGCGACCTCGACCCGCAGGGCAACTCGACGAGCGGGGTCGGCGTGAACAAGAAAAACGTCAGATATTCGTCGTACGAGGCGCTTCTCGGTCAATGCACGCCGGA
>CADBQA010000019.1 GCA_902796675.1 uncultured Ruminococcus sp.
TTCGGCGCTCTCGCCGCTGGACGTAGGTCACTACGCCTACCGCGGCGAGATCACCAAATCTACCGGCGTTTCTCTTCCTCTGACTCATGCTGAAGACTTTGTCTTCAGCCTGAGGGGGAAACTTTTTCAAAAGTTTCCCCCTTAATCTTTTCTTTCTTTCTTTTCTTTTCTAATACGTCGGCGAATCGAGGCGCCAGCCGTTGCCCTCGTCGCGGAGGCTGAGGCGGACGGTGATGTCCTGCTCGCCGTCGACGTAGGACTGGACGGTGAAGTAGACAAGATTCTTCGAGCCGCCGGTGACCTTGACGGTCGAGAGGTCGTAGGTACGGTTTTTGAGGTCGTTTTCCTCCGCCGCGTCGGAGCGGACGGAGAGCGTGCCGATGACGTTCGACACGTACCTCGGGTACTGGTAGACCGTGCCGTCGCCCTGCGTCATGCCCTCGAAGGCTATCTTGAAGACGTTAGCGAGGTACGCGTCGGTGTAGACCGCCCTCGCCGCCTCCTTGAGGTCGTCGATCGAGAGGAATCTGTCGTCCGTGACAACAAGATACTGAACGGGCTTGACGTCGTACTTCGACGAATCGTTCCCGTCGGGGACGTAATTGTCAAACGACGCGTCGCCCTCGTGGGCGAGACCGTCGCCGAAGAATATATCGTTTATCTCAAAGCTCGCTTCAATAAGGGGAGTGGCGACCGCTCTCACACCCTCCTCGTCGAGCGCCGCCCCGCAGGACGGGAGCGCCGCGATAAGGAGAGACGAGACAAAAATGAGGGCAAATATCCTTTTCATTGTTCATCCTTTCTTCCGGGTCTGTAAACAAGACACACGGTGAGGACCGCGTCGAGCACGGCGGAGGCGAAGTAATTCCAGTTGTATCCGCCGGATGCGAGAAACGCGTACGAGTGAAGACCCATATCGACGACGGCGAGGACCGCCGCGGCGATACCGAATATAAATCCCGCTTTTCCCTTCGCGAACGCCGCCGCAATACAAAGCCCGACGGCGACGGCCGAGAGCGCGGCGAAGAGCCACGTCACAGGTTCGCCGGCGAGGGCGAAAGTGTAGCCTATGCCCGCAAACTCAGCAAAGGGCGAAGGTATGAGATACCGTGCCGCCGCGAGCGTCACGCAGGACGCCGCGAAGAGACATACCGCCGCGATAATTATTATACGGCGTATTTTTTCAGACTTATTCATCGTCTTTGTTTCGCTCAGCCGCTTCATCTTCCGCGCGGCGTAAGAGTTCGTCTATTCCGGTGTCGGCGTAGGGCGCCCCCTCACCCGGTACCCCGTCCGTCTTCTCGGGCGCATCTTCAACTTCGACCGCCTCAGCCTCGACCTCTTCCGATTCCTCGTCGTCTTCCTTGTCGGGGAGCTTTTCGGTCGCCGCGAAGTTCATCACCTTCGCGTCTTCCGTCAGCTTTATGACCTTGACGCCCGCGGCGGACCTTCCGTAGATCGGGATATCCTCGACCGGCGTCTTTATCATTATACCCGTGTCTGTGATAAGAAGCACGTCCTTGTCGTCGGAAATGACTTTAATTCCGCAAAGCGCGCCCGTCTTCTCGTTGATCGCGTGGCAGATGATGCCCTGCGTGCCGCGCCCCTTGGCGTCGAACTGGGACGCTTCCGTGCGCTTGCCGAAGCCGTTTTCGGTTATAGTCATCAGCTTGTACTTCGCCTGCCACTCCTCGGTGTTGACGATGAGCGCGGCGCCGACGACGCAGTCGCCTTCCTTCAGCTTGATGCCGCGAACGCCTCTCGCCGTTCTGCCGACGGTCGTCACGCGGGACTCGGAGAAGCGCGCGCCGAGACCGTTTCTCGTGGCGATAAGCACATCGCAGTTGCCGTCCGTGCGGGAGACGAAGATCAGCTCGTCGCCCTCGTCGAGATTTATCGCTATCTTGCCGCCGCGGCGCTGATAGCTGTACTCAGACACGGGCGTCCTCTTGATGACGCCGTTCTTCGTGACCATGACGAGGTATTCGTAGTCGCGGAACTCCGGTATCTCGAGGACGGACGTTACCTTTTCGTTCTCGGAGATCTCAAGCAGGTTCACGATGTTCGTGCCCTTCGCCGCGGGACCCGCCTCCGGTATCTGATAAGCCTTCTTCGCGAAGACTTTGCCGAAGTTCGTGAAGAAGAGAAGGATCGAATGGGAGTTCGTGACGATGACGTTCTCGATGAAGTCCTCATCCTTCGTCTTCATGCCCGTCTTGCCGCGTCCGCCGCGGCGCTGAGCCGTGTAGGTCGCTGAGGGCTGACGCTTGATGTAGCCCGCGTTCGTCGTCGTTATGACGCACTCGTGACGCTCGATGAGGTCCTCGATGTCGATGTCGTCGTGGCTCTCTACGATCTCCGTGCGTCGCTCGTCGCCGTACTTTCTCTTTATCTCGAGAAGGTCGTCTTTGATGATCGCGATGATCTTGCCCTTGTCGGCGAGGATGCCTTTCAGCTCCGCTATCGTCTCGCGAAGCTCGGCAAGGCGCGACTCTATCTTCGCGCGCTCCATGCCGGAGAGTCGTCCGAGAGTCATGGAGACTATCGCCTGCGCCTGGTCCTCGGAGAGCGAGAAGCGCTCCATGAGGTTTACCTTCGCTCCCGCGACGTCGGGCGAGCTTCTGATTATGTTTATGACCTCGTCGATGTTGTCGACGGCGATCTGGTAGCCGTTGTAGATGTGTTCCTCTTTTTCCGCCTTCGCGAGGTCGAACCTCGTGCGGCGCTCGATGACGTCCTCCTGGAACTTGACGTAGTTGTCAAGGATCTGCTTTAAGGAGAGCGTCTTCGGCTCGCCGTTCACGAGCGCTATCATGTTTACGGCGAACGTGTCCTGAAGCTGAGTGTACTTGTAGAACTGATTGAGGATTATCTGTCCGTTGACGTCGCGGCGGTGCTCGATGACGATCTTTATGCCCTTGCGGTCGGACTCGTCGCGGATGCCCGTCACGCCCTCGACCTTCTTGTCCTTTATCTGATCGACCATCGACTTGATGAGCGCCGATTTGTTTACCATGTAAGGGATCTCGGTGATGATGATGCGGTGTTTTTCCTCTTCCACCTCGGCTCTCGCGCGGATCATTATCCTGCCGCGTCCGGTCTCGTACGCCGCTCTGATGCCGCTCTTGCCGTATATGATGCCGGAGGTCGGGAAGTCGGGGCCCTTGATGAACTGCATCAGCTCGTCGGCCGACGCCTCCGGGTTTTCCATATAGTATATCGTTCCGTCGACGACCTCGGAGAGGTTGTGAGGCGGAATGTTCGTCGCCATGCCGACGGCGATGCCGACGGTGCCGTTGACGAGAAGGTTCGGGAAGCGGGACGGAAGGACCGTCGGCTCGAGCCTCGTGTAGTCGAAGTTCTGCGCCATGTCGACGACATCCTTTTCGATGTCGCGCATAAGCTCGTCCGATATCTTCGCCATTCTGGACTCGGTGTAACGGTAAGCCGCCGGCGGGTCGCCGTCGATCGAGCCGAAGTTGCCCTGACCTTGAATGAGCGGATATCTGTACGAGAAGCGCTGAGCCATTCTTACCATCGTTCCGTAGACGGCGGCGTCGCCGTGAGGGTGATAACGACCGAGAACGTTACCGACCGTCGTCGCGGATTTTCTGAAGGCGTTAGAGCTTGTCAGATTGTCCTCGTACATAGCGTAGAGTATCCTTCTCTGACCGGGCTTCATTCCGTCGCGCACGTCGGGAAGGGCGCGGCTCGTCAGGACGGACATCGCGTAAGCGAGAAACGCGCCCTTGACCTGTCCCTCCATATTTATGGGAACTATTTTCTGATCTTCAAATTCTATGTTTTTATTCTCTTCCAAAGCAATATTCCTCTCCCCGTTTGCCGGTGACGGTAAAATCAAACGTCAAGATTCGTAACGTATTTCGCGTTCTTCTCGATGAACTCGCGCCTCGGTTCGACGTCGTCGCCCATGAGAAGCGAGAAGACCTCGTCGCACTTTATCGCGTCGTTTATGTCGACGCGGAGTATCGTCCTCTTTTCGGGGTCCATCGTCGTCTCCCAGAGCTGTTCCGGGTTCATCTCGCCGAGACCTTTGTAGCGGCTCGCCGTCGCGCCCTGACCGAGCTCGGCGATCTTCTCGTCGCGCTCCTCGTCGGAGTAGGCGTAAGTATATTTCTTTCCCTTCGAGACCTTGTAAAGAGGAGGCATCGCGAGGTAAACGTGCCCTTCCTCGATGAGCTTTCTCATGTGACGGAAGATAAGAGTCAGAATAAGTATCTGGATATGAGAGCCGTCGACGTCCGCATCCGCCATGATGATTATCTTTCCGTAGCGGAGCTTTGTGAGATCGAGCTCGTCTCCGACGCCGCAGCCGAGCACCTGGATGATGTTTCTTATGGATTCGGAGCCGTAGACCTTGTCAAGGCGCGCCTTTTCGACGTTCAGTATCTTGCCGCGAAGAGGAAGGATTGCCTGATAGAGACTGTTTCTGCCCTCTTTCGCCGAGCCGCCCGCGGAATCTCCCTCGACGAGGAAGAGCTCTGTCAGTTCCGCTCTCTTTTCGTTGCAGTCGGCGAGCTTGTCCGGCATATTGATGCCCTCGAGGGCTCCTTTTCTTCTCGTCAGCTCCCTCGCCTTTCTCGCCGCTTCTCTCGCGCGGCTCGCCGCGAGCGCCTTGTCGATTATCGCCCTTGCGACGGCGGGGTTTTCCTCAAAGAATTCCCCGAGCTTTTCGTTCACTATGTTGTCGACAATGACTCTGACCTCGGAGTTGCCGAGCTTCGCCTTCGTCTGGCTCTCGAACTGCGCGTCGGGCAGCTTTACGCTGACGACGGCGCAA
>CADBQA010000020.1 GCA_902796675.1 uncultured Ruminococcus sp.
CCGCGAACCCCCAAAACCCGCTGCGCGCGTTTCGGGGAACCCCGGCGCGCTCTCGCCGCTGGACGTAGGTCACTACGCCTACCGCGGCGAGATTACCAAATCTACCGGCGTTTCTCTTCCTCTGATTCTTTGTTAAAGTTCGATGAGTTCCTTCGGCGCGAGAGTGAGGTCGACCGCGCCTCCCGGGACGATATGTACCATATCCTCGATGCGGCAGCCGTACTTGCCCTCGACGTAGATGCCGGGCTCGACGGTGACGATCTCGCCCGCGTGCAGCTTGAGGTCTGCGGGGGATTTCGGCGACATATTCGGAAGCTCGTGAATGAGCAGACCCACGCCGTGTCCGAGCGAGTGGCCGAAGCAGCCCTTGTACTCGGTGGAGTCGATGATGTCGCGCGCTATCTTGTCCATCTCAAAGTTTGACGCGCCCTCGGTGATGACGTCGATGACGGAGGTCTGCGCCTTGAGGACTGTGTTATAGAGCTTTTTCATATCCTCCGTCGCCTTGCCGATGACGACCGTTCTCGTCATATCGGAGTGGTAGCCGTCTACCGTCGCGCCGAAGTCGAGCGTGAGAAAACCGCGCTCGAGCTTTACGTTTCTCGGAACGCCGTGGGGGCTCGAGGAGTTAGAGCCGGAGACGGCTATCGTCTCGAAGCTGATGTTCTCCGCGCCGCCGCGCTTCATAAGATATTCAAGCTCCGCGGCGACCTCTTTTTCGGTCATATCGTATTTGATCCTTCCGAGAAGCTCTTCAAGCGCGCGCTCCGCGATCCGCTGAGCGGCGACGATCTTTTCGACCTCGTCCGCGGTCTTTGTGATCCTGCGAGCGTTCATTACCTTCGCGGCGGGGACCATTTCGACGCCCGCGAGCGCCTCCTTGAGCGCGCTGTAATGGCGGTACGTCATATTGTCCTCTTCAAAGCCGAGGGTCTTCACTTCGTTTTTTGCGCAGTATTCGGGCAGATATTCGCGCTCGGGTTTCGTCGGCATAACGACTTCAAAGCCTTCCGCCGCCTCGCGCTTCGCCGCTTCGATATATCTGAAATCGGCGAATACGTACGACGCGTTTTTCGTTATCAGCACCTGACCGTCCGGGTTGTTGAAGAGGCAGGCGTATCTGTGGTTTTCGGCTGACGTGAGGTATATCGCGTCGATACCCTCCCTCGCCATTTCCTGTTTGATGAGTTCGAGTCTTGTCATTTTATGTTCTCCTTTTCGGCGTCGCCGCCGTTCAGTTTTTTATACTTTTTCATATACGGACGCTCGAGGGCGCGCTTGAATCTGAAAAACAGGCTCTTTTTATCCTTGATCGGCGGGACTATCACGGCGCGTATCCCCGCGCGGTGCGCGGCGAGAGCGTCGGTCAGAAGCTGATCCCCGAGAAAAACCGTCTCCTCCGGCGCGCTCTGCATATCCGCCATCGCCGCGATAAGATACTTCGCCGACGGCTTTTTGACGTTCGAGTACGCGTTGCAAAGAAGCGTGGAGTTGAATCTCTCGACGCGGCGCCGCCCGTTGTTTGAAACGAGAGTTACCGAGATCCCCGCCGCCTTCAGCGACGCGATCCATTCTTCGACCTCCGGCGGCGAGTCGAGATCGTCGTAGGTCGCGAGAGTGTTGTCGATGTCGGAGATCAGAGCCGTCGCCCCGAGCGACGAGAGAACGGACGGCGTGAGATCGCGATAGGACCCGAGCGTCATGTCCGGCATAAGTTTTTTCTCAAGAAACATACGGCTCTCCTTTCCCGGTTTTCATAATAGTTTATCACAAAGAAAGGCGTGTTGCAACACTTTTTTAACGGCGCGGCGTATTTATTAACAATTAGAGGATTGACACGGGGCGGCTCCTTGAGTATGATATTATAAAAGCAAAGGGGGCGTTTTGATGATAAGAAGAAAAATAGCTCAGTTTATGTGGGGCAGATACGGCGCGCGCGGATTTGACAAGCTCGGCACGGCGCTCTTTACGGTCGGTTTCGTCTCCTGCTTCGTCGGTCTGTTTTTCAGAGGGACCGTCTCTCGTATCCTCTTCGGCGTTCAGGCGGTATGCTATATTTACCTCATATTCAGACTCCTGTCGAAGAATATTCCGGCAAGGCAGAAAGAGAACGCCGCGTTCTGTAACTTCTTCAAAAAAGTAAAAAATTTCTTCAAGCTCCAGAAGGACCGCGTGAAGGACAGAAAGACGAGCGTTTATAAGAAATGTCCGAAATGCTCGGCGGTGCTCAAACTGCCCGCGATAAAAGGCGAGCATACCGTTAAATGCCCGAGATGCGGCGAAAGATTTACCGTAAAGAATATATTTTGAGTTGATTTGATGAACGGCGGCCGACGCCGTTCATTTTTTATTTGTAAATTTTCGACAGTATTTATAATATATTTCAAAAAAATTTGTAATGACCACTTGCAATATCGACCCGAATAGTTTATAATAAGGTGAAGAAAAATTCAATGCGAAAGGAGTTGTTCCGCCCCGCGTGATATGGGACGGAACGATAAATCTATGGTAGTAGCCGGCAGTTTTAAGAACGGCGTTACGTTTGACATGAACGGAAACGTAATGCAGGTAATCGAGTTCCAGCACGTTAAACCCGGAAAGGGAGCGGCTTTCGTCCGCACCAAACTCCGCAACGTGATCACCGGAGCCGTTACCGAAACGACATTCAACCCTACCGACAAGTTCGAGGATGCGAGAGTTGACCGCAAAGAGATGCAGTATCTTTACAACGACGGCGAACTCTATTATTTTATGGATATGGAATCCTTTGAACAGATCCCGCTCAACGCAGATAAGCTTTCCGACAACTTCAAATTCGTCAAGGAAGAGATGATCTGCACGGTAAAATCCTACAAGGGCAACGTATTCGCGGTCGATCCTCCGATGTTCGTTGAGCTTGAAGTGGCTGATACCGAGCCCGGCGTAAAGGGCGATACCGCTCAGGGCGGCACGAAGTCCGCGACTCTCGAGACCGGCGCCGTCGTCAGAGTACCGTTCTTCATCTCCACGGGCGAGACGATCCGTATCGACACGAGAACGGGCGAATATCTCGAAAGAGCATAAACTTAAAACAGCATAAGAAAGGTGTGACAGATATGACACTCAGCGAAAAGCAGGCATACCTCAAGGGTCTTGCCGACGGAATGAAGCTCGACGAGAGCTCCGATGAAATCAAACTCATAAAAGGCATCATAGATCTTCTCGGCGAAGTCACGACGGCGATCGACGAGATCGACGACGATCTTGAAACTCTGAACGACTACGCGGAAGAACTCGACGAGGACCTCGGCGACGTTGAAGAGCTTCTTTACGACGATGACGACGAGGACTACGAACTTGACGACGACGACTGCGACGGCGATTGCGAAAACTGCGGCGAGGATATGATATGCGCTATCTGCCCTCACTGCGGCGAGCAGATCTGCTTCGAGAGCGAAGCGGATACTTCCGAGATCGTCTGCCCCGCTTGCGGACGTCACCTTTGCGAGGACGAGGAGAAGTGATCCTCCGCGCCGCTTGAGCGGCGTTTTGCTACGTACTATTTTTTCAAAGGAGATAAAAAAATGAAAAAATTACTTTCAATGCTGATCGTTGCGGTTATGGTATTCGCAACGTTCTCCATGGCTGTTCCGACCGGAGCCGCCGGCGGCGTTGACGAGGTAGAGGCTTACTACTTCGACGTCAAGCCGACGATCGACGGTATCGTATCGGAAGACGAATGGGGCGAGATGACCGTTATCGTAGACCAGGCTGAAGCCGCTACGATAGAGGACAACCAGCCCGTAAACAACAGATTCTTCTACAGAGATCCGGGCGCGGTTCCGGGCTTTGACACCACTCTTTACAAGATGTACTACGAGATGTGGCTCCGCTGGGACGAAGACAACTTCTACGTAGCTGTCAGAGTCAAGGACCCCGACGGCCACTCTCTTAAGAACGGCAGAAAAGAGACCTGGAACGGCGACGGTATGCAGTTCAGACTTGACCCCCATGGCTCCAACCGCGGCGACGGCAACTACGTTCCCACGGACGGCAAGCCCTGGAGCAACCTTGCCACGGTTCCGGATATCTGCGCCGGCTTCGTTGAGAGCGCGGGCGGCTTCACGGAAGTCTGGGACAACTGCAACGACAGAGGTCTCACGCCCTTCCTCGGCGGCAGCGTCAACGCGGCGGTAGTTCCCGCAGGCGCGTCCTATTCCGCGGATTCCGCAAACGGATACACCACGTACGAACTTCAGATCCCGTGGGGATATCTCGACAATCAGAAACATGATTACTCTAACTACACAAGAAAGAATCAGGACGGCGGTATCGGTAAGGAATACGGTATGTCCGCTGTCGTATATAACGCGGACGGTGTAAACGGCTCGAGAAAGTTCAACGCCGGTCTCGGCTGGGGCAGCGGTATCATCAACGCTCAGCAGGATAACTACACGTCCACGTGCGCGGGTTCCAACCTCGTAACCCTTTCCGACGTGAAGGTAAGCGAAGAACCGAGCTATAACGCTTCTTATGCGAAAGGCGCGGGTTACAATCCTCCGTACTACGCTCCCAACTTCCCGACGGAAGTTGACACGTCCAGACTTGTCGGTCCGCTTACATACGACAGCGAGTCCGATATGGAGATTTACGGCGACCAGTTCTTCAGTCCAGACGGCGCTATGGGTGGTAAGAGAGTACAGGATACCGACGGCAACTGGGTCGTTCAGTGGGATGAAGATACGGGCGACCTCTTCAACAGCCCGACAGATTCCGGCAAAAACGAATCGAACTATCTCTCCACGCGTGCACAGGAAAACGGTACTTATTCGTTTGACGGCAAGGGCAACTACACCATGGAGTTCGACGTAAAGGTCATCGGAGCGGAAATCTTCGAGGATTCGTATCCTTGCGAGATTTACAACTGGTTCGGCGGCTCAAGCACTGTCGAATATATGTGCGGATATAACTTCGATACGGGTAAATTCACTCTTGCTGAATCCAACACAGGCAAGATCCTCTCGTCCATTCCCGCCGAGTTCACACTCAACGAGTGGCATCACTGGGTATTCCAGTACTTCAGAGACAGCTCCTCTATGAGATTCTACTTCGACCCGAAGATGACTGACGGCATGGTAGACAAGAACGAAACGCCCGTGTTCGAGATGAGATACAGATACTTCGATATGCCCGGCGTTGAGTCCAACGAAGTCATCCTCAGAAGAATGAACTGCCAGATCATGCTCGACAACGTCAAGTTCTACAACTTCGTCGACTTCACAAAAACAGGTGTAGTACCTCCTCCGACTCCCGGTCCCGGCCCGGCCCCCGGTCCTATTATTGGTAAAAAGACGGTCGACATCAACTATACGGTAACTCAGAATGAAGACGGCACGATCTCCCTCGGCGTACCCTGCATCGAGGATTTCCAGAACAAGGACGTCACGGCTGTTTCCTTCACGGTAGATATGACGAAGGCAGCAGACCAGGCGACCTACAAGGGCATCGAGGGCGCACCGGAAGGAGCTCTCGAGGTAGTCGATAACAAGGACGGCACGTACACCATCACCGTTAAAGACCTCTCCATCTTCAAGGACGTTGAGAAGGATAAGACGGTCTTCTCCGTAGTCATCGAGCCCGTAGCGGGCACGACTCTTACGGAAGAGCAGGTCAAAGAGATCGTCTCCATTAAGGCTGCGATCACGACCACTTCTTACAGCACGGGCGACGCCGCGATATTCTTCGTCGCCGGCGCTATCGTCCTCCTCACTCTTGTCGGAGCAGGCGTAGTTGTTTACTCCAAGAAGAGACGCGAGATTGAGTTCTGATAAACTAAAATCAATATAAAGTGCCGCTTCGGCGGCACTTCAGAGCGAAGACAAACTTGGTAGAGCAGCAATGACAAGCAAAAAGGTGACATAAGCATTACATCATAAAAAGATGAAATATCACCG
>CADBQA010000021.1 GCA_902796675.1 uncultured Ruminococcus sp.
TCGATCTTTTGAGCGGGACGTCGTTCTGGTTCATAAAAGATCTGTCGAAGCCGGACGGACTGATAGTGATCGGCGGCGTCGCGATAAACCTGCTGCCGATACTGATGACGCTTATCAACTTCATATCGAGCGCGATATATACGAGAGGGTATAAATTCAAAGAGAAGTGGCAGCTTTACGTCATAGCGATAGTGTTCCTCGTGCTTCTCTACAAGAGCCCGTCGGGACTTGTATTCTATTGGACTCTGAACAACCTGTTCTCACTTCTCAAGAACGTGTTTATGCGCGCGGTGCATCTCAACAAGAAGCAGCAGGCGACGGCGCTTTCGCTGCTGGGGACGGCGATATTCGCGTTTATGATAGGGAGAGCACCGTACGGGTCGATCAGCAGATTTCACAGCTACGCCATCGGCTTCATGATCTTCGCCGCGCTGAATATACCCGCATTGAAGAATATCCACGCGGACGCAAAAGAGAAAAGAGCGGCGTCGGGAAAGGCGCCGAACAGATTCTTCTCAGCCGTCGGCGGATTCATTCCGAAAGCGGTCTCGAAGTGCGACGGAAAAATGTTTGCGTTTTCCGTTCTCGTCCTCGCTTTCCTTGTCGGCGCGCTGATACCTCTTTCGGTCATAAGTTCTTCGCCGACGGAGTTTCTCAGCCTCGGCGACGCGTCGACTCCGTTTGAATACGTTCTTCACACGCTTCCGGTGGCGACGGGCTTCTTCGTGCTTTGGCTCGGGGTGTTCTATCTGCTTTCGCGCGAAAAGGGACGCCGTCTGTTCTCGTTCCTTGCGATGAACGCGGCGATTATCGCTATTGTCAACTTCATGTTCATAAGCCGCAACTTCGGGCTTATTGACACGGGTCTCAACTACGCGGAACGGCTTATGTACACAAGAAATGAAAAGCTTATCAACATCGCCGTGATGATCGGCATCGTCCTCGTCGTGGCGGCGCTTCTTTCGATAAGACCGTCACTGAACCGCGCGCTTGCCGCGGTGCTTCTCGTCGGCACGCTCGGACTTTCGATCTACAGCGCGGTGAACACCGGAGCCGAACTCAATAAAGTCAAAGACATTCAGATCGAGTCAGAGGACAGCATCGGCTCGACAAAGATGCTTCACTTCAGTAAGGAAGGAAAGAACGTCGTCGTGCTGATGCTCGACCGCGCGGTCGGCGACTACGTTCCGTATATATTCAACGAGAAGCCCGAACTGAAAGAACAGTTCTCGGGATTCACGTATTATCCGAATACTATCTCTCACGGCACTGTCACCGTATTCGGTTCCGCTGAACTTTTCGGCGGATACGAGTACACGCCGGTCGAGATGAATGCAAGACCGGATGAACTGATGTCCGATAAGCACAACGAGGCGCTTCTCCTTCTCCCAGTTCTGTTCGGCGAGAACGGATACGACGTCACTGTAACCGATCCGCCTCTTGCGGACTACGTTTGGAAGAGCGACTACTCGATCTACGACGATTACGACTATATCGATACGTACAGACTCGAAAGCGGCGCGTGTCTCGACCTTTTGTCGTCGGAGGATCTTAAGCTCCTTTATGGCTTCGACAGGAACCGTGCGTTCTATTACTACAGCGTAATGAAGGCTGCCCCGATATTCGCAAGCAGATTCATTTATGACGAAGGCAAATATATGTCTCTGTCATACCACGCAGATTCTCATATAAACAGCACGTTCCTCAATCATTACGCGGCTCTTGCCAATCTCAAGAAGCTGACCGATATACAAACCGAGGGCAATAATATCGCCGTTATGCAAAACTCCATAACCCACGCGCCGGCGGTCCTGACCCTTCCCGACTACACGCTTCCGTCGGACAGCGTCGAGTCCGCGGCGCCCGATATGTCGTACTATACATTAAACGGCAGAACGATCGACGTTTATAACGACTCTATGCCGTACCACTACCATGTCAATATGGTGTCGTACCTCAAGCTCGGCGAATGGTTCGATTACCTTAAGGAACAGGGAGTCTACGATAATACGAGAATAATAATTGCCTCCGACCACGCGTACTGGCTGTCACAGTTTCCGGATATGATTTACGACAACGGCACCGAAGATCCGGAAGACGATTACGATCTCGAGATCTTCAGAGCGACGTTTATGGTCAAGGACTTCGGCGCTGAAGGGGAACTCAAGACGGACGATACGTTTATGACGATAGCTGATACCCCCACGCTCGCGGTCAAAGACATTATCGACGACCCCGTCAATCCGTTCACGGGCAAAGAGATCAACAGCAACGAAAAAACCGCTCACGATCAGATTGTAACTAGCAGCAGTAACTGGGATACCGCAAATCACGGTTACGTTTTCAATACGGGAGACGCCGACTGGTATTCGGTCCACGACAACGTGTTCGACCTTAATAACTGGAAGAATCTCGGGCCCGCAAACGCGGAAGAAGGAGAGGAGATAGGACAGTGAGAATCTTATCATACATAGACCCCGGCACGGGGGCGATGCTGTTTTCAATAATTATCGGAGTCGCTTCGGCGTTACTTTTCCTGATCCAGAAGCTGAAACTTAAGTTGAAGTTTCTGTTTTCGGGCGGCAAGATCCATTCGGAAAACGGCGGAAAGAAAATACCGTATTTGATTTACGCGGAAACAAAGAGATACTGGAATCTCTTCGGTCCGATACTCGATGAGTTCGAGCGCCGCGGCGTGGACGTCGTCTACTGGACGCAGTCGGAGGACGACCCCGTCTTTGCGAAAAAGTACGAGCACGTCAAGGCGGAGTTCATAGGAGAGGGCAACAAGGCGTTCACAAGGCTCAATTTCGCCGACGCCACGGTCCTTCTCGCAACGACGCCGAATCTCGACGTCTATCAGTGGAAACGCTCGAAGAACGTCGATTACTACGTTCACATCTATCACGCATGCGGCAAGCATATCCTCTACAGGATGTTCGCGCTCGACTTTTACGACGCGGTACTTTTGACGGGAGAGCTCCAGAGACCGTACATAAGACAGCTCGAAGAGATGAGAAACCTTCCCGAGAAGGAGCTGGTCAAGGTCGGCTCGCCGATCCTCGACGGTATGGCGGCGAGATTTGAGGCGGAGCGCGGCGCGGAGGAGACGAGAAACGACGGCGACGTCAGAGTCCTTCTCGCACCCTCCTGGGGCGCGTCCTCGCTCCTTATGAAGTACAAGGACGCTCTGATCGACGCGCTCATCGCGACCGGTTTTACCGTTACGATAAGACCTCATCCGCAGTCCTTCACCTCCGACAAGGAGGAGATAGATCGCCTTATGGCTAAATATCCGGACGGCGAAAAACTGACGTGGAACCGTGACAACGACAACTTCGACGTCTTAAAGCGTTCCGACGTTATGATATCCGACTTCTCCGGCGTCATTCTCGACTTCTCGCTTATCTTCGACAAACCCGTTCTCTATTCCGCGGGCGAGCTCGACACGTCGGTCTACGACGCGGCGTGGTTCGACAAGGAAGAGGCGGTCGACCTTTACAAAAAGCTCGGTCTTGAGATAACCGAGGCGGATTTCCCGTCTCTCGGAGACAAGATCCGCGGCGCGCTCACGGACGAGTCGCTCTCCGACGCGAGACGCGAAGTGCGTGACCTCGCGTGGACGAACAGAGGCTGTGCGGCGTCGTCCGTCGTCGATTATCTGACGGAAAAGAATAAAGAACTGGCGGATGAGGCGTCCGCAAAAAAGACCGGCGGCGCAAAATCCGCGAAAAAATAAAGGAGGCTCCGATGAAAATCATCACGTTCCGTGACATCGCTTCATTGAATATTTCTCCTTCTACTTGCTTCGACTGGGCGGAGTCGATGATCAAGAACAAGAGAAACGCGCTCCTTCCGCCGAAAATCAGTCTGAAGCCCCGCGACGGCGTCTTTTGCAACGTCATGCCATCCATAATAAAGGACGGCGACGCCGGAGACCGCGGAGGCGTAAAAGTCGTGACCCGTTACCCGGACAGAGTGCCGAGCCTCGAGAGCCGCATCCTGCTTATGAATGCGGAAACCGGTGAATTCCTTGCGCTCATGGACGGCACGTGGATCACCGCGATGAGGACCGGCGCCGTTGCCGCTCATTCCGTTTTGCTCTTCGGCAAGAAGAATTTTGCAACGATCGGTATGATGGGTCTCGGCAACGTCGTTCGTTCTACGCTCGTTATTCTCGCCGACAAAATACCGGATCGCGAGCTTCATATAAAGCTTCTCAGGTACAGAGGGCAGGAAGAGGATTTTGCGAAGAGGTTCTCGTCATATGGGAATCTTCACTTCACCTTCGTCGACACGGCGGAGGAGATGGTGAAGGGCTCCGACGTCGTGATCTCGGGTGCGACGTATCTTCCGAACGACGTCTGCGCGGATGAATATTTTGATAAAGGCGTTCTCGTTCAGCCAATCCATACGCTCGGATTTACGAACTGCGACCTCTTCTTCGACAAGGTGTTCGCAGACGATTACGGACACGTCTGTCATTTCAAAAACTTCGACAAGTTCAGAAGCTTCGCCGAGGTCTGCGACGTAGTAAACGGAGACGTTTCCGGGCGCGAGAACGACGATGAGCGTATTCTTGCGTATAACATCGGCATTTCCGTTCACGATATAAACTACGCGGCTTCAATTTATCAGCTTATGTCGGAGCGCGGCGTCCTCGATACGCTCCCCGACGTCGATATGAAAGACCCGGAGGAGAAGTTCTGGGTGTGATATGACAATAAATAAGCAAACGCCGGACTGACTGTCCGGCGTTTTCTTATTTTTCAAATCTGTACCCCTGATACGTGCCGCGGCGGTAAAGCTCGCGGTCGACGTCGTTCGCGACGGCGGTCTTTCTCCTGCACCAGAGCGGCGCGAGAAGCTCGTCCCCCTTCGCGTCGCCCGAGACGCGCCCGACGGCGCACTCCGGCGGGAGAAGCTCTATCTGGTCGCAGAGGACCGAGACGTACTCGTCCTGCTCCATCGGGGTATATTCACCGCGCCGCCACATGTCGGCGAGCGGGGCGTCCTTCAGAACGTGGAGAGAGTGGAATTTTACGACGTCGGGAAAGAGGGCGGCGACGTCCTTCGCGCTCTTTATCATATCGTCCCGCCCCTCGCCGGGAAGCCCGTTTATGAGGTGGACGGCGATCTTTGCGGACGGGACGGCGTTCCGAAGGCGATAATATCCTTCTTTGAATTCGTTGTAAGTGTGAGCGCGGTTTATCCTTTTTGCCGTCTCGTCGTTCGTCGTTTGCAGACCGAGTTCGACCATCAGCGGTATTTTGTCCGCCGTTTCTCGCAGTACCCCGATCACGTCGTCCCCGAGGCAGTCGGCTCTTGTCGCTATCGCGAGCATAACGGCGCCCTCGAAAGAGGCGGCTTCCGAATAAACGCGGCGAAGGACTTCCGGGTCGGCGTAAGTGTTCGTGTGAGCCTGGAGGTACGGGATGAATTTTTCGCA
>CADBQA010000022.1 GCA_902796675.1 uncultured Ruminococcus sp.
CAAGCTCTATCTCTTTTGCTATCGTAACGCCGTCGTTTGTGATAAGGGGCGTGCCGAATTTCTTGTCGAGAACTACGTTTCTGCCCTTCGGGCCGAGCGTGATCTTGACCGTGTTGGCGAGTTTGTCAACGCCGTTTATGAGCGCCTGTCTTGCTTCCGCGCCGTAAATGATATCTTTTGCCATGGTAAAACCCTTCTTTCCTTATTACTCAACTATTGCCAGGATGTCGGACTGGCGGACTATGTTGTACTCCTCGCCGTCGCACTTGACTTCCGTGCCGGAGTATTTGCTCGTGATGACGCGGTCGCCGACCTTGACCGTCATAACTACTTCGTTTCCGTCAACTACGCCGCCGGGGCCTACCGCGACGACTTCCATTACCTGAGGTTTTTCCTGCGCCGTTCCGGGCAGGATGATTCCGGTCTTCGTCGTTTCTTCCGCCGCGACCGCTTTAACTACTACTCTGTCAGCGAGTGGTTTGATTGTCATAATTACCTCCTGATATATTGCGATAACGCATATTATTTTTGAATTGTTTTAGCACTCAAAAAGAATGAGTGCTAACCGATTGCTCTTACATTGTAATTCGACCTATAGTAAAAATCAAGTGTTTTTTGGATATTTAACAAAAAGTTCACAATGATTTTTGGGGTTTTGACAGAACGGTTTTGCACTTGCCTCACGTAGAGTGCTAAATTTGGCGAAACGCGGCGGCAGTATCAAAAATACGTCTCCGGCATAGAATTAGCTATCTTCATTATGTATTAAGGTGGCGTTTATGAAATTTGTCGAGAGCGCGAATTCCGTTCTTTCCGGCGTATTGCTCCCGGTCGTCCTGATCGCGGTCGGGATATATCTCGCCGCGAAACTCCGCTTCTTTTACGTCCTCCATCCCGTAAAGACCGCAAAGGCTGTGGCGTCCGCCGGCACGGGGAGCGGAACGTCCCCCTTCAAGGCGCTGACCGTCGCCCTCGCGGGGACCCTCGGCGTCGGCAATATCTCCGGCGTCGCGACGGCGATCGTCGCGGGAGGACCCGGCGCCGTATTCTGGATGTGGGTATCAGCCCTCGCCGCGATGAGCGTCAAGTACGCCGAGGTCGCGCTTGCCGTCAAATACAGAAGGACGAGGACGGGCACGCACGGCGGGGAATATTTCGGCGGCGCTTTTTATTATATGAAGGAAGGACTTTCGCCGATACTCGGCAGCCGCGCGGCGAAATACATCGCCTCCGGCTTTGCGTGCCTTCTCGTTTCGAACTCACTTCTCACCGGAAACGTTGTGCAGGTGAACGCCGCCGCGTCCGTCTTTGACGGCATACCGGGCGTCGCCGTGGGCGCCGCGATCGCCGTCGCCGTCGCCGTCGTTACGGTCGGCGGCGCTAAGAGAGTAGGGGATTTCACGGTCCGCGTGATACCGCTTTTGACACTTGTCTATATTTTGCTTTCGTTATACGTCATAATATCCGGCGCAGAACGTCTCGGCGAGGTCTTCTCGTCGATATTCCGTGGCGCGTTTTCTCTCCGTTCGGCGGCGTCCGGCGCCGCGGGATACGGCATATCGCGCGCCGTGAGATTCGGCGTCACGAGAGGCGTTTTCTCGAACGAGGCGGGGTGCGGCACCGCCCCGACCGCCCACGCCTCCGCGAATACGAAAGGTCCTCACGAGCAGGGATGCCTCGGCGTTTTCGAGGTCTTTTGCGATACGGTCGTTATGTGTACGATGACCGCCCTCGTCATACTTTTATCGGGCGTCGCCGGTGAGGACGGAATACCTCTTTCAATGGAGTCGTACGGCGTCTTTTGCGGGGACTTCGGGAGGATGGCGATCGGCGCGTCCGTCGTCGTTTTCGCGCTTGCAACGGTGATATGTCAGGAGTACTACGGCATGGAGGCGCTCGCCGCCCTCGGAGGAGGGAAGAGGGCGAGGCGCGTCTACCTCGCCGTGTCTTTCGGCGCTACGCTCCTCGGCTCCGTTATGACGCCGGACGCCGTATGGCAGATAGCCGACCTTGAGATCGCCCTCATGACGGTCGTCAACACTCTCGCCGTTTTCGTCCTGTCGGACGGACTTCCGGCGGGATCATTTTACATAAACGGAAATAATAAGTCCAGACGCCAAAAAATTCATAAAAACAACTAATAATATTATTTTTTTTAATAAAAAGTATTGACAAACCGCGCTCGACAAAATATAATATAATAAATATATATTGTTGCAATTTTGTTAACTGTGAATATCCGATTATTTTGTTTGTACTGCTTAAGGAGGTACTTTATGAGAGAACTTTTTCGCGCAGCTTCGGCTTTGTTCCTCGCTGTTCTTATCACACTCAGCGTGACGCCTATCGCGACGTTCGCGGCGGACGCGACTTATAACGTGTCCACGGCGGCTGAGCTGACCGCCGCGGCGTCGGCGATAAACGGAGCCGGCGCGGGCGACTACGTCATCAATCTGACGGCTGATTTTTCAGCCTCCGGCGCCGCGTTCAGCGGAGCGGGCGTCAACGTAACTGTCGTCGGCAACGGGCATACCATAACTCAATCCGGCGGAGAACAGTTTTTTACAGTCAGCAACGGCGCGACGCTTAATCTCGGCGACGGGACAAGCGCTCTCACGGTTGTAGGTATTACGAAGAACGACTGCCCCGGCATCGTGTATATCTCCGGCTCCGCGAGCGTATGCAATATGTACGATAACGTCACGCTGAAAGATCATAAAGGCAGTAATTACTTCGGCGGCGGCGTAACCGTTGAATCGGGCACGTTCAACATGTACGGCGGCACGATAGAGAACTGCGGTATCGACGGCGGCTCCGTCTGCTACGGCGGCGGCGTCGCGGTATTCAACAACGGCGCGTTCAATATGAGCGGCGGCACGATCAAGGATTGCTACGCTACGACCACATATAACGCAAATAAATGGCAAACGCCTGCTAGCGCGGGCGGCGGAGTCTTTGTGTGCGGCTCCACCTTCAATATGACCGGAGGCACCATAGAGAACTGCTCCGTGACCACGGATGGCGGCGGAGTTGCGATAGTTACTTCGCTCGAGTCGGTATATGATAATGGCAACCAGTACGGTTATCTCGACAGCAAATTCACAATGACAGACGGGACCATCACCGGATGCGACGCGCTCGTCGGCGGCGGCATATTCGTTGGTGGCGGATACGTTGATTATTATGCCATTTGCGCTGCCACTCCGGCGTCGTCCGGTCAGATGGCGGATCCCGGAATCTATATTTCCGGCGGCACCGTCAGCAACAACGATGCGGCAAACGGAGGCGGCATCTTCCTCAACTGGATACGCCCCAACCGTCCCGTACAGATACACAACGCGTCGATAACCGGAAACACCGCCGGTGAAGGCGCCGGAATCGACGTTATGTCCTACTGGACTCAGGCGGATATCGACGGCTGTACCATCAGCGGCAACGCGGCTGACGGCAATGGCGGCGGTATCGCGCTCATGGGCAACGGCTCCGGAAACGGTACGACACTTAAAAATACAACGATCGAAAATAATACGTCGACAGACCGCGGCGCGGGCGTTTACTACGACGCAAGCTCGAAGCTCACGATCTCCGGCGCGGACATAATCCAGAACAACACATACGACGGTAAACTGAACAACCTCAACGTTCTTTCTTACGACAAGCCGGTTTACGTCGGCGGCTCGCTCACGGGCTCTACTATCGGTCTTTCCGACCCCGCTCTCTGGGGCAACGGTCTTGCCGATGAAGACCCGGCGGCTGAGTCCGAGCATTACCTCTTCAGCGGTTACAAAGCCAACAACGCGGAAGATCCCGATGCGTTCTTCACGTCCGACCATAACACGTGGAAGGCTGACTTTTCCGACGTCAATCCCGACGAGGTCAGACTTGTGAGAGTCCCTCACGAATACCTCACCAAGACGGAAATTGAAAAATCCTACGTCGGCATGACGGGCTACGACAACGCCGGAGACCCGGTAACAACGCAGGACAAGCTCGCCGAGGACGTCGTCGTCACGGTAACTCCCTACAAGAGCTTCAACCGTGAGATCGGCAAGAACTCCGACGACATTCCCGCGTTCGATCCCAATGAATACACGATCTCCGTCGGAGACGGAACGGACAAGGTCGAGGTCACATTCCCCGATTTCAAGGGCGCCGCATACGGCATCGGCGACTACTGGTATAAGGTAGTCGAGACTGCGGGCTCTACCGCGGGCGTCAAGTACGACGAGAACGAATATTATCTCCATCTCGTAGTGACGGCCGACGACGAGGTCGACGAGACCAATATCGGCGTCAGCCAGGTCACGATCCACAAGACCGCTCCGAACGATGACGGCTCATATACGAATGACGCCGCCGACAAGGTCGCGGGTCCCGAGAACGAATACGGCGCGGGCGAGCTCAAGATCAAAAAAGAGCTTACCGGTAACCTCGCCGATAAAAACAAGACCTTTGAAGTAACAGTTACTTTTACGGCTCCCACAGGCAAGACCGTCACCGGTCCCATCACCTACGGAGCGTCCGAGAGCATCCCCGCGAACTGGACGGGAGCCAAGAGCGTTACGGTAACGCTCGGCGCGGGGGACGAAGTCACGTTCTCCAACATTCCGGACGGCGTAACTTACAAGGTGGTCGAGAAGGATTACTCCGCTGACGAGTACGATATACCCGAATACAAGTTCGACAATGAGTCCGAGAGCGGCGACACGGTCGCGACGGGCTCCGCGTGGGAAGAAAACTTTGCATCCGGCACCGTCGGCGATTTCTCTGATACTGTCACGATAAAGAACAATAAGGACGCGACGCTCGACGTCGGCGTCATCATCGACAACGCCCCCTTTATCATAATCGCAGTAATTGCTCTTACCGCGGCAGCTCTTATATTCTTCCGCCGCAAGAAGGAGATCGAAGACTGACGTTTCAACGGAGGCACCCTGAGTGAAAAAGAAAAGCGGCAAGAAAGCCGAAATGGAAGCTAATGCAGCGAAATCCGAGATCGTCGCAGAGGAAAAAGCGGTTCTCGACTGGATCGAAAACGTGAAATTCAAACGCCGCCGTTTCGGCGGCGTTGACGAGGCGGACGTGTGGAGAAAGATCGAAGAGCTGAACAGGCTGTACGAAAAGCTCCTGATAGCGGACCGCGCAAAATATACGGTAGTCATCCGTTCGCTGCAAAAGGCCTCCGAAGACGGGAGTGAGGCTGATGAGTGACCACTACAATCCGCTCGCCCCTCTCACGGAAGCCGTGGAAAAGAGAAGAAAGAAGGCGGTCGTCGCCGCCGAAAACCGCAGGACCGTCGCGTCGAGCTTGAGGCTCCTTGCGATCATTGCGGCTGCGGTCGCGGTATTCTTCATATTCTTCGGCTTCAGGACCGTCGAGGGAAACGGGATGTACCCCGGTCTCTCCGACGGCGACCTCGTGCTGACATACTTCAAGCCCTCGTTCACGAAGGGCGAGATAGTCTTCTACGAGGTAAACGGCGTCGAGTATTGCGGCAGGATAGTCGCAAAGCCCGGCGACAACGTGGATTTTTCCGAAGACGGAAAGCTCTTTGTCAACGGCACGCCGCAGACGACGGACGTCGTATTCCCGACGTATCCCGGAGAGGGCTGGCAGGGAATAGCGATAGTTCCCGAGGGGACGGTCTATATCCTCGGCGACTACAGAACGCAGTCCGAGGACAGCCGGACGTTCGGCTTCATACCGGCTGAGGACGTAAATTCCAAGGCGATAGCGATACTTCGTCATAAAAAAATGTGAATACAAAAATAAAAATAAAAAAATAATATTTTTGGAAGGTGAACATCAATGAAAAAGACGTTTAAGAGAATATCCGCTCTGCTGTTTGCAGTGATCATCGCGGCGGCAATGACCGTCACGTCACTCGCGGCGACCGGATACAACACAAGCGCAAATCCCACCGAGGACACGACGTCCTTCACGCTCACGAAGCACTACAATGCGGCTGGCGACACGGCGAACGAGTCCAGCCCCGCTGAGGACTTCGTAGTTACGTTTACCCCCTATCAGGTAAACAACACACCCGCATCCGCGGCTATCACGACGGCTAACATGCCCTCTATAGCCAACGCTACTATCTCCGCGGCAGTCGGCGCGGCAGGCGGCGACGTCACGGCGGAAGTTACTCTTCCCGCATACACGGCAGTCGGCGACTACTGGTACAAGGTAGCCGAGACCGCGGGCACGACCGCGGGCGTTACTTATGACGACGCGGAGTATTACCTCCACGTTCAGGTCATCCGCGACGCTGACGCTTCCACGACTCTTCTCAGACTCGTAACTCTCCACACCGCGGCTCCGGACGCAGACGGCACACCCGCCGACAGCGGCGACACGAAGAACGACGGTTTCACCAACACCTACTCGAACGGTTCTCTCTCGGTAACGAAGAAAGTAACCGGTAATATGGGTGACATCGACAAGGTCTACACCGCGACCGTAGTATTCACGTACGCAAGCGATGAAGCCGTCAACCCCGTAAAGAGCGTGATCTCCTACACGGACGGCGAGGCTAAGACAGTTGCTCCTTCCGCATGGACGAAGTCTGCCGCCGACGAGCCGTGGACAACGACCGTTACGATCGAACTCTCTCACGACGAGACCGTGACGTTCACGAACATCCCCTATGGCGTCGCCTACACCGTCACCGAGCAGGATTACACCGACGAGGGTTACACTCACACCATGGCGTTTACGGGCAACGAGGCTTCCGATACCGTCGCCACCGGCACGGCATGGGCTGACGTCGTCGCGACAGGTACCGTTGAAGACGCGGCTGACAGCCTCACCATCACGAACGATAAATCCACGGCAATCGACGTCGGCGTTATCGTCGAGAACGCTCCGTTCGTCGCCGCATTCATCATCGCGGCGTCCGCTATCGTCGCTGTGATCGTCTCCAGACGCAGAAAGGCATCCGATAGATAAAAATGTGGTTTCTCAAGGGCTTTAATCACGTAGTATCACGCGTGAGCGCGGTCCTTATGATCGGCGTACTGCTGGTATCCGGATACGTCCTTTGGTCGAACGGAAGAACATACCGCGACGCCGAGGACGTCTACAGCGAGCTCCTCGCTCTCAAGCCGGACGACGGCTCGGAAGAAGGAGGAGACCTGTCAGGCGCTTTTGACGATCTGAGGCAGATCAACTCCGACATCAAGGCGTGGCTCACGGTGCGCGGAACAAAAGTCGATTATCCCGTGGTTCAGGGCGAGAACAATATTTATTATATGAACAAGGACGTCTATAAAGAGACGTCCCTCGCCGGAAGCATCTTCCTCGACTCAAGAAACAGGGGAGATTTTTCCGACCCGTATCTTCTGATATACGGGCACCACATGGACCGCGGACTTATGTTCGGCGACCTCGACCTTTTCAAGGACGGGGAGTTCTTTGATTCGACGAGAGACGCAACTATAACGACCGTGGACGGAAAGGCGGATTATAAAGTCCTCGCCGTCATGGACGTTATCGACAGTGTTAAGGAGATCTTCGATCCGTTCTATTGGGGACGCGATCTTACGGGACTTCACGATTATATAGAGGGTCATTCCATAAGAACGTGGGGACCCGCTATGGATGAATTCGATGAGAACCCGACGGAGTCCCAGGTCGTCGCGCTCGTGACCTGCACGAGCGGTCAGACGGGAACGCGCCTCGTCGTATTTCTGTACAGACACGTGGACGGCGGATGGACGAATCCCGACGTACCGACGCCCGTACCCCCGACGCCCGACGACGACAAGCCGGGAGGAAACGTTCCGAAGACAGGCGACACGCTCTACAACTCGCCCGTGTTCTGGATAGTTGTCCTTGCCGCCGCTGCCGCCGCGTTCTCGGCGTTCGCGGTAGTGTACGTTAAACAGAAAAAGAACAAAAAAGAGAAAAAATAAACAACGGCAGCCGACGTGACACACAGCGTCGGCTGCCTCGGTATGACTATGAAAAGAAAGATTACACTCGCCGCGGCGGCGATCCTTGCCGCGGTGATGATCTTCGCCGCGTACAGACTCGTCGATATAGGCGTCGGCAAGGCGAAGACGGAGGACGCGTTCGAAAAGCTTCGCACGTCGCTCACCGACACGCTTCCCGTGACGGAAGACACATCTCCGGAGAGCGAAGACGATATACCTCCCGATACGCCGCACATCCTCTCGAAATACGCGCCGCTCGTCGCCGAAAACCCCGACTTCGTCGGCTGGATAAAGATAGACGGCACCGGCGTGAATTACCCTGTCATGCAGTCGAAGGGCGACGGAGAGTTCTATCTCTCGAGAGATTTTGACAAGAATTATAACGCCCACGGCGTGCCGTTCCTCGACGAGAGATGCGACGTCGCGGACGCCGACAACTACGTCATATACGGCCACCACATGGGCGACGGAACTATGTTCTCCGACCTTATGTACTTCAAGGACGCCGATTACTGCGAGAGCGCGCCCGATATAATCTTTGATACGATATACGGGGAGGGCGTCTGGCGCGTCGTCACGGTCTTCAAGATCTCCGCCGACTCCGCCGATATGTTTCCTTATAATAATATGGTAGATTTCGGCGACACCATGACCGCCGCCGACTACGTCGCAAGATGTCAGCCCTACGCGCTCTGGACGGACGACTCCGTCGACCTCGACGGCGCGAAGCTCCTCACGCTTTCCACCTGCGAATACTCGTATACGAACGGCCGCCTAGTCGTCGTCGCGGCGAAGATAAACAACTAAAAAGCTCACGAAAAACCGTGAGCTTTTTCCGTTTGACGGACTTGTTGACATAATTATTAAAAAATGGTATAATATAAATGTAAAAACATTGCAATGAAGGGAGACAGTTATGAAACGCATTTTATCGGTTATTATTTCTCTGCTTTTTGTTATCGGTTCTGTTGTTCCCTCGGCGTTCGCCTCGGATGACGGAGGCTTTTACGACAGGCTCGCGTCCTTTTCAAACAAGCTTTACGCGCTCGCGGCAGAAGGCGAAGACAAAAACTACGCGATGTCGCCGCTTTCCGTTTATCTTGCGCTCGCTATGCTCCACTTTGCCGGCGACGACGGCGTAAAGCGCGAAATCGAAGATTTTACCGGCATGAGTGCCGACGATTTTGCCTTGACCTCCACCGTCGTGAACGATCTTTCGGAACGCTCGCCCGGCGCTTACGGCGGAATCGTCAGCGAGCTGTCGCTTTCCGACACGGTCTGGTTTGACGAGAACGTGGACGTAAACATGGAAGAGCTGTACACGATGATGTACACTCTCGGCTGCTACGGAGAAAAGGTCCCGTTCGCCCGCGACAACGACAGAGCTAACAGAATAGTAAAAGAGTTTGTCAGGAATATGACGAACGGACTTATCGACCGCAACTTCAATTTTGACACCTCGACCCTCTTCGCGCTCGTTAACACGCTTTATCTCAAAGCTGTCTGGAATCCCGAGGGCGAACTCTACGTTAAGCCGCGCGAATTCACGACGTCTTCGGGCGATAAGAAAACTCTTGATTTTGCAAACGGTTTTTACATACCCGGAGAAGCCGGCGAGAACGACTACTGCACTTTCTTCTACGTCGAAGCCGCAAACGGATATAAGATGAAGCTTATCCTGCCGAAGGAGGGCGTTACCCTAAAAGAAGCAATGTCGAAGAGCAGTCTTGACGAGGTCAACTCTTATTCCGATTACGACAAAAATTCCACTGAGAACGTTAAGCATTTCACTCGCTGCGCTTTCCCCGAATTCAAGATCGAATCTCCGACGCCTCTTATGACGGTCCTGAAAGCCGACGGCACGCTTGCGAAGACGCTCGGCTCGGGGTTTACCTCGAAACTTGTAAAAGGAACGCTCGCCGTCTCCGATATACAGCACCACACGGTCCTGAACGTGGACAGAATCGGTATCGAGGGTGCGGCGGTGACGTCGGTCTCGGTAGCGGGCAGCGCGTACGATGATACCGTCAAGATCTATCACGAGTTTGTCGCGGACCGCGAATTCGGTTATATAATTACCACGCGAAACGACGTGATCCTCTTTGAAGGGCAGGTCACCGACCCCGCGCCGAACGTCGCGCCGACAGTTGTAGCCGGCGACGCCAACGGCGACGGAGAACTCACCGTGAAGGACGTTCTTCTCATAAGACGCGTGATCGCGGGACTGGCGAAACTCAACCCGGTCTTTGAAGAGAGGGCGAGAATTTCCGGCGGCAACGACGTCTGTGCGAAGGACGTGCTGAAGATGAGAAGGATCATCGCGGGACTTGAATAATTGAGAATTGAGAACGGATAATTGAAAATGAAAGAAGGCTTCCGCCTCGGCGGAAGCCTTCGTCTTTTTCCGTTTTCAGTCGTTATAAGCGAGGTAGCCTTTTCTGTAAAGGAGTTCGGCGATGAGGACCGCGCCGCCCGCCGCGCCGCGGAGGGTGTTGTGCGAGAGCCCGACGAATTTATAGTCGAAGTTTACGTCCTCGCGGAGTCTGCCGACGGAGACGCCCATACCGCCGTAGAGGTCGCGGTCGAGAGCCGCCTGCGGGCGGTCGTCTTCCTCGAAGTAGGTGATGAACTGCTTCGGCGCGTGGGGAAGCTCGAGAAGCTGCGGCATACCGCGGTAGTCGCGCCATTCGCGAAGTATCGTCTCCTTCGGGGGCTTGTTTTCAAAGTTTACGAAAACGGCGGCGGTGTGACCGTCCGTCACGGGAACTCTGAGGCACTGGACGGATATCTTCGGTTCCTCCGCGGGGCGGATGATGCCGCCCTTAACGTCGCCCCATATCTTGAGAGGCTCGTACTGGCTCTTATCCTCCTCGCCCGAGATAAAGGGGATGAGATTGTCTATCATTTCGGGCCATTCGCGGAAGGTCTTGCCCGAGCCGCTTATCGCCTGGTAAGTCGTTACGACGACTTCTTTTATGCCGTATTTGAGAAGGGGAGTCAGCGCCGGGACGTAGCTCTGAATGGAGCAGTTCGGCTTGACGGCGATGAAACCGCGCTTCGTGCCGAGACGCTTCTTCTGGCTCTCGATGACCTCGAGGTGGCTGTCGTTGATCTCCGGGATCACCATCGGAACGTCGTCCGTCCAACGGTTTTCCTTGTTGTTTGAGATGACGGGGATCTCCGCCTTCGCGTACGCTGTCTCGAGGGCGAGTATGTCCTCAGACTTCATGTTGACGGCGCAGAAGACGAAGTCGCATCTCTTCTTCATTTCGTCGATGTTCGCGGCGTCGATGACTTCCATTTTCGCGACGTCCTCGGGAAGCTTGGCCCCAAGCTTCCATCTTCCCTCGACGGCTTTGCCGTAGGGAACGCCCGCGCTTCTCGCGGAAGCGGCAAGCGCGCCTATTTCAAAATATGGGTGGTCGTGGAGCAGAGTTATGAATCTCTGACCTACCATTCCGGTAGCTCCGATAATACCCGCTTTAAGTTTGTTCATTTTCATACCCGGGAGAGATCCCGTTTCCTTTCTCCGTATGCACGCTGTATAATTATTTATAAAAAGTATAACACAGCAGGACGCCTTTGTCAAAGCTTTTTCTTATACTATTATATACAAAATTGAAGCCGTTTGCGCCTGGTGAGTTGTCAATTCGACTCAAATCGGGCAAAAATGCGGTTGACAGAAAAGAAATCGTATTATATAATAATATAAATAATGTTTTTTGCGATAAAGGGGCATATTTATGAGCCGTGATCTTATCGAAATAATAGAAATGGCGTACCCGACGCTCTCGAAGGGGCAGAAGAAGCTGTCCGACTATATCCTGTCGCACTACGACAAGGCGGCGTACATGACCGCCTCGAAGCTCGGCTCCGAGGTCGGCGTCTCGGAATCGACCGTCGTCAGATACGCGATAGAGCTCGGCTACGGCGGATATCCGGAGTTCCACGCGGCGCTTCGCGAAACTCTCAGGATGAGGCTTACCGCCGTGCAGAGGATGGAGGTCACGGGAGACCGCATCTCGGAGGAGAAGATACTCGACGAGGTGCTGACGTCAGACGCCGAAAGGATAAGAAAGACCCTCGAGGACGTAGACCGCGCCGCGTTCGAAAGAGCGGTAGAGGCGCTTCTTTCCGCGAGAAGGATATATACGATAGGAATGAGGTCGTCGTCCGCCCTCGTGGATTTCCTGAGCTACTACCTTTCCCTCGTCTTCGACGACGTGAGGAGGGTCCGCACGACGAGCGGAAGCGAGGTCTTCGAGCAGCTCATGCGCATCGACGGGCGCGACGTGCTGATAGCCGTCAGCTTTCCGAGATATTCGACGCGCATAGTCTCCGCCGTCGACTACGCGAAGCAGGCGGGCGCCAAGGTCATCTCTATCACCGACAGCGTCGCGTCGCCTATCGCCTCCGGCACGTTTGCGACTCTTACGGCAAAGAGCGATATGGTCTCCTTCGGGGACT
Source organism: uncultured Ruminococcus sp. (assembly GCA_902796675.1). Taxonomy (GTDB): domain Bacteria; phylum Bacillota; class Clostridia; order Oscillospirales; family CAG-272; genus RUG14199. The sequence continues at coordinate 12,403 of CADBQA010000022.1, forward strand.
CTCTCGTCGCGCCGCTCAGCGTGATAAACGCGATAATCGTCGCTATCGGCAAGAAGAAAAAGGACGAGGTCGCGAAGACGCTCTCGAGACTCGAGACCGTCTGGGAAGAATACAACGTATACAACAAGGGGCCGGAGGACCGCTCCCGCTCGAAGGAATAACGATGGAAAAGACAAATTCCGCATTTGCCGAAAACAGTATCGCGGTCGTCGGAGCGGGTCCCGCGGGGATGATGGCGGCGATCTATGCCGCAAAGGCGGGCGCGGCGGTCACGCTTTACGAGAAAAACAGGATCCTCGGAAAGAAGCTGCGCATTACCGGCAAGGGGAGGTGCAACGTCACAAACGATTGCCCTCCGGACGAATTTCTCAAAAACGTAACGAAGAACCACAAGTTTTTATACAGCGCGATATACAACTTCACGCCTGACGACGCGAAGGAGTTTTTTGAAGGACTCGGCGTTCCGCTCAAAACGGAGAGGGGAAGAAGGGTCTTCCCGGTCTCCGACAGAGCGGCGGATATAGCTGAGGCATTTGTCAAAAATCTTCGCGCGCTCGGGGTCGAGATA
>CADBQA010000023.1 GCA_902796675.1 uncultured Ruminococcus sp.
GAAGTGTGGTTTAATGAATAATGAAATTTATGACGCAAGTCTTTTACGCAATATCATTTTGGACAGTCAGCACCTACTTGAAAGAAGTACTGAAAGCATCGAGAAGATCACGTCGGATATTTGCGGATTGCAGTATGACCCTAATCCTACGATCCATTTGAATCAATACATGGTGCTTTGGAACAGAATAAAAGATTTCAAGGCAGAAGATTTAGATATTGCGGCATATAAGGACTTCAGAGTCGTCGAAACATGGGCATTTAAACGAAATATGTTTTTTGTGCCTCGGGATGAGTATTCGTTGTACAAGCACGCGACAAGAGGCATTTCAAGATGGGGAAGTTCTGACGAAGACTGGCTCAAATGGGGAGACAGTTCCAAAATGCAGGCCGCCGAAAAAGAACTGAAAGAGAAACTCGAAGGGTTTGATGGATTGACTTTAAATCAAATCTGGGAAAAGCTCGGTTTGTCTTTTGAATGGCATAAGTACAGAAGAGATCACGATCACAGTTATTATTTGCCCTTGTTCCGCGCATTTAACAGGATGTGTCGGAGAGGAGACTTTCTGGTTTGCGGCAGGAATCCGGGTACTTTCAGAGAACCGATCTACATACTGAAAGAAAAGGTCGGTTTCCCCGATTGGACAAAAGACGGGATCGACGACAAAGAGGCAATAAAGTATGTGATCGAAAAACTAATTGCTTCGTTTGGAATAACCGATCCGGTTCACGTTTCTCATATTTCCGGGTATAAAAGCGCAGAGATCCGTCCGATTTTCGATGAACTTGAAGCTGAAGACAAAATACGAAAACTTACACAGAAAATCGGTCGCAAGTATTATTATATTCATTCTTCAAGAGTCCATCTTCTTAATGAAAGAGTTGACGAAAAGCCTTCAGAAGTCCGGCTTATATCGCCGATGGATATGATCGTTAGAGACAAAGCTTGGCTTGAAACGTTTTTTGGTTATTCCTTTACTTTTGAATACTTCAAAAAGAAAGGAATGAAGTGGCCCCTCTCGATTCTTGTTGGAAATCAGTTCGTCGGTTATATCGACTGTAAGATGGACTGGAAAACCGGAAAATTCAGAATTAAAGAAAAAAACATATTCAATCCCGATTTTATTGATCATAAAGGAATTGAACTTGCAATTCAAGACTTAGCCGCTTTTCACGGGGCTAAAGAAATTGTCGAAATTTGGTAGGTAAAGAGTATTATTCTATTTTGAAATCATCTTGGCGTAAAAAAGAGGAATGTTGTTGCAGATTTGTTTTTTCTATAGTTCTATTTCTAAACTAAATTTGTTAATGAATTATTAGTGTGAATATGTATTGATTTTTTCTGTATTTTATGTTAAACTACTGTAGTTGTATAGATTATGCTTTTGATTAGTATATGCAATTAAAGTATTGTATTTTTGTATTAGAAAGATAAGGTGAATTTTATGAAACTATTTGAATTTGCATTTTGTCCAAACTTTGAACATAATATTAGTACGCTAGCTTCAATTTGTCCTGAAAAATGGAGCTTTGGTTCTAATTCAGATAATGTGATATTGAAAAATTACATAAATCACACATTTATGAAAGTATATGAGGATGATAGAATAATATGCACAGACAAGTATGCTCTATTTAATACTGGTCTTTATACCTCTTTCTATGAAGCGATTTATGCGTATTTCAATTTAAACAAAATAGCAGATAAACAGAAATGGATTCTTGATGGATTTTATACATCATATCAGCTGGGAATGGTGGGAGTTCAAGAGAGACCTAGTAGGGCAAATTACTTTACTAATCCCGCTGATTTGGTTTTTGATACAAATTGCGAGATAGTGCCGCAGTATAGGCATATTTTCAACGATCCTGAAAACTTCTTGCGTATTCCGGAGCCAATACGAGAGAGTTCAAATAAATCAATGCTTTTTGATGGGGCAGTTAAGCGGGCAAGATGCATGATTGACGCTAACTATAAAACCGCTGTTCCACAATACTACAAAGGAAGAATACAGCTTTTAGTACCAATTTGTTTGTTAAATGAAAACAGCCCTGATCTAGCCCTTGTTGTTAGCAAAAACAATTTGGGAAATCAGTATTTAGGACATACTTGTTTAACGTTGGATATGGCTTATAATAACGCTAGATTGATTGCTCGCCCAGACAGCAACTGGTTGAAGCCATAATTAATTATTTCTTTTTTCAAAAAAAGAGTTGACTTTTTTGATTTTTTAGCATATAATATTAACGTGATAGTTACTTGTCACATATTCATTCTATTTTATTATTTCATGTTTAATCTATTATTCATGCTTATTTGATTTAATTATTTGAATAAAAGCAAGGCGTATGCCTTGCTTTTATTCGTATATCAGAAGGATTGTTTTACCTATTCGTAGTTATTAGGGTTTAAAACAACTGGTCTACTTTAAGTTTTTTCTGTCATACCTTGGTGTACTTTTTGTAGCTTCACCCCAGAGAAAAAGGCGGCCGAAAGGTCGCCTTTTTCTCTGGGGTGAGTAGTGAACGATGTGTTCCGCAAGCGGAACGTGATGTATGGCTATGCCAAGTGATGTACGCTGACGCGAGTGATGTGCGCTGCGGACGGGTGAAATCCGAGCTGGCGCTCGGGTGAAATCGCTTCCGGAAACCCCGAGCCGCGCTTCGCGCGGCTCGAGGACCCCTTGTTCGCGGTGAAATCCGCACGGAGTGCGGATTTCACTCCCAGCCGAAGAGTTCGTCGAGGAGGTCGTGGACGGGGGCGAAGGGGGACTTTTGCGGGGCGACGGTGCTGCCGAGCTCCATTACGGTCCCGTCGGCGGCTGAGGGCTGCCAAACGGGGAGGCCTTCGCCGTTGGGGTCGCCGCTCTTTATGAAGTTGACGAAGTATGATAGCATGGTCTCGGAGAGGGCGCGGTCGGTTTCGTCATAGAGGGAGGAGTCTTCGGGGATATTACCGTAGAGGTAGACCTCCTCTCCGCTGTGCCACGCGCCGAGGCGGCGGTTATTTTTTGTGAAGTGATATGTATAGGTGGGGACGCCGCAGTCGACGGCGAGGCGGTCGAGGCAGCGGTGGCCGTATGTGAAGTAGTATGCGGTATAGATATCAGCCCAGTTGTCGGCGGCTTCCTTATCGGTCGAGGCGGGGTAGAGCGAGAGGACGCGGGGCGTCAGCTCATCGCCGAAGAACGAATTGATTTTTGATTCATAGTTTTTGAGGTTCGCGCCGTCGAAGAGGATGAAGGGCGCGGCTTCGTATCTGTTATAGCCGTGGAGGAGGGCTTCCTCGTTGTGGACGCCTTTCAGGTACGATTCGTAAGGGGTCTCTTCGAGGACGTATCCGTCGACGGTGATATGGTGGTGGTAATCCATTTCGGAGGCGAGTTTTTCCGCCGGGACCGCACGGAGTTCCTCGACGGTTTTGACGCCGAAGCGTTCGAGAGTCGCGGGAGCCGCGGCGTACGCATCGTCGAGCGTGCGGAATGAGTGCGCGGGGGCAGGTGACGCCACGGTGGAGCTTTCGACGACGGCGCGCCGGAAGAGCCCTTTTGCGAGCGGCGAGGTGCAGAGCGCGCTGACGCAGGCGGCGCCGGCGGACTCTCCGGCGAGAGTGACGTTATCGGGGTTGCCGCCGAAGGAGGAGATATTTTCCTTCACCCATTTGAGCGCCTCGATCTGGTCGAGAAGACCGTAGTTGCCGGTAGTTCCGTTTTCGCTCTCGGCGGCGAGCTCGGGAGAGGCGAAAAAGCCGAAAACTCCGAGGCGGTAGCCCATATTCACGACGACGACGCCCTCGCGCGCGAGGCTCTCGCCGCTGTAATCCTCATACCACGGCTGTCCCGTCTGGAGGGAGCCGCCGTGGATATAGACGAGGACGGGAAGGGCGCGGACGTCGCCGGCGGGCTTCCATATATTGAGGTAGAGCGAGTCCTCGGAGACGGGCTCGCGGTAGTTGTCGTCAAAAGTGATTTTATAGTCGTGATAGCCGACGATCTGCGCGACGGAATAGAAGATCGGGAGGTTTCTCGTCTGCATCGACATCGGCGCGAAGCTATCGGCTTCAAGAACGCCTTCCCACGCTCCGGCGGGGACGGGCTCGCGCCAGCGAAGGTCGCCGACCGGCGGCTCGGCGTAGGGAACGCCCGCGAAGACCTCGACCTTGCCGTCGGCGGTGTAGACGCCGGTCAGGTCGCCCTGCGCGACGGTGTAGACGTCCGTTTTTCCGCCGTTCTCTCCCCTGACCGCGGGGACGTTTTTGACGGGAGGCCACGACAGCGCGAGGACGCCCGCCGTGAGCGCAAAGAGGCAGAGCCACGAGACGAGACGGACGGCGCGTCCTTTCCCCCTCAGCGGCTTTATGCGGACGAGGGCGTAAACGGCGATAAGGAGAGCCGCCGCGATCCATCCCGCGAGGGTGTGGCGGCCGAGCTCGAGGACGGCGAACAGAATGATCCCGAACAGCGCGAGCAGTATTCTCCAAAGGATGCCGCGTGGCGCTCTTTTTTCTTTTTTCATATTTTTCTCCACGGAAAATTACTTGTATTTACAATATATACTTTCCTCGCCGCGCAGTCAACACCGTTCGCCGTTCGGGCTGTTTTGTTCACAAAAGTTTTACAACAGAACAAGTTAGACATTTGAATAAAAATCACTCTTTTTACGGTAAGGTATTGCAAAAATGTAAAAAATGCTTTATAATATAAAATTGACGTGCGCCCGCACGCGCGTTTATACATATAATGGCAGTTTTTATGTCTCAGCATCCGGAGTTTTTTATGAAATCGAAGAAAGAGCTGATCCCCAAATATACGATAATTCCGCTTGCGATCCTCCTCTTGTTCCACCTTGCCGTTTTTTACGTCACAAGGCCCATCACAAGCGGAATGACTCACCATGATCTTTCAACGTGGATCGACCTCAAAATACCTTTCATACCCGCGTTTATAGTCATCTACGTCCTCGCATACGTTCAATGGGCGTACGGGATATATTATCTTTCGACGCGCGGGCGTGACGTCGCGTACAAGTTTCTCGCCGCGACGATGATAGGCGAAATTATGTGCTTCATCACGTTCATCGCCGTTCCGACGGAGCTTTGCGGCGCGGTGACTCAGCCGAAGGTCACGGGCGGCGACGTATTCTCGTGGATGACGAGGCTGATCTACAGCCTTGACGAGCCGAACAACCTCTTTCCTTCGCTCCACTGTTTCGCAAGCTGGATGTGCTTCAGAGGGATCTTCTACATAGAGAAAGAGAAGAGGAACAAAGCTTACACGGTATTCTCGTTCGTATTCTCGCTTCTCGTCTTCGCGTCGACCGTGCTCGTAAAGCAGCACGTCTTCGTCGACATCATCGGCGGCGTCGCGTATATCGAGATCGCGATCCTCATCGAAAAATTAACGGGAGCGCACAGGGTATATTACGCCCTTGAAAAGCGCATATTTAAGAATAAAACCGAAGGAAAGGAGTCCTGATGGATAAGGAACGAAACGCGGCGGACGGCGCGAAGTCATCGTCGCTTCCGAAGAAAAAGAACAAGCTCGTCTGGTCGGCGCTGTCCGTTCTTATCGCAGCGGCGACCGTCTGGGCGGTCATATCGCAGAACAAAAACTTTTCATTCGGTGAATTCATTTCAGCGATAGGAGGCGCGTCACCGTGGTGGATCGCGGCGGCTGTCCTGTCGATGGCGGCGTATATCTGGTTTGAAGCGGCGGCGCTTCTGTGCATACTGAAGGAGTTCGGGCACAGGCTCAGCCCGTTCAACGGCGTCGTTTATTCGTCCGCGGATATTTATTTCTCGGCTATAACCCCGTCCGCGACGGGCGGTCAGCCGGCGAGCGCGTTCTTTATGCACCTCGACGGCATCACCGGGACGCTGGCGGCGGTCGTGCTTCTCGGAAACCTTCTTATGTATTCCTGCTCGACGGTCGGCGTCGGCATAATAAGCACGGCGCTTGCGCCTCTGACGCTCTCGCGCTTCAGCACTTTTTCGCAGATACTCATAATCGCGGGCTTCGTGATACAGGTCGCGCTCCTTCTTCTGATAGTGCTGATAATCAAAAAAGGAAAAATAATCTTCTCCGTCGGCTCGGCGATAGTCACTTTCCTCGGAAAGATAAAGATCGTCAAAAATCCGGAAGAGAAGAAAAAGAAGATAGCTCATTCGATGGAGGAGTACCGCGAACACGCGTCTTTCCTCTCGGGAAAGAAAAAGATGATGGGCAAGGTGCTCATATACAACCTTCTCCAAAGGATATTCCAGATACTCGTCACGGTCTTCACGTACCTCGCGCTCGGCAATCCGGCGCGCGACGCGGTGAAGGTCTTCTCGCTCCAGACGTACACGTCGATCGGCGCTTACTGCATACCGATCCCGGGCTCGATGGGCGTCACCGACTATCTCATGCTCGACGGCTTTTCAAGCGTCATACCGGACGAGAACATGATAGTCAATTTCGAGCTCCTCAGCAGGACGCTCTCATTCTATTCGTGCATATTTATTTGTGGGCTGATAGTTCTTGTAAGTTATATGGTTAAAAAACGCAGGAGGACAGAACAATGATCGGTGTATACGACTACACGGTTATTCTGACTTACGTCTCGCTTTTGTCGGCGGGAACGGGCATTTTCATATCGCTCAGCGGTCACGGTCATCCGTACGTGGGTATCTTCTTCCTTCTCGTATGCGGGCTTTGCGACGCCTTCGACGGCAAGGTCGCGCGCACGAAGAAGGACCGCACGGAAGTCGAAAAGAAGTTCGGCATACAGATAGACTCTCTCTCCGATCTCGTCGCGTTCGGGCTTCTTCCGGCGTGCATCGGCATCGCGATGATGTGGCGTTCTGAGTTTATGAACAGGCTGCTCGGTATCAACCCGGGTGAGAATATCAAGATGTACGACGGCAGGACCTTCGCCGCCGACCTGTTCGGACACTCCACGACGTGGTACGGTATCGCCATCAGGGTCGCCATTATCCTCATTATGATGCTCTTCGTCCTCGCCGCGATGATACGTCTGGCGTACTTCAACGTGAAGGAGGAGGAAAGACAGAAGACCGAGGGCGGCAAGGCGAGAAAAACGTACACGGGGCTTCCCGTGACGTCCTCCGCGCTCATTTTCCCGTCGGTCGCGCTTCTTCAGTACATAACGAGCCCGGACCTCACGATTCTCTATTTCGTGACGATGATACTCACGGGATTCGCCTTTCTCTCGAAGCTCCAGATAAAGAAGCCGGGCGTGAGAGGGATACTTATAATGGTCGCCGTCGGCGCCGTTGAATTCCTCGCGCTGATACTGACGATGATCTTCTCGTCTCATCCGGTCTGATATGGCGGACGAAAAGAAGAAAGAGAGCGGCGCGCTTCGCTTCCTCTACGGTAACGCCGCGGGAAGGTGCGTCCTCCGGCTTTTGAACGGCAGATGGCTCTCAAAACTCGCCGGGCGTTTTCTCGACACGCGCCTCTCGAAGTTTCTCGTAAAAGGGTTTATTGAGAAGAACGGAATCGACCTCTCGGAGTACGAGAAGGATACGTTCGACTCCTTCAACGACTGCTTCACGAGAAAGATAAAGGAGGGCGCAAGACCGTTCGACGAGGCGCCCTCGTCGTTCTGCTCGCCGTGCGACGGGCTCGTCTCGATCTACGACGTGACGGAGGGCGCCGTCATCCCGGTGAAGCAGAGCGCGTATACGGTGTCGTCGCTTCTCGGCGGCGACGGAACGGCTGAAAAGTATTCAGACGGGGTTTGCGTCGTCATAAGACTTTGCGTCCACAATTACCACAGATACGCTTACGTCGACGACGGCGTCAAAGGGGAGAACCGCTTCATCCCGGGGAGGCTCCACACGGTAAGACCGATCGCTCTTGAAAAGTATCCCGTTTTCGCGGAAAACTGCCGCGAGTGGACCGAGATGTCGACCGAAAACTTCGGCGACGTCGTTGAGTGTGAGGTCGGCGCGATGCTCGTCGGCAAAATAAAAAATCACCTCGGAGCGGGGAAGATCTCACGCGGAGGCGAAAAGGGAATGTTTCTCTACGGCGGAAGCACCGTGGTCCTTCTGACGGAGCGCGGCAGAGTCGAGTTCGACCGCCGCTTTTACGAGGCTACCTCGCGCGGCGAGGAGACGCCCGTCAGAATGGGCGAGGTCATCGGGCGCGCCGTATAAAAAGAAAAAGGCGGGAAAAATATTTTCCCGTTGGCTTTATCTTATTTTCTGTCAAAACTCGGAATGTTCGGATTCTTCGATGGCCCGCGCCGCTTCCGCTTCCGCAAGAGCTCTTTCGTAGGCCTCGAGTACGGATGCCTCAAGCTCCGCTCTGAAAGCGCCGTTTATCGGATGAACTATATCGCGGTATGTACCGTCTGCGTTCTTCCTGCTCGGCATAACGATGAAGTATTTTTCGCGCGCAAAGATGACTTTGATGTCGTGAAGCGCGAGCTGATCGTCAAAAGTAACAGATGCGATCGCTTTCATCGGGCTCTCATCGTCGAAAAGCTTTCTGACTTTGATGTCAGTGATTTTCATAGAAACCCTCCCACGTGTAGTATAACACGAGAATAATATACACGATAACGATTAACAAAAAATGTATAAATTATTAATTTTAGCACTTTGCAGAGCAGTATTGTCAAAACGCGAATTTTTCAATATAATTCAGTAAAGGCGGCGTTTTTTACTCAAGTCGCCGATTTAATTTGTAATACAAAGTAATTTAAGGAGAAACCATTATGTCACTTCCGAATACACATTTCGGAGCGGAACGTATAGCCTCGCTCGTGGAGGGCGGCGGCAAAAACATATTCTTCGCCGGCATCGGAGGGATCAGCATGTGTTCCCTCGCTTACATATCACGCCTTCGCGGTCACACGGTCTCGGGCTACGACAGAACGCCGTCAAAGATAACGCGCGACCTCGAAGCGTCCGGAATTCCCGTCTATTACGAGAACGACGAGCGCCACGTCGACGGCGCGGACGTCCTCGTTTACACGGTCGCGATCCCCGAGGACACGCCGGAATATAAGACCGCCCTCGAGCGCGGCATCCCCTGCATTTCGAGAGCGGACTACCTCGGCTATCTCATGAGCGGGTACCGCGAGAGCATCGGTATATCGGGTATGCACGGCAAGAGCACGACGACGTCGATGGTGGAGAAAATATTCACGACGGCTCACCGCGACCCGACCGTAAGCTGCGGCGCGGTCATGAACGACACCGGCAGCGCGCACAGGATAGGCGGAGACGATACGTTCATCTTCGAGGCTTGCGAGTATATGGACTCCTTCCTCGATTTCTACCCGACGACGGCGGTCATACTCAATATCGAGATGGACCACGTCGACTATTTCCATTCTATGGAGCAGATAGAGGAGTCGTACTCGAAGTTTGCCGCGAAGACGGGTCCCGACGGCTACGCCGTCGTCAATATCGGCGACGACAACGTGATGCGCGCGGTCTCGAACTACAAGGGGCACCTCGTCACGTTCGGCGTCGAGCGCCCGGACGCCGATTACTCCGCAGAGAAGATAACGTTCGACAAGGGATGCGGAAGATTCGATATTTATCACCGCGGCGAAAAGCTCTGTCACGTGAGATTGGGGGTCTTCGGCGCGCACAGCGTGAGCGACGCGCTCGCGGCAGCCGCCGCGGCGCACATCTCGGGCATCTCTCCCGAGGCGATAGCCGACGGACTGTCCGCCTACGAGGGCGCGGCGAGAAGAATGGAATACTGCGGAAAGTCGAAGAGCGGCGCGGATGTTTTCAGCGACTACGCTCACCATCCGACGGAAATACTGACCACCGCCAAAGCCGCCTCAAATATGGGCTATAACCGCGTCGTATGCGTCTTCCAGCCTCATACTTATTCGAGGACCAAAGAACTCTTCGACGACTTTTCCGACGCGCTCGCGGACAGCGGCGCCGCAGAGATCGTCCTCTCGAAGATATATTCCGCGCGCGAGACCGACACGCTCGGCGTCTCCTCGCAGCTCCTTGCCGCGTCTATCAGAAAGACCGGCAAAAAAGCCATCTGCTTTGAGGACTTCACCGATATCGCCTCCTACCTCAAGGAAACGACAAGAGAGGGAGATATGATACTTATAATGGGCGCCGGCGATATCCCCGCGGTAATAGAACTTATAAAATAATAAATAGTGAAACAACGGCATAACAAAAAAAGCTGACGGAGATCCGTCAGCTTTTTTGCGTTAAATCGATTTATCTCGTGAGCTTTTTGAGCGTGTCGGCGTTAAGCTTCTTGGAATCGAGAAGAGAACGGCAAACGAAGCAGCAAACGGTAGCTACGAGGAATATTACGAAGAATACGCCCCATACGGTAAGTGTTCCGCCGTTGAACGTGACGAGGAAGAAGCAGAGCCCGAGCCATACGGAAGTTACCTTCTGGATGACGAAGTTCTTGTTGAAGTCGAGCTTGATCTTGAAGATCGGAAGAGCAGATGCGGCAGCGGATACTACGAGAGCGATCACCGTGATGATCGTGTAGAACGTTGCGATCAAATTGCTCATGCCGTACCAGCCGCCGAAGCCTGCGGAGAATGTGTGGATGAACCAGAACGGGACAAGAAGCAGGTAAAGAGCCGCGAGTACGGTGTGAAGGATAAGCTGAGAGAGGGGAAGAGCGGGCGCCGACGGCTTCTTGGGAGCTGCCTGATAAGGTTGCTGATAGGGCTGCTGGGGAGCCTGATAAGGCTGCTGAGGCTGCTGAGGAGCCTGCGCGGGCTGTTCCACGGGCGCGCCGCACTTCGTGCAGAATCTTTCGCCCGGCTGAAGCGGATTACCGCATTTCTGACAAAACATTGTAATATCTCCTTTACTATTTCCGCGATAGCGGATTATTTATCTTATTTCTGCTCGTAGACAGTATATCCGAGGATGACGATCTTTATTTTTCCGTCAGCTTTGTACGCCATAAGCGCCGCGAATACGCAGTATGCGAGGAAAATAACGGAAAGAAGAATATAGAGTACGTGAAGGGGCGCGACGTTTCCTTTGCCGTTCAGGTTTTTGCCGAGGGTGGAAGACGTGACCGTGTTAGTGATGAAGGCTATGAGGTAAAGGACGAACGACGCGAGAGGAATCTCAAAGGGAGCCTCGTCGTTGCGGCAGATGAGCTGAAGGACGAGGGGAAGCGCGATGAGCGCGACCGCGAGGAACGTGAATATCGCGCCGACTACCCAGAAGAAGCCGGTGTAGCCCGACGTGAAGAAGAGACCGAAGCTGACGCCGCCGATGCCCTCTATCGTTCTCGGCGCGAAGAAGTAGAACATGAACGCAAGGAGCCCGACGATAGACGCGAGGCAGGCGAAAAGCTGAGCCGCCGAGAGGCTGACGCCGCCTATTTGAAACTTCTTTATTCTTTTGCGTTTGACTACGGGACGGGGCGCTCTCTGAGGCATCGGCATCTCCGCGCCGCAGCGGGGGCAGAAACGCTCGCCCGCGGGAACTTTAAGTCCGCACTGTCTGCAAACCATAACGATTCTCCTTGAAATATACTGATTATTTATATACAGTATACCACATCGGCTTTCAATAGGCAATACCATTTGACAAATTTATTCACGATTTGTTTTCCGTTCCGGCAAATATCGCCCCGAAATGATAAAAAATAGTGTTATAATTATATCCGATTCGGTTGACTTTTAACATAAAAAGTGTTAAAATTAACATCGGTCAGTGTTAAATTAACATATATCCCGATGAAAGGAGGAGTTTTTTTGACTGAAGAAAGACGGGAGAAGATAAGGATGCTTCTCTCGGAAAAGCCGTACGTCTCGCTCGCCGAGCTGTGCGAGATGTTCCCGGATCTCTCGGATATGACGCTTCGGCGCGACATAGATTATTTTGACAAGATAGGCGTTGCCGTAAAGGTGCGCGGAGGCGCGAGAAGCGTAAAGTTCATCGGAGACACGACGGAAGCGCCGATAGCAAACAGATTGTCGACTTACGTCGAGGAGAAGACGCGCATAGCGCGCGCCGCCGCCGCGTATCTTGAGGAAGGACATTCGGTGTTTCTCGACTCCGGTTCGACTGTCGGAAAGATCGTGGACTTCGCGCCGCAGACGAAGACGTCGTTCATAACGACGAGCCCGTCTATCGCGATGGCGCTCTGCCGCGTCGGTCCTCACGCCGTGAATATCGTCGGCGGAAGGATAGACCGCGACAGCCTTTCGGTCTCCGGTATGCACGCGATGAGGTTCGTCGACGACGTCAATCTCGATATAGCGTTCCTGTCGCCGTCGGGTTTTTCGCTCTCAGGCGGTTTTACCTGCGGCAACTACGGCGAGTGCGAGCTTAAGGCTCTCGTCGCGAAGAAAGCCCGCTTCGTGGTGATGCTGATGGACAGGACGAAGATAGACCGCGTGCTTCCGTTCACGTTCTGCGGATTCGAGGACGTCGACGTCCTCGTGACGGACGCGCCGCTGCCGGACGACGTCGCAGCCGCGGCAAGGGCAGCCGGGACGAAGGTCGTCGTCGCGGAATAAATCTGATTATTTATATGAAAGGAAGATAAAGTTTTGGCAAATCTTGCAATCATGCCCCGCCAGGGGCAAAGCGTTGAAAGCTGTATCATTACGGCTTGGCACAAGAAGGTAGGCGACAAGGTTGCCGAGGGCGATATCCTGTACTCGTACGAGACGGATAAATCCGCTTTCGACGAGCCCTCCCTCTTCTCGGGAACTCTTCTGAAGGTTTTCGCGGAGGAAGGCGACGTCGTCCCCTGCCTCGACCCCGTTTGCATTATAGGCGACGAGGGCGAGGATTATTCCGCTCTTCTTCCGAAAAAAGAAGGCGAGAAGGCTGAGGCTCCCGCCGAGGCTGAAAAAGAAGCAAAAGAAGAAGTCAAATCAGCTCCCGTCGCGACGGGCAAGGTCGTCGCGGGAGAAAGAGTGAAGATCTCACCTCGCGCGAAGAGACTTGCTCTCGAGTCCGGCGCCGATCTTTCTAAGGTCGACCCGTCCGGTCCTCACGGCAGATTCATCGAGCGCGACGTCAACGCGGCGCTCGATAACGGTTACAGAACGGATATCGCGTCTGTCGAGGCGTTCCTCAGAGGGGAAACGGTCGAGAAGAAGGAAGAGACGCCCGTCGAAGCCGCTCCCGCGGCGGTCGCGGCGCCGAACTTCGGAGAATACGAGGAGATCCCGATGTCGGGCGTTCGCCGCGCCATCGCGCGTTCTATGCACGCGTCGCTCTCCGAAATGGCTCAGCTCACGCTTAACGCATCCTTCGACGCGACGAGGATGATGTCGTACAGAGCGTCGCTCAAAGCGGGCGCGGAGGCTATGGGCCTTCCGAAGATCTCCCTCAACGATATGGTCTTCTTCGCGGTCTCCCGCGTTCTTCCCGAGCACCCGGAGATAAACGCGACTCTGAAGGACGACAAGATAAGACAGTACAAACACGCGAACGTGGGGCTTGCGGTCGACACCGAGCGCGGACTTCTCGTTCCGACGATATTCGGCGCTGATACGATGAGTCTCGCCGAACTCGCCAAAGCAAACAAAGCGGCGGCGGCGAAGGCTAAAGAGGAAACGCTCACACCCGACGAGATGGCGGGCGGCACGTTCACGGTGACCAACCTCGGCTCCCTCGGCGTCGAGAGCTTCACACCTGTCATAAATCCCCCGCAGGTGGCTATCCTCGGCGTCTGCGCGATGACGAACAGACTTCGCGAAGACGGCACGGTCTACCCGGCGATGGGACTTTCCCTCACGTTCGACCACAGAGCGATCGACGGCGCTCCCGCGGCGAGATTCTTAAAGGATCTTTGCACCGCGCTCGAGAACTTCGGTCTGCTCCTCGCAAAGTGAGGTAGGATATGGCGTACGATCTGATAATTTTAGGAGGCGGCCCCGCCGGTTACAACGCGGCGGAAAGAGCCGCCGAGGCGGGATACAAGACGGCGCTCTTTGAAGAGAGGGCGCTCGGAGGCGTCTGCCTCAACGAGGGCTGCATCCCCACAAAAACGCTCCTCAATTCCGCAAAGATTTACGAGAGCGCGATCCACGGCGAGCCTTACGGAGTTAAGGTCACGGGCGCGACGATAGACCACGCGGCGGTAGTCGCAAGGAAAAACAAGGTCGTTAAGACCCTCGTCGGCGGCGTCGGCGCCAAAATGAAGGGCGCGGGCGTCAAGGTGGTCGCGGCGACGGCGAAGATCGTCGGCAAGTGCGACGCCGGTTTCTCGGTAGAGGCAGGCGGCGAAAAGTACGAGGCGGCGCGTCTTCTCATCTGCACGGGAAGCGAAGCGGCTATCCCTCCGATCGACGGCCTGAAGGATTCCGTCGCGTCGGGACTTGCGGTGACTAACCGCGAGATACTCGACCTTACCGAGGCTCCGAAGAAGATAGCCGTCATCGGCGGCGGCGTCATCGGTCTTGAAATGGCGTCATACTTCAACACGATAGGCTCCGACGTCACGGTGATCGAGATGATGGATAAAATTGCGGGACCGACCGACCGCGATATCTCGAAGATACTTGAGAACAACCTCACGAAGAAAGGTATCAAGTTCGTCCTCGGCGCGGCTGTGAAGTCCGTCAAGGGCAAGTCCGGCGCGGGAGAGGTCGTTTACGAGAAAGACGGAAAGAGCGAGAAGGTCGCGTGCGATCTCGTGCTCGTTTCCACCGGACGCCGCGCGAGAACGAAGGACATAGGTCTTGAAACTCTTGGCGTACTTACAAACCGCGGAGCCATCGTCACCGACGAGACGGGACGCACGAACGTCCCCGGCGTATTCGCGGCGGGCGACGTCAACGGAAAGAGCATGCTCGCTCACACCGCGTACCGCGAGGGCGAGGCGGCTGTCAACTCCATGCAGGGCATAAAGGACCGCGTGGATTACAGAGCGATCCCCGCCGTCATCTACACGAAGCCCGAGGTCGGCACAGTCGGCGAGACGGTCGAGTCCGCCGCTAAGGTCGGCATCAAGGCGAAGGAATACACGATAAGCCTCCGTTACAGCGGACGCTACGTCGCTGAGGTCGAGGGCGGAGACGGTATCGCGAAGATCGTCGTCGACGAAGAAAACGGTACGATCCTCGGCGTACATATGATAGGTTCCTACGCATCCGAGATAATCTACGGCGCGGCTGCCATGGTCGCCCGCCACGACAGAGCGAAGGACGTTCGCCGTCTCGTATTCCCGCACCCCACGGTATGCGAAGTCATCCGCGAGGGAATGTTCACGATAAAATAAAGAAAGAAGGATATAAATCATGCCAAAGAGTCAATACATCAGCCCGAAGGACGCGTTTGCAAGAGGATTTATCGAATTTGACAAGATACCTCTTTGCCAGTACAACAAGACCCTCGCGGAGGAAAAGAAGATCTACACGAAGGCGGACTTCCTCCGTATCTACCACGATATGAGAGTCATCCGCGAATTTGAGACGATGCTCAACGAGATCAAAACGAAGAGCGTTTACAACGGCGTTGAGTACCACAACCCCGGCCCCGCTCACCTCTCGATAGGTCAGGAGGCGTCCGCCGTCGGTCAGGCATACTGCCTCGACATCAACGACTTCACGTTCGGCTCCCACAGAAGCCACGGCGAGATCCTCGCGAAGGGTCTCTCCTCGATAAACAAGCTCGACGACAAGGAGCTCTACGACATAATGAAGGAGTTCCTCGGCGGCAAGACGCTCGCCGTCGTCGAAAAAGAAAACCACAAGGGCGACATCAAGGACCTCGCGAAGGACTTCCTCCTCTACGGCGCGCTCGCCGAGATCTTCGCCCGCACCACAGGCTTCAACAAGGGTCTCGGCGGCTCTATGCACGCCTTCTTCATCCCGTTCGGCATCTTCCCGAACAACGCGATAGTCGGAGGCGCCGCCCCCATCGCGCTCGGCGCCGCTCTCTATAAGAGAAGCTGCCACAAGAAGGGCATCGTCGTCGCGAACTCCGGCGACGGCGCGCTCGGACGCGGACCCGTACTCGAAGCTCTCAACATGGCTAACATGGACCAGATAAGAAAGCTCTGGGGCATGGACGGCAAGTACGACGACTCCGGTATGCCGATCCTCTTCAACGTCTTCAACAACTTCTACGGAATGGGCGGACAGACGAGAGGCGAGACGATGGGCTTTGATATCCCCGCCCGTCTCGGCGCGGGATTCTCTCCCGAGATGATGCACGCGGAGAAGGTCAACGGTTACGATCCTCTCGCGGTCATCGAGGCGACACAGAGAAAGAAGGCTCTCCTCGAAGCGGGAGAGGGCCCGGCGCTCCTCGAGGTCGCAACGTACAGAGTGAGCGGACACTCCCCGTCCGACTCCTCGACCTACCGCACCGCGGAAGAGATCGAAGAGTGGAAGAAGGCCTGCCCGATCGCCGCTTACCGCGCAAAGATGATAAAAGGAAAAGTCGCCACAGCCGCGGAGTTTGACGCTATCGACGAAGAGATAGTAAGCCGCGTCACGAAGATCTGCAAGATGGCGACGAACGACGAGATCTCCCCGAGGATGAACCTCGACGAGACGCCCGACGTCATCTCCTCCATTATGTTCTCCAACACGGACACGCCCAGCATGGACACGACTCGCGAGCCGGAAGTCCTCATGCCGAAGGAAGAGAACCCGAGAGTAAAGCAGATCGCCGGCAAGGCGCGCTATGCTTTCGACGAAAAGGGAGAATTGATCCCGAAGATCAAGCAGTTCGGTCTGCGCGACGGTCTGTTTGAGGCTATAATCGACAAGTTCTACGAGGACCCCACGACGATCGCCTACGGCGAGGACAACCGTGACTGGGGCGGCGCGTTTGCGGTATACCGCGGACTCACCGAGGCGCTTCCTTATCACAGATTCTTCAACGCGCCCATTTCCGAGGCTGCTATCGTCGGCTCCGCCGTCGGTTACGCTGTCGCGGGCGGCCGCGCCATCGTCGAGCTCATGTACGCCGACTTCATCGGCTGCGCGGGCGACGAGATATTCAACCAGCTCTCCAAGTGGCAGGCGATGAGCGCGGGTATCCTCAAGATGCCCGTCGTAGTCCGCGTTTCCGTCGGCTCCAAGTACGGCGCTCAGCACTCTCAGGACTGGACCGCGCTCTGCGCTCACATCCCGGGCCTGAAGGTCTGCTTCCCCGCTACGCCTTACGACGCCAAGGGCCTCATGAAC
>CADBQA010000024.1 GCA_902796675.1 uncultured Ruminococcus sp.
AAAAATACTTGACAATCTCTCCGGTTTTTGTTATTATATATGTTGCCGCATAATGTTCGGTCGAAAATAAGCGAAAGCTTTACCGACGTTAGCGAGTCAAAATGAAAGAGAGGTGCTTTTCGTGTTTGCAATCATTACGAGTGGCGGAAAGCAGTACAAAGTCGCTGAAGGCGATATCGTCTTCGTTGAAAAAATGAACGAGGAAGAGGGCGCAACCGTCGAATTTCCAGTTCTCGCGGTCTCAGACGACAACGGTCTGAGAGTCGGCACTCCCGTTCTCGAGGGCGCAAAGGTCACCGGTTCCGTCGTTAAAAACGGAAAGGGCAAGAAGATCTACGTCATGACCTACAAGCCCAAGAAGAACGAAAAGAAGAAGCAGGGCCACAGACAGCCCTACACCAAAGTAGAGATCAAATCGATCGTAGGCTGAGGTAATGACTCGCATTACTTTTTACAGACGCGGCGGTTACTTCTACGGTTTTCAGGAGATAGGACATACGGGGCTCGCTGACGCCGGAGACGACGTGCTTTGCGCGGCTATCTCGTCAATGACGATGCTTGTCGTCAATATGATCGAGGTTTCGTTCGAGACGGACGTTCAGTACCTGATTGACGATGAAAAAGCGAAGATCACCGTAACTGCTCTCGGCGCGCTTCCGGACTATGCGGAAGACGAAAAGATGCAGTACGCGGTATCGGGAGTTTTCAAGGGATATTACAATCAGCTCGTTGACCTCGCGGAAGACTACTATGAGAACCTCAGCGTCGAAGTAAAAGATGATGAAGATGTCGTCTGAATCAAATTTCAACGGAGGATAACAAAATGCTTAGAATAAGCTTACAGTTTTTTGCTCACAAAAAAGGTGTCAGTTCCACAAAGAACGGACGTGACAGTGAGTCTAAGCGCCTTGGCGTAAAAAGAGCTGACGGTCAGGCTGTCCGCGCTGGCAGCATCATAGTCAGACAGAGAGGAACTAAGATCCATCCCGGCAACAACGTCGGTATCGGTTCCGATGACACTCTCTTCGCTCTTATTGACGGAACGGTCAAGTTTGAGCACATCGCGGGCGGAAGAAAACAGGCGAGCGTTTACGCCGCTGAGTAATTCGCACCCAAAAATGTAAGGGCTGTTTTTCAACAGCCCTTTACATTTGTTTTCTTATCCGCTCAATGGCGGATTTTTCAATTCTCGAGACCTGAGCCTGCGATATACCTATTTCGTCCGCGATCTCCATCTGCGTTTTACCTTTATAGAATCTCATGGATATTATCCGTTTTTCGCGGTCGCCGAGCCTCTTCAGTGCCTCTCTGAGCGCGATGTCCTCGAGCCACACGTCTGTACTTGAGTTCTCGTCGCAAAGCTGGTCCACGACGTAAACGGAGTCGCCTCCGTCGTTGTAAACCGGGTCGTAAAGAGAGACCGGCTCGACTATCGCCTCAAGAGCGGCTGACACAGCCTCTTCCGTCTCGCCGACAGCTTTGGCGATCTCCGATATCGTCGGCTCTCTGTTCGTCTTTTTCTGAAGTTCCTCCTTCGCCTGAAGCGCCCTGTAAGCCGTGTCTCTTACGGATCTTGCGACCCTTATCGTGTTGTTGTCGCGAAGGTATCTTCTGATCTCTCCTATTATCATCGGTACGGCGTAGGTCGAAAATTTGACCCCTTGCTCGGTGTTGAAATTGTCTATTGCTTTTATAAGTCCGATACAACCCACTTGAAAGAGGTCGTCAGCGGTTTCATCCCGACCTGCGAAACGTTTTATTATACTCAACACGAGGCGGAGGTTTCCGTTTATCAACGCCTCACGAGCACCGGCGTCGCCCCTCTTTGTCCTTATAAGGAGGTCTCTTTTTTCTTCTTCCGTCAACACCTTCAGCTTTGACGTGTTGACGCCGCAGATCTCAACTTTATTAAGAAAAATAATAACACCCCCTCGCTTATGATTATTGCCGCGAGGGGGAGTTTTTTATACAGCTTAAAGGCTTGAAAAATATGGTTCAGACAAGTATATCGGGTGCCGATCTCATCATATTTTCGACCGATATCCCGTACCCTTGTTTCGGGTCGCTGACGAAGACGTGAGTCACGGCGCCGACGAGACGTCCGTTCTGTATTATTGGGCTTCCGCTCATACCCTGGACGATCCCGCCCGATATTTCTATCAGTTTCTCGTCCGTTACCTCGATGATGAAATTCTTGTTTGTCTTTTCTTCCGGCTCAACGTCGGCGATATTTACTTTATATGACTTCACGCCGCCTTCGTCAAGCGTACATCTTATCTCCGCTTCACCGGGCTTGACCTCTGTTATATCGCACGTTTCTATAATTTCTCGATCCTCCGGCGACGCGGCTAAGAGACCGAAAACACCGGAGTCGGTATTTGAGACGAGAGTGCCTTCTTTTTCGTCGAAAAAATCGCCGAGAAGCGCGCCGGGATGCCCGTCTGTGCCGAGTTCGACGCCGGTGATATTCACCGGGAACACCGCGCCGTCAATCAGTTTTTCAAGCTCTCCCGTGTCTCTGTCACAGATACCGTGACCGAGCCCCGCGAAAGCGAGCGTCTCCGGTATAATAAACGTGACGGTCCCGATGCCCGTAGTTCCGTCTTTTACGAGAACGCCTATCCTGTATTTTCCGTCCTTGACCGACTTTACGGGCGTCACGGTGTAAGCGTGCGTCGCAGAGCCTCTTTTGCACTCGAGAGTCAGTTCTTTTCCGTCGGCGCAAGCGTCGGCGAGGTCCGAGGTCTGCGACGCGTCGTTGCCGTTTATTTTGACTATCTCGTCGCCTTCCCGTATCCCCGCGTCGTAAGCCGGTGAGAGCGTCCCGTCGACCGTCTCAACTCCTGAAAAACCGGTGACGCTCAGCACTCCCGTGCGCATCCTGACGCCAAAGGGAACTCCGCCCGGATACACTTTCATCGGCGATGCGTAAACCGTCGTGACGCAGATCGAAAAGAGTAGAAGTACTGCCGCCGCGGCGGATTTTATTTTTGCAATTAATTTCATTTTTTCACCTCCTTTTTCGAGACTGTAAATAATGTGACCCTCCGTGAATTATATATGAGTTGAAATTTTATTGCCCCGAACAATTAATTGCCTCATTTACACAAATTTTATCAATTCTATTGAAATGCTATTATTAATATGTTATAATATATTATCTATAACTATATCTTCAAGAGGAGGAAATATGCCGTGCTCCGTGATCTTTTCGACAATTTTCTGAGCAACGTCGGCGAGACGTTCAGACAGATATCTTTTGTCGACGTGATAGATATCATTTGCGTTGCGGTTATCCTTTATTTCGTCTATAAATTCGTGAAAGACAGAAGGGCGGGAAAACTCGCGCTCGGCGTCATTCTCATCATAGTCCTCCTCCTGATTACGGAGCTTATAGAGCTGCACGCCATGCAGTTCCTCTTCCGCAACATTTTCCAGGTGGGCGTTCTCTCGCTTGTTATACTTTTCCAGCCGGAGCTTCGCAGCTTCCTCGAAAAAGTCGGCGGCGGCTCGCTCAAGGGTATAAAGAGCATAGCGGAGCGCGATTCCGACAAAAAGATCAAGCAGATAAACGAGGTTTGCCTCGCGGCGTCAGATATGTCCGAGAGCCGCACCGGCGCGCTCATAGCCTTCGAGCGTTCGACTAAGATCGGCGAATACGCGGCGACGGGAACCATCGTAAACGCGGACGTCAACAATCTTCTCATCAAGAATATTTTTTACAATAAGGCGCCTCTCCACGACGGCGCGGTCATAATCAGAAAAGAAAAGATCTACGCCGCCGGCTGTGTCCTTCCGCTGACAGAGCAGACGGGTCTCAACCGCAATCTCGGAACGAGGCACAGAGCGGCTGTTGGTCTTTCCGAAAACAGCGACGCCGTAGTTCTCGTCGTATCGGAAGAGACCGGCGCCATCTCGCTTGCCGTCAAGGGCAACCTTATAACGGGACTTACTCCCGTTACGCTAAAGGAGAGGCTCAGCGAGTACCTGACGCCGAACAGCATAACCGAGGCGCTCAAAACCAAAAACCGCAAGCACAAAAACGATAAGAATTCAGCGAGGACAGAGCCAAATGAATAAAGAAAAAATCGAAAACGGCGCTGTTCGCGCCGACGGAAACAAAACGAGAAGGTTCAACGTCCTTCCGAAGATTATTTGCCTGTTTTTCGCGGTCGTCATCTGGTACTACGTAATGCAGGTGGATAACCCCGATTATAAGCAGACAATATCCGGCATTAAGGTCAATCTCGTAAACACAGACGAGCTGACAAACCGCGGTCTGTCGATCTTTAACGGCACGAGCTACACCGCGGATATAACGGTCAGCGGTAAAAAGAGCGTTATAAACAACTACACGAGCGAGGATATCTCGATCAAAGCCGACATACTCAAGAACTATACGACTGCCGGTATGCAGGTCGTCGACCTCGACGTGACCCTTCCGAGCGGACTCTCGCTCGTCAGCCAGGATAATTCGATAAGCGTTTTCGTCGACGAAAAAACGTCGGTAAAACTCCCCGTTACGGTAGATCAGAGGACCGGCGCCACGACGAGCGCGGAGTATGAATCGGGCGCGCTTGTCCCCGAATTTTCCGAGGTCACGGTCAAAGGTCCGAAAACTATCGTCGATACGATAGACAGCGCGAAGGTCAAGGCGGATTTTTCCGAATTCGGCATACTTGAGAGTACGATAACGACAAACGGCACGGTAACGCTCTACAACAAGAACGGCGAAGAAATATCGAGCGCGTACGTCACGCTCGATTATCCCACAATGAAGGTTACGTATCCGATATATCTGACAAAGGACGTACCTGTTTCCGTCGACTTCAAGTACGGCTTCTTCAACGAGTCGAACGTCGATATAAGCATCAATCCCGCGTCCGTGCTCATCAGAGGAGACGCCGCCGACGTCAAGAAGGTATCGGAGGTCGTGTGCGGTGTGATCGACGAAAAACAGGTCGACCGCGACAAAACTATAACTTTCGGTCTCGTGCCCGAAGAAGGGTATGATTTTGTCGACGACGTTACAGCGGCTCAGGTAACGATATCGAACGTCGGCACAGTCACGAAGATCTACAGGGTCGAAAATCTCGCCGTCACCGGCGGAGACCGCAACTGCGAAGTGGCGGACGAATACGTCGACGTGACCCTGCGGGGTCCCGCGGCGGAGCTGTCGGACATAACCGCTGAGGACATAAGCGTTATCAGCGACATATCCGACTACGACAGTTCTCTTACCGGCGAGCTTTCGTTCGACGCGGAAGTGACACTCTCCGGAGATCATCCCGGCGTATGGGAAATAGGAAATTACAAGCTCACGGTCAGAGTAAGCAATAATGGCTGATTTCAAAGATTTCATAGCGGAGAATATCCGCACTCCCGTCACGGCGAGCGACGGCGATATCATTGAGACGGCGAAGAAAAAGCTTCGTTTCGTACGCGGTATCGGCAGGATAGTTTCCGCCGAGATATACAAACGTTCCGTCGACGCGAGAAAAAGATCCGACATCACGTTCGTCAGTTCGGTCGAATTCAGAGCCGAAGCCGGAGACGTCGACGTTGAGTATCTTGCGTCGAAAGGCGTGAAGATAAAAACGGATGAAACGGTAAGCTTCATACCGGGAAAAGAGAAGTGCGCGGCAAGACCCGTGGTTATCGGCTTCGGTCCCGCCGGAATGTTCGCGTCTCTTTACCTTGCAAAGTACGGCTACCGTCCGATCGTTCTCGAACGAGGCGGCTCAGTCGGCGAGAGGATCGAAGCCGTTAAAAAATTCAAAAGCGGCGGCGCGCTCGACACCGAAACGAACGTTCAGTTCGGCGCGGGCGGTGCCGGCACGTTTTCCGACGGCAAGCTGACGACGAGGATAGGCGACCCGTACGTGCGCGAGGTCCTTCGTACCTTTGCAGATCTCGGCGCGCCGGAGACCGTTACGAAAAGGGCAAAGCCCCATATCGGGACGGACGTTCTGTGCGAAGTCGTCAAAAATTTTCACGACAGGATAATCTCCCTCGGCGGAGAGATAAGATATAACACGCGCGTCACGGAAATCGGCGACGGATACGTCGTGGCAAACGGCGACGCGATACCGTGCTCGGCATCTGTCCTTGCGATAGGACACTCCGCGAGAGATCTTTACGAAAAACTGTATTCGTCCTTCGCTATGGAGGTAAAGCCTTTCTCAGTCGGCGTAAGGATCGAACATCTCACACGCGATATAGACCGCGCGATGTACGGCGACGAGGCGCTCTCCGATGTCCTCGGTCACGCCGAGTACGCCCTGTCTCACAGGGAAGGCGAACGCGGCGTTTATACTTTCTGCATGTGCCCCGGAGGCGAGGTGATAGCCGCGGCGTCCGAGGAGGGCGGCGTCGTTACCAACGGTATGAGCAACAGCCTCCGCGACGGCGTTAATTCCAACGCGGCGATTGCGGTCTCTGTCCTGCCGTCGGACGTGTCCGCGGACCCGATGGCTGCGATAGAATACCAGAGAAGACTCGAAAGAGACGCTTTCCGTCTCGGCGGTATGACTTACGCCGCGCCGTGCGAGACCGTAGGCGACTTTCTTGACGGCGCGCGAGGGCGCGGTATTTCGAGAGTAAAACCGACGTACAGATGCGGCGACGTCAGACAGGCCGATCTTTCATCTTTGTTTCCGGATTATATTTCGTCGATGCTTAAAGAGGGCATCGTACTCTTCGGTAAGAAGATAAAAGGCTTCGACGCGCCGGACGCCGTGCTTACCGGCGTCGAGAGCAGAACTTCCTCGCCCGTAAGGATCCTTCGCGGCGACGACTACGTCGCGCTTGGTAAAAAAGCGGTTTATCCGTGCGGTGAAGGCGCGGGCTACGCGGGCGGTATCGTAAGCGCGGCGGTCGACGGCATACGTGTCGCGGGCGCTGTTATTTCAAGATTTTCAAACGAATTTTAGAAACCGGATTTCGGAGGCATCAATGAAACAGAGGGCGACGGTCGTATCGACCGAAGGAAAATACTGCGACGTCAAGGTCGACCGCGCTTCAATGTGCTCCGGCTGTCACAAGGGGGAGTGCGGCGACGCCTGCGCTCTTTATAAGATTTTCGGCGCGAAAACCGAGTTTACCGCGACGGCTGAAAACCGCGCCGGCGCCTCCGTCGGGGACACCGTCACCGTCGAAACTCCCGATTCATTCGTAAATTTGAGCGCTTTTTTCGTTTTTCTTCTTCCCGTGATCGTTGCGGCGGCGACGTATCTTTTAACGTTTTTCATCGAGGGCGAACAGTACAGGATCATTGCCGCCCTCGCGTCCTTCGCGCTCTATTTCGTTATTCTGTCAGCGGTGGAACGACGCCGCAAAAACAGACCGGTGAAGCTCGTCGTGAGCGAGATCGTCACCGGCAATAACTAAGTTATTTTATAATTAATATACAGGAATAAAAATGCTGAATCACTTCAAAAAGAACTGGACAGTCAGCGCGACCTCAAACGCGATGTCGAAGAACGAGACCGTTCATGAGATATCGCGTTCGCTCGGGCTCTCGCTGATCTCGTCCCAGCTCCTTGTCAACCGCGGGTACGACACGGCAGAGCGCGCGCGCGACTTCCTCGGTAAGAACACGGAGCTTCTTCACGACCCGTTTATGATGAAGGACGTTGACCGGGGCGCCGAGAGGATCATTCGCGCGCTTAAGGGAGGCGAACGCATCGTCATATACGGCGACTACGACGTCGACGGCGTGACATCCGTCAGCATACTCTATATGTATCTGCGCGGACGCGGCGGAAACGTCAGATATTACATACCGACGCGCGTCGGCGAGGGATACGGTATGTCCGTCGCGGCGATCGACAAGATCGTCTCGGACGGAGTCGACCTTATCATCACCGTCGATACCGGCATTACGGCGGTCGAGGAAGCCGATTACGTAAAGAGCCTCGGCGTCTCCCTCGTTATCACCGACCACCACGAGTGCCACGACGTGATACCGGATGCCGAAGCTGTGATAAATCCTCGGCAGCAGAACTGTCCGTATCCTTTCAAGGAGCTCGCGGG
>CADBQA010000025.1 GCA_902796675.1 uncultured Ruminococcus sp.
CGCCGTCATTGCTTTTCGTCCGCGAACCCCCAAAACCCGCTGCGCGCGTTTCGGGGAACCCCGGCGCGCTCTCGCCGCTCGACGTATCCGTGAACCCCAAAAAATCTTTCGATTTTTTGAGGACCCCGGTATAATACGCCTCACGCGGCGAGATCACCAAATCTACCTGCGTTTCTCTCACTCTGACTCAGCCTGAAGACTTTGTCTTCAGGCTGAGGAGCCTCGTAGGAGGCTCTTTTTTGCGATTAATTTCATTAATATTCAAAAATATGGTGGAAATTATTATTAAATATGGTATAATATATAGATAAGGCAAAATTGACCGGAAACGGAGTGTATATATGATAGAAGTCAAAGGGCTGTCGAAGCGTTACGGGAAAGTCGTCGCGCTCGACGGCGTCACGTTCTCGGCATCGGACGGCGAGATCGTCGGTCTGCTCGGTCCGAACGGCGCGGGAAAATCGACGGCGATGAATATAATAACGGGGTATCTTTCGGCTGACTCCGGCACGGTGACGGTCGACGGCGCGAGCATTTCGGACGAGCCGGAAAAGGTGAAGCGGCTCGTCGGCTATCTGCCCGAGATACCGCCGCTTTACCCGGATATGAAGGTGTCGGAATATCTCTCCTTCGTCTGCGACCTCAAGAAGTGCTCAGTCCCGAAGGCGGCGCACCTCGACGAGATAGCGAAGGTGACGAAGATCACCGGCGTATGGGACAGGCTCATCGCCAACCTGTCGAAGGGCTACCGCCAGAGAGTCGGCATCGCGTCGGCGCTCGTCGGCGACCCGAAGGTGCTCATCTTCGACGAGCCGACGGTCGGTCTCGACCCGGGGCAGATCATCGAGACGAGGTCGCTTCTCCGCCGCCTCGGAAGGCGCCACACGGTAATCTTATCGACGCACATCCTCTCGGAGGTCGAGGCGGTCTGCGACAGAGTCGTGATAATCGACCGCGGCAGAATAATAGCGAATGAAAAAACCGGCGACATCTCGTCCGCCGTCGGCGGCGGAAGAAGATACGCCGTAAAGGTCTGCGGTCAGACCGGGGAGATTTTGAACGTCCTTCGCGCCGTCGACGGCGTCACGTCTGTCGAGGTCACGGGAGAGCGCGATCTCGACGCATACGTCTATATGGTAGACAGCGAGCGCGGACGGGACGTGAGACGCGCCATTTTCTCGGCGTGCGCCGAGAGACGCCTCCCGATCATCGGTATGGAGAGCGCGGGCGTCAGCCTTGAAGAAGTCTTTATGAAACTTACGGAGAAATAATATGTCGGCAATATACAAAAGGGAAATGAAGGCGTTTTTCAGAACGCCGACCGGATACGTTTTTATGGCGATATTCATCGCGGCGTCCGGCTTCCTCTTCTCGTTCACCTGCCTCAGACGGCAGACGACGGACGTCTCGTCGTATTTCGTTATGCTGATGTTCGCCTACGTCGTTGTTATACCGCTGCTCACAATGAAGAGCTTCGCCGAGGAGCGCCGTCAGGGAACGGAGCAGCTTCTTATGACGTCCCCCGTCGGGATAGTATCTCTCGTCGCGGCGAAATTTCTCGCCTGCTTTACGATGTTTATGATAACGATGGGCGTCACGGCGCTGTATCTCATACCTCTGTCGGCGTACGGAGAAGTCAACCTCGGCAGAGTTGCCGGCTGCTTCATCGGTATGATACTTATCGCCGCCTGCTTCATAGCGGTGGGTCTTTTCGTATCGACCCTCACGCAGAATCAGTTCGTCGCCGCGCTCGGGACCATCGGTACTCTCGCCTTTTTCCTCGCGGTGGGGCTTGTCGGGAGCTATCTCAAATCCGGCCTTCTCAAGACCGTCATCGGTTGGATCTCGATCTACTCGCGTTTTTCGTATTTCACCTACGGTCTTTTCGACGTCGCCTCCGCGGTCTACTACGTCAGCGTCGCCGCGGTCTTCCTCTTCCTGACGGTGCGCTCGATCGAGCGTCGCCGCTACGCGTAAGGAGGCGGATATGGGATTTTTCAAATCTAAAAAATTCAAGAACGGCACGCTCGCCGTCGTCTTTACGGCGGCGGTGATAGCGCTTGTGATACTTATCAACGCCGCGATCTCAGCCGCGGCGGGCGCCGGAATGTGGTATTTCGATATGACGAAGGAGGGTGTTTACACGCTGTCCGACGCTACGAAGGAAATTCTCGAGCCCGTCGACGCCGAGGTCAATATCCTCTTTGCTAAGGACGAGGACGCGCTCGTCAGCGGAGACGGCACCAACGAATATATGAAGTACATCTACACGACGGCGCGCGAGCTCGAGCGCGAGTTTGACAACATACACGTCAAGTGCGTCGACGTTGTGGAGAATCCGGCGTTCTTTGAATATTATTACAACACCGCCGCGTCTAATATCTACACGACGTCCTGTATCGTCGAGTCGGGCGGCGAGTTCCGCCTCTTCTCGTCCGACGCGTTCTTCGTCTGGGACGAGAACCGAACTTACATCTGGGGCTACAACGGCGAGGCGAAGTTCGCCGCCGCGATACTCCAGGTGACGTCCGCCGAGATGCCGAAGATACTCTTCACGACAGGTCACGGCGAGCGCGGTATCGAAGGCACAGCCCTCAAGACGGTCTGCGAGAGCGCGGGCTTTGAGGTCGGGACGATAAACCTTTCGGAGGAAGAGATCGCGCCCGACGTCAGGATCATCGTCGTCAACGATCCGCTCTACGACTTCGCGGGAGTTGAGGCGGGCGCGAGCGGAAACGAGATTGACCGTCTCTCCGCTTTCCTCGACGATTTCGGGACGGTCATGGTCTTCTCGTCCGCCGAGAGGGCGGGCAACCTTAAAAACCTCTCCGAGATGCTTCTCGAGTGGGGAGTCGCGCTCCGTCCCGGCGAGACCGTCGTCGACGACCTCCACACGCTGACGGTCGACGGAAAGACTCTCGTCGCCGACTACGAGACTGCGAACACCCTCGGCGCCAGCCTTTACAGCGCGATATCGGACCTCGACTCCATGCCGAGGACGATAGTGCCGGACTGCATGCCGCTCGACACGCTCTTTGAGACGGAAACGACGCTGAACGGCGTCTACCAGACGAGCGCGGCGCTATACTCCCACGCCTCCGCCGGCGTTATGAAGGACGGCGCGACGTCGGAGGGCGGCAGAATGCCTCTTATGACGATAACCCGCCGCGAAAACGTGAAGGACAACGACTATATCTACTCATACCTCACGGTCTGCGGCTCGCCGTCATTCCTCGACGATAAATATCTCAATTCAAATTCATACGCCAACAGCGACATCCTCGTGAACACGGTGAGACTCACCGGACGTGAGAAGATAGTCGCGGATATAGATATCAAAGTGTTTGACGACACGACGCTTGATATCACGACGTCGCAAACGAACACATGGACGGCGATATTCGCCGTCGCCATCCCCGCCTGCGTCGCCGTCGCCGGCGCCGTGGTCTGCCGCCGGAGACGAAGATCATGACGAAAAAACAGATCATAAAGATCGCCGCCGTCGCGCTGACGATCATTGTCCTCGCCGTTCTTTACTTCGTTCTCGTGAAGCCTTACGTCGAGAGCAAGACCGCGGTCGCGCCGGACGCGCCGGAGACCCTCGAGGGTGAGGAGATAGGCGGCAAGGACCGGTTTTATATGTACTCTCACCTTGACCGCGAAGATATGGCGTCGGTCGAGATCGAGAACGAGAGCGGGACGTTTACGCTCGTCAACACCGCGGACGGATATTTTCGCGCCGAGGGTCACGAGAATGTCGCGCTCGACGAGGCGAAGGTAGCCTCTCTTGTCGCGACCTGCGGCGCGCCTCTTTCCAAGACAAGGGTAACGGCGGATGCGTCGGACGAAAAGCTCGCCGAGTACGGTCTTGACAAGCCTTCGGCGTCATGGACCGTTACGGACAGGGAAGGCAAAAAATACAAGGTATACGTCGGGCGCCCTCTTCTGACGGGCGGCGGTTATTACTGCTCCTTCGCCGGGAGACGGAGCGTCTACGTCCTCGATACGTCTCTCGCCGACACGGTGCTGAAGCCGGTCGAGGCGTTCGTCACGCCTTACATTATGTTCGGCGTCGATAAAAACGACTATTATACCGTCGACAATTTCACGATATACCGCGGGCGGGAGAAATTCATCTCCGTCGGCAAGGTGGATAAGGAGCGTCAGAGCAATCCCGAGGCTCTCGTCGAGAACATACTCACTTATCCCGCGCCCTACACGCCGGACTCCGAGGTCTACCTCAGAGCGATAATGAGCTACGTCTCCCTCGTCGGCGACGAGACCTACCGCCTCGGCGCGACGGAGCGCGACCTTGAGGAGTGCGGGCTGACGGAGCCGGACTATACGGTCTCCTTCGACTACGGCGGCAAGAGATTTTACTTTATAGCGTCGGAAGCCGACGAGGAAAATTACTACGTCGCGTCCGGCATCTACGGCGACATCATAACGAAGATCTCGAAGAAGAATCTGCCGTACCTCGGTTACGATCTTCTTGAATGGGTCTCGCCGTACGTTTACAGAGTGAATATCACGTCCGTCGATTCGATAACGGTCAGGTCGGCGAACGTCAACGAGACCTTCCGCCTCGGTCACTCGGTGTCGGAGACCGGTAAAGCGGTGCTCCAGGTCGTGACGGACAGCGGGCGCGCGTTCAAAACAGACTCGGACGTTCTGAATTTCAGACACTATTACAGCGACATCATTTCCCCGGCGATAGTCGATTATCTCCCCGCCGAGGCGTCGGAGGGAGTCCCGATGGACGATTTCCTCGCGAATGACGCCAACCTCACGATGACGATTACCTGCGTCACGACGGGAGGATACGAGTACGAATTCAATTTTTACCGATACTCGACGAGACGCTGCGCGATCTCGGTCAACGGCAGATTCGATTTCTGCATACTGAACGACGTCGTAAGACGCATCGAGTCGGACACGGAACGCCTCCTCGCCGGCGAGACTGTCAGAGGAACGTATTGAAGCATTAACCGATTTATGAATTATGGATATAAACAAAACGAACTGAAAGGGGACGGACGCAAGTGAAAACGATAAAGCTGCTCGCAAAGAGCGTCCGCGAATTCAAGGCGTCGTCGATACTGACGCTGCTCCTTATGGTGGGAGAGGCGGTCATCGAGTGCCTCATCCCGTACATCACGGCAAACAGACTTATAAACACGATCCAGCAAAAGGGCGCGGACCTCGAGATGGGCGACATCCTCGTGACGGGGCTTATCCTCGTCGTGATGGCGATAGCGTCGCTGACCTGCGGAGGTCTTGCGGGCTTTACGGCGTCGAAGTCGGCGTCCGGCTTTGCGAGAAACCTCAGGCACGATATGTTCGCGAAGGTGCAGAAATTCTCGTTCTCGAACATCGACAAGTTCTCCTCGTCCAGCCTCGTCACACGTATGACGACGGACGTCGGGAACGTGCAGATGTCTTATATGATGATAATCAGGACTGCGGTCAGAAGCCCGCTCATGCTCATTTTCTCCGTCATAATGGCGGCGACGATGGGCGGCGTTCTCGCGGCGACGTTCGTGGTCGTCATACCCGTTCTCGCCGTCGGTCTTTTCCTCGTCGGAAAGAAAGCGATGCCCGCTTTCCACCGCGTTTTCAGAAGATACGACAAGCTGAACGAGTCTATCGAGGAAAACGTCCGCGCGATGAGAGTCGTCAAGGGTTTCTCTCGCGAGGAGTATGAAAAAGAGAAGTTCGGCGCCGCCGCCGATTCGATACGCGACGACTTCACGAAAGCGGAGCGTATCGTCGCGGTGAACACGCCTCTTATGAACTTCTGTATGTATTTCAATATGGCGTTCATCCTGCTTATGGGCTCGTATCTTGCGATCAACAAGATAGGCGGCGTCAACATCGGTCATCTCTCGGCGCTTCTCACGTACGGTATGCAGGTGCTGATGTCCCTTATGATGCTCTCGATGATCTACGTCATAATCACGATCTCGACCGAGTCGGCGAAGAGGATACGCGAAGTCCTCGAGGAGGAGCCGGACCTCGCGGAGCCGGAAGACGCCCTTCGGGAGATCGCCGACGGCTCGATAGATTTCGAGGGAGTTTCGTTCAAGTATAACGCGGAGGGCAAGCTCGACGCGCTCTCGAACGTCGACCTCCACATAAAGAGCGGAATGACGGTCGGCATCCTCGGCGGGACCGGAGCCGGAAAGACGACGCTCGTTCAGCTCATCCCGCGCCTTTACGACGCGACGACGGGCACGGTGAAGGTCGGCGGCGTCGACGTCAGACGCTACGGTCTGAGGGAGCTTCGCGATTCCGTTTCCATGGTGCTTCAGAAGAACCTTCTCTTCTCCGGCACGATCAAGGAAAATCTCCGCTGGGGCAACGAGGGGGCGAGCGACGAGGAGCTCGTCGAGGCTTGCCGTCTCGCGCAGGCGGACGAGTTCGTAACGTCGTTCCCGGACGGGTACGACACCTACATCGAGCAGGGAGGCACGAACGTCTCCGGCGGGCAGAAGCAGCGTCTTTGCATAGCTCGCGCTCTGCTCAAGAAGCCTAAAATACTTATCCTCGACGACTCGACGTCGGCGGTCGACACGAAGACCGACGCGCTGATCCGCCGCGGATTCAAGAAATATATTCCCGAAACCACGAAAATCATCATAGCTCAGCGAGTCGCCTCCGTCGAGGACGCCGACCTTATCCTCGTTATGGACAAGGGCAGCATCGTCGCCGCCGGGACTCACGACGAGCTGATGTCGTCGAGCGATATCTACCGCGAGATCTATTCGCAGCAGACGAGAGGGGGTGACTTCGATGAAGAAAAGTGACGGAGTGCGCCGCCGTCCCGGCCTCGATATGAAAATACTGCGCCGCGTACTGAAGGACCTCTTCTCCTTCTACCCCGTAATGGCGCCTCTCGCCGCCGCCGGCATCGTCTTCTCGGCGATAGTCTCCGCGCTCCCGGCGATATTCCTTCAGCAGGTCACGAATTCGATAGACCAAAGCCTCAAGCAGAACGTCCCGTGGGAGATAGCGAAGGGCGACATCGTCCCGAAAGTGCTGATACTCATAGGTTTCTACGTTCTGTCGATAGTCGCGGTCACGATCGAGACCCAGCTCGCGGCGATAGTCACGCAGGGCTTCCTCGACAAAATGAGAAAGTCGATGTTCGACGGGATGCAGGACCTTCCCATTAAATATTTCGACACGCACAAGCACGGCGATATAATGTCGTACTACACGAACGATATCGACACGCTCCGCCAGCTCGTCGGCCAGTCTTTCCCGACTCTCGTCAGAGCGGGGATCATCGTCGTCTCCGTCTTCGGGATAATGCTCTATTACAGCATACCGCTGACCGCGCTGATAGTCGCGGGCGTCGTCGCGATG
Source organism: uncultured Ruminococcus sp. (assembly GCA_902796675.1). Taxonomy (GTDB): domain Bacteria; phylum Bacillota; class Clostridia; order Oscillospirales; family CAG-272; genus RUG14199. The sequence continues at coordinate 7,369 of CADBQA010000025.1, forward strand.
ATATTCGTCTCCGGCAAGCTCGGGGGCGGCTCCGCGAGATACTTCATCAGCCTCCAGAAGACCGTCGGCCGCGCCGAGGGCTACATCCAGGAGATGATGAACGGTCAGAAGGTCGTAAAGGTGTTCTGCCGCGAGGACAAATGCCTCGAGGGATATGACGAGCTGAACGACAGGCTCTTCGAGGAGAGCTACAAGGCAAACTCGAGAGCGAATATGCTCGGACCGATAATCATGAACATCGGCAACGTGATATACGTCATCGCCGCCATCACCGGATGCCTCCTTCTCGTCGGAGGAGTGAGCAATATAAGCATCCAGAGCATCTTCAAGGGCGCCGCTCCGATCTCCGTCAGCATAATCGTCACGTTCCTTTCGATGACGAAGCAGTTCACGGGCAACATCAACCAGGTCTCCCAGCAGATAAACTCCGTCGTAATGGCGATGGCGGGCGCGAAGCGCGTTTACTCCCTCATCGATGAGAGCCCGGAGACCGACGACGGTTACGTCACGCTCGTCAACGCCGAAATATCGGAGGATGGCGCTGTCACGGAATGTGAGCGCCACACGGGTCACTGGGCGTGGAAGCATCCGCACCGCGACGGAAGCGTCACCTACACGCCCCTTCGCGGAGACGTCAGAATGACGGACGTGGACTTCGCCTACGTCGAGGGCAAGACGGTCCTTCACGACATCACGCTCTTCGCCGAGCCCGGTCAGAAGGTGGCGTTCGTCGGCGCGACGGGCGCGGGCAAGACGACCATCACCAACCTTATAAACAGATTTTACGATATCGCCGACGGCAAGATACGCTACGACGGCATCAACATCAACAAGATAAAGAAGGCGGACCTTCGCCGTTCGCTCGGTATAGTCCTTCAGGACACGAACCTCTTCACGGGCACCGTCATGGACAACATCAGGTACGGCAAGCTCGACGCGACGGACGAGGAGTGCGTGGAGGCTGCGCGCCTTTCGGGCGCCGACGACTTCATCGTGAGACTCCCGGAAGGGTATGACACGATGCTCACGTCCAACGGCGCGAACCTCTCGCAGGGGCAAAGACAGCTCATCTCCATCGCCCGCGCGGCGGTCGCCGACCCGCCCGTCATGATACTTGACGAGGCGACGAGTTCGATCGACACGAGGACCGAGGCGATAGTTCAGCGCGGTATGGATAAGCTGATGGAGGGCAGAACGGTCTTCGTGATAGCCCACCGCCTCTCCACCGTTATGAACTCCGACGTCATAATGGTCCTCGACCACGGCAGGATCATCGAGCGCGGAACTCACGACGATCTCATCGCCGAAAAGGGAGTCTACTACAAGCTTTACACGGGCGCGTTCGAACTCGAATAATACAAAGCGGGAAAAGCGAAAATACGAGCTTTTCTCGCTTTTCACTTGAAATGAACAGGTAATTGTGCTATCCTTATGATATAAAGTTTCCCGTGAGGGAGTAAGAATGGATTTCAAGAACAAAGCGTTCCTCGCCCCGATGGCGGGGGACACCGATATACCGATGAGGCGCCTTTGCCGCTCGCTCGGCGCGGACGGCGCGGTGACGGAGATGGTCTCGGCGAGGGCCGTCTGTTACGGCGACGTGAAGACCGGGGCGCTCGCCTCCGTCGGCGAGGGAGAGGTCACGGCGGTACAGCTCTTCGGGCACGAGCCGGAGGTCGTCGCGAGGGCGGCGGATATGATCTTATCGGGAAAACTCTCCGGCGCTTCGTTCCTCTCGCCCGTGGCGGCGATAGATATAAACATGGGCTGTCCGGTGAAAAAGATCGTCACGAGCGGCGACGGTTCGGCGCTGATGAGGGACGAAAAGACAGCCTCGGCGATAGTTCGCGAGACGGCGAAAATTACAAGAGAATACGGGGTTCCGCTCACGGTGAAAATAAGAGCGGGATGGGACGCGGAGCATATAAACGCGCCCGAGTTCGCATACGCCCTGGCGGAAGCCGGAGCGGACGCCGTGACCGTACACGCGAGGACGAGGGAGCAGATGTACCGTCCCTTCGCCGCCCCGGAAGTTATACGGCGGGTAAAGGAAGCGATACCCGAGGTCCCCGTCGTCGGCAACGGCGACGTGACGTGCGCCGAGGGGGCGTTTGAACTTATGCGTTCGACCGGCTGCGACGGCGTGATGATAGGGCGCGAGGCGCTCGGGAATCCGTGGGTGTTTGAAGAGATAAAATGCGTTCGCGAGGGAAGACCCTTCACGCCGCCTTCCGGGCGCGAGAGGGTCACGACCGCGCTCGCGCTGATACGCGGCGTGATCGAGCTCAAAGGCGAGTACGTCGGCGTCCGCGAGGCGCGCGGGAGAGCGGCGCACTTCATAAAGGGGATGCGCGGCGCGCCCGAGGTGCGCGACAGGATAAACCACGCCGAGACCTATACTGAAATCGAGAAAATAATGACGGGGCTTTTTGCCCGTGAGGTGTAATATGAAAAAGGTTATATCACTTATAGCGGCGATATTTATGATCTGCGCCGCGCTCGTCTCCTGCGGACAGAGCGAGGACGGGATACCGTCCGGCATGAAGGTGCAGTCCAACCCCGACGCGCCCTATATCTTCTACGTTCCCGAAACGTGGCAGAGCGACGTTTCGTCCGGCGCCGCGACGGCTTATTATTCGCGCACCGACACGTCGAGCGTCAGCGTCATGACGTTTTCCCTTGAGAACTCCGACGCCTCCGTCGCCGACTGGTGGTCGAGCTTCGAGAAGGATTTTGAGACGGTCTACGATGATTTCGAGGTCATAAGCCGCGAGGCGACGACCCTTGACGGCGAGAGCGCCGAGAAGGTCGTCTTCGTCGGCACGCTGAAGCACGGCGAGGAGGCGGTGACGTTCAAGTTCATGCAGGTCGCCGCGATAAGACAAAAGGCGCTGAGCCTGCCCGAGGTATACGTTTTCACATACACGTCGTCGCCCGAGATCTACGACAGTCACCTTGCCGACGTTCAAAAGATGCTCGACGTTTTCAAGTTCAACTGACAGAATACGAAAAGATATGATTTATTTTGACAACAGCGCGACGACCGCGCCCTGCGGCGCGGCGCTCGACGCGATAAACGCGGCGCTGAGGGAGAGCTGGGGCAACCCGTCCTCCGCTCACGCGGCGGGAGTCGCCGCGAGAAGAATACTTGACGGCGCGAAGGACGCCGTCGCCTCGTCAATGGGAGTACGCCGTCTGTCCGGCGGAAAGATATTATTCACCTCCGGCGGCACCGAGGCGAACAACCTCGCCTTAATGGGCTGCGTCCGCTCGAAGGAGCGTCCGCTGAAGGGCTCCTCGCGCGGTACGGTGGTCATAAGCGACGGCGAGCACGCCTCGGTCGAGGTCGCGGCGGCGCGGCTTGAAGCCGAAGGGTTTAATATTTACAGGATCCCGACGAAGGGCGGCGCGCTCGACCTCGACGCGCTCGAAAAAAACGTCGGCGGCGACGTCATTGCGGCGTCGGTTATGAAGGTCAACAACGAGACGGGCGCCGTGTACGACGTGAAGGCGGCGTCGAAAATAATCAAAGCGAGATCGCCCGGCGCCGTCTTCCACACGGACTGCGTCCAGGCGTATATGAAGATGAAAATATCGCCCGTCGACCTCGGCGCGGATATGATATCCGTCAGCGCGCACAAGATCTTCTCCTGCAAGGGCGCGGGCGCGCTCTACGTCTCACCCGAGGTGATAAAGGCTAAAAAAATAGTCGGTGTCACCTACGGCGGGCATCAGGAGGAGGGCTTCCGCTCCGGTACGGAGGCGGTCCCCGCCATCGCGGGCTTCGGCGCCGCTGCCGCGCTCGGGGCGAAGGAGCTTGCGGAGAGGATAGCGAAGAGCGAAGAGATAGGACGCTACGCCGAGGAAAAGATAGGGGACGTCGACGGCGTCCGCCTCAACCTCCCTGCCGTAAGGCTCCCGAACATACTGAATATAACCGTGCGCGGCATCAAGAGCGAAACGCTGATGAGCTATCTGTCGGGAGAGGGGATCTGCGTCTCCAAAAGCTCCGCCTGCTCGACGAGAGCGAAGAATCTCAGCGCGGCGCTCCTCGCCTTCGGGCTCTCGGAGGAGGACGTCGACTCGTCGCTTCGCATCAGTCTTTCGCACCTGAACACGAAAGAGGAAGTCGATTTCTTTTGCGACGTTCTGTCGCGCGGCGTGAAGACTCTCGCGAAGATACGCAGATAAAAATACCACTTGACAAATATATTCGGCGCGGTTACAATATAATCATACAGGAGGGCTGAATAATGGCTGACGAAAAAAACCTTGAAGAAGAATATTTTGAATCGGAAATATACACACTCGTAGACGAGGACGGAAAAGAAGAAGAGTTCGAGCTTATAGGCAAGTACATGGAGAACGGCGTCACCTACAACGCGCTCGTTCCCGCGGACGAGTCCAAGCAGAACGGCGAATACGTGATTTTCCGCCGCGAAGAAGATGAAAACGGCGACGTCTACCTCGCGACCATCGAGGACGACGACGAGTTTGACCGCATAGCGGATATCTTCGACGACAGTTTCAACGATCTCGACTACGACGAGAACGGTGAGGAATAAGTTACGCTGTCTGCTTTGTTCGTGATAACGCCTCATTAAAACCCACATCAAAATAAAGGAACTTGAGCATCGCGCGGGTGTGCAGACCTCCCGCGTACCGCCTCCTTATGCGACGCGGTGCGCGGACGCTGGTAGCCCGAAGCGCGGCGGCGATGGTTCCGCCTTGCGTAAGCAGGGTTTGTATTGCGGCGTTACACGGCACGGCGGACAATAAGGCAAGCCGCGGCAAGACTGCGGCTTGCAGTGATATAAATCCGCTATGCGGATTTGTGATATACGGCTTCGCCGTGTGATATATTGCGGCGGAGCCGCAATGTGATATACGCGACCCTAAGGGGTCGCGTGTTTTATTTTACTAAGGAGAAAAGATAGGGCGGCGCTCGGCGAATCTTGCTCGCCGCCTCATCGCTCAAATGATATATTGCGGCGGCGCCGCAATGTGATATACGCGACCCGAAGGGGTCGCGTTTTTTACAAAAACAGGCGGACGTGGCGTATTTTGTATTTTCTTATCAATTTTTCCCAAGATATTGAAAAAGCGCGGGGGATGGTATATAATATACGCAGATAGATTATTAAGAGTTACTTACTCGACGAGGGTATTTATATATGGACGAAGAAAAACGCGGGACGCCAGGCGGTGAGAGTCAGGCTGAGGAGATAAAAGAGGCGGCGATACCTCGCCGCGTGAAGATAATCATAGCCGCTGTCGCGTCGGCGGTCGTGATAATCGCCGCGGTCGCGGCGCTTATTGTCGCCGGCGGAAAAAAAGACGAGGTGGCAAAGACCGCGACGGAGTCCGAGACCGCTTCCAAGACGGTAACCGAGAGCGAGTCGCGCACGGAGACGGAGAGCGAGAGCGCGGTCACGACGGAGACGACCGAGACGGAGACGGAGAGCGAAACCGAGCCCGTTTACCACGTCATAACGGATACTGCGCCGCCCGTCACGACGGTGACCGAGAGCGAGTCGCGCACGGAGACGAAGCGCGAGAGCGCGACGGTGACCGAGACGGAGAGCCATATGAGCGAGAGCGTGACGGAATCGGCGACGGTCAAGGAGACGACGGGGGCGCCGACGCCTGCGGCACCTAAAATTCCGGAGGGCGCGACATATAAAATGGCTTTGAGCGGAGAGACGCTTAAAGCGGGCGCGGACTTCCCGGCGGCGCCGGAGGCCGGCGATATTTACGACTACGGCGACTACGAATACCGCTTTGCGAAGGAGTACACCTCGTTCACCTGGGCGGACAGCGGCGCCGGATGGGGCGTCAGGGCTAAGGACAACACTAAGACGGTATACGGCGAGATACTCCACGAGATCGACGGCGCGCCCGTGACGTCGCTTTCCCACACGTTCGACGTATGCCGCGCCATGACGGAGATACCGAAGATACCGGACACGGTAGTCAGCCTCGACCACGCCTTTGTGGGATGCGCGTCGCTGACGGACGTCTCGGCGGTGAAGATACCGACGGGCGTCGTAAATATGAACGGCGCGTTCCAGAACTGCGCGTCGCTGACGGTGGCGCCGGTCATAAGCTACAAGCACACGAGTCTCGTATATATGAATCAGACCTTTTCCGGTTGTACCGCGCTTACAAAGGGCGGCTCGGACGGCGCGATCTATATTCCCGAGAAGGTGGACGACCTGATAAAGACGTTTTACGGCTGCGAGTCTTACACGGGGATGATCTATATGATCTGCAATCCCGGCTACTATGAAAAATGCTTCGCTATGTCATCCATAACGGTTGAAAACGCGAGCGAACACCTCGCCTTCGCCCCTCCATGCACCGGCGACGTACTCGACGCGATAGTGAAGAGCAGATAAACGAAGGCAAAAAAGAAAGGTCAAAGAATGAAAAAAATAATCGTTTTGATAATTGCGGCGGTGATCGTTGCCGCGTCGCTTGCGTCGTGCGGCGGCGAGGGTGAGAAGACGGAGAGCGAAAAGGGAAACACGGACACCGCCGTCACCGTTCCGGAGAGCGAATCCGAGAGCGGGCGCGACGGGCTCACGGTCGAGGAAATAAAGGACGACGCCGGAAAGACCGTCGGCGCGAAGGCATACGACGCGAACGGTATACTCAGATACGAGGAGAGCTACGACTTCGCGGGACGTACGGTCGACCGTACGGATTACAATGAAGACGGGAAGCCGACGACGGTTTCAAGCTATACGTTTCTGTCCGGGGAGGAGCCCGACCACTACGTCGTTGAAAAATACGATTACAACGACGAGGGCGTCGAGCAGCGAACGGTCACGAGATACAACAGAATGAGCGCCGCCGAGAGCATCTACGTTTACGGACCTGACGGCGAGCTTATCGAGGGCTACCTTTACGAGTACGGAGACACCGGCCTTCTTATTAAAGAATCCTCGATCGACTCCCAAAACGTGCTCAAGCTGATCACGGAGTACGAGTACAACGAAGACGGAAAACCGTCGAAGGAAACATACAGAAAGGGCTCCGGCGTTATGTCGTCCTACGTGCTTTTCGACTACAACGAAAACGGCACGATAAGCCGAGAGTCGAGCTACTCTCCCGAGGGCGAGATGTACGGATATCTCGAGTACGTCTACGACGCGGACGGCAACTTTGTCGAGCAGGTCGAGTATGTTCAGGATGAGGACGGCAATTACGTCAGATTTTGATCCGGATCAATAAAAACGGGACGCTTCATACGAAGCGTCCCGTTTTTTATTATACGGTTTTTTTCTTTCTTCTCTGTGACACGCGGTAGTCGAATATCGCGGGGACGTCGCAAGCGGCGCGGTCGAAGTCCCGTCCGTCGCGCTTCGCCTTTGCTTCTTCGAGGTCGAGATATATGTTCGTGATGATGTTCTCGCCTTCTCTGATGTCCGCGACGACGAGACCGCCGTTCTCCATGAGGACCGCCTCCGCCTCTTCGAGTTTTCCGAGCTTGATGTTCGCAATTATCATATAGAGGCGTATTCTGCCGACGCTGAGGAGTTCCGGGGAAAGTTTTTCCGCGAGAGCGTCGATCTCTCCGTACATTTCGGCGGCGGCGAGCGACGCCATCGCCTCCTTTGCGAGGGATTCGTCGCGTGGCAGCATCAGCGACGCCTTCATCGCCTTTTCGGCTGAATCGCGGAGGTTGCCGCAGATCTTGGCGACGATGGAGAAGCAGTACATCGCCCACGCGGAGGGCTTCAGAGAGTAGGACCTTTCAAAGCAGTCGTAAGCCGCCTGCAGCTTCGCGTAGCCCATCGTGCAGTAAGCCGCGCCGAGCTCGAGCCAGGTGTACCAGTTTTCGGCGTCAGGTCCCTTTACGGCGTCCTCCATAAGTTTTACGAACTCGCTCTGATTCATCCAGGAGACCGGCACGTCCTCGGGGGAATGTTCGCCCATCGTGCCGTTTTCAAGGAGCCTCACCCAATCCGCCTGCTCGTCCTGCGGAGCGCCGAAGTCGAGGTGGGGAGCGATCAGCCGCTCGTTAGCCTTTGCGCGTCTCATATTTTCAAGCGCGCACCAGCCGGAGCCGGGAAGAAGGGTCTCGGCGGCTTCTTTTTTTGCCATGGGACGGGTTTCATCGAGCATATCCTCGAGCGCGTCCTCGGTTATCATTCTGTCAAGTCTTTCCGCGACGTCGCGCTTCGCGGCGCTCCAGTCGTCGCCGTGGACGGCGGAGGGGTCGGCGCTCATGGCGCCATACGCCTCGAGCCACTCCCACGTCGTCTTCGGCGGCATCGGGATGCACTCGTACTGCGACGAGGCGAGCCCCGCCTGGATCTCGGTATATCTGTCTAAAGACCCGTCCTCGGTCAGGTATTCCTGCCATCTGTCGCCGCCGGGGCCGTTGCCCCACGCGAAGAGTTTTCTTCCGCGGAGTCTGTAGGTCGAGGTCTGGATAAGTCCGTAACCGTCGGCGCCGAGCTGCGCCTCGAACTTTCTCGCGCGCTCGGGGATTTTATAAAAGTGGTCCATCGAGTTCGGGATGTCCTGCGGGCGCGTGCCGTCGAAGCCGTCGTGGACGGGTATCGTGACGAGGGAGATGTTGTTCTCGCGCACGTACGCGCCGTCGCCGTTGACTATCACGCGGCATCCGGGAGTTTCGGGGAGTGCGATATTGCTCCACCAGTACATCGGCGTCACGTCGTAGTGGGGGTTTATTATCCTCATTCTCGCGAAGAGCAGGCGGCTTCCCTCGGGGAGGAAGAAGTCCATCTGCTTCACGACGCGGCGGATCCTTTCAAATTCGTACATACGGAGCACGGGCGTGCCGTCGTCGAGCGAGGTCTTTGCCGTAAATATCTGCTCGCAGGTGTGCGGGTTGTGACCGAAAATGCCGCAGTTCCACTCGACGCCGCCGGAGGTCCACGCGTTTCTTATCGCGAGGTTGCACGGGCGGATGACCGGGTTGACGTAGAGGAGCTCGCGTCCGGCGTCCTTGTCGAAGAGGCTCGCAAGCTTGCCGCCCCACTCGGGGAAGAAGGTCGCCCTGAGGTGCTCGTTTTCAAGCACGACGGTCTTGACGTCCCGCTCCGACAGCTCCCTCGTGTACATATCCTGCATACGGTACGGAAAGGCGCACGGAACGTGCCCGTATCCGATGAAAAGACCGTCCTCCTCGGGCAGATTCGTGTTACCGTTCATGTGCCAGTACGTTATATTCGAGAGCGCGGGGAGGGAGGAGTATCCTCTCATATCCGCGCCGCGCATCTTTACGGTATTTTGTGTGAACGTCGTCATAATCGGCAGTCTCCCGTTTATAATCTTTGCAAGTTTTAGTTTATCATAAAGAGCGGGGCGTGTCAACCGCGGGAGGATCTTGAAACGCCGTTTTTTCCAAATCGTCTTCTAAGTATTGTATTTTATTTTTTTATATGTTATAATATTATGTCTGACTATAAGTATAAGGCGCCCGAGCGGCGCGCGTTTTACGCTGCATATTTCATTTTAAGGAGCAAAGCGAATGACTTTGACAAAGAGAAAGTGGCTTCTCGGAAGCGCGGAGGTAACGGTCGAAAAAGACGGCCTTCATATAATCAACAACTCCCCTTCGCACACCGTGATGATATATCCGCGTGTTTTCAAGGCGAAGCCGGAAGGGTCGGTTTACTACAGCTTCAAGGGAACGGTAATAAAAGGCAACGCGCCGCTTTTGAAAATCATGAACCGCAGAAGGGCGGTGTACGCTACGTGCGTTCTCGGTTCTGTCGGCAATATGTCCACGATAGATCTGAAATACTATTTCATGGTGCTTTACGTACCCGAGAATTCGGAGTGTATTATCAGTGAGATCGATTTGATAGAGAAAAAGCGGATTGATCTGTTCGAGGGCATGACCTCCGATACCCTCGTCGTCACTCCCGGTTACCCGTCGGAGGACAACAAGTACAACTGCGCGTTCGTTCACACCCGCGTCCGTTCGTATTTCGAAACCGGAATGAAGGTTGATGTTGCCTCGATCGGGGAAACGCTGTCCGAGCAGACCTACGAGTTTGAAGGCGTGAGAGTTGTCCGCGCCGGGTTCAATTACCTAAGAGAGCTTCTCTTAACGAAAAAATACAAGAGGATACTCATACACTTCTTCGACAACAGATACGCTAATCTGCTCGAGTCGGTTGACGTATCGGATACGAAACTCTATTTTTACCTGCACGGCGCGGAGACGCTCTACCGCGACTGGACGAAGATCGTCAGCCCGTACTTCGGTCCTCCCGCCGAGGTGACGGACGAGCTGAGAGCCCTTTTTGAAGAAAAAGATTTCTTCATAAACAAGTACAATCACATAAAAAACGCGAAATGGATCTTCGTGACTCCCTGGACGAGGTCGAGATGCGAGGAGCTTCTCGGAATAAAGTTCGAGAACTCCGACGTCATCCCCTGCCTCATAGACACGGACCTCTTCTCATATCAGAAGAAGGACCCCGAGCTTCGCAAAAAAATATACGTCCTCAGAAAGTTCGACGACATCAATTCCTACTCGCTCGACACGGTGGTCAGAATAATCGAGGATCTCTCGAGGCGCGACTTCTTCTCCGATCTCGAGTTCGACATCTACGGCGACGGCTCGCTTCACTCCGTGATCCTCGAGCCCGTCATGCGTTACCCCAACGTTCATATTCACAAGAGATTTCTCTCTCACGAGGAGATACGCCGCGTACACGAGACGCACGGCATCGCGCTCTTCCCGACGAGATTCGATTCTCAGGCGGTCTCGTCCTGCGAGGCGGCGTCCTCCGGATGCGCCGTGGTGACGTCGGACATTCCCGGCGTCAGACAGTTTATCCCTCACGACCTCGGCGTTCTTTGCGAGGTCGAGAATCCGGCAAGCTACGCGGACGTGATCGAAAAGATGTACCGCGATCCTGACTATTTTGCGCTCGTCGCCGAAAAGGAGAGCGAGTCGGTAAGGAGCAAGTACGATTTCGAGCACACGATAGGCAAGGAGCTCGCGATGTACGAGGCGGACGACAGAGAAGCGCCCGTGGACCGCACCGTCGCGCCCGACGGCGACCCGGTCGTCAGCGTGATAATCCCCGCTTATAACGTAGAGAAATATCTTGACGGCACGGTCTTTTCGATCCTTGACTGCGAAAATGCGTCGAAGGTCGAGGTGCTTATCGTCAACGACGGCTCGAAGGACGGTACGCTCGCGAAAGCGAACGCGCTTCGTGAAAAATACGCGCGCGACGGCAAGTCGGTGATTCGCGTCATAGACAAGGAAAACGGCGGCCACGGATCGACCATCAACCGCGGCATAGAGGAGGCGAAAGGCAAGTATATCAAGGTCGTCGACGGAGACGACACGGTAGACTCCGAGGCGTTCTCAAAGCTCGTGGAAATACTTGAAAAAGAAGATTCCGACGTCGTTCTGAACAACTATATTGAAGACCATGCTCTCACGAACAAAAGAAAGGTCGTGAGGCTTTATGATCGGCTCAAGCCCGGTATTCGCTACAAGTTCGACGACCTCTGCTACGATTCGTACGGCTTTGAGACGTGGGGACCCATTCTCTCCTGTTCGAGTTATAAGACGGAAATGCTCCGCCGGGGCGATTTCAAGCTGACGGAAAAGCACTTTTACGTAGATATGGAGCTCAATATCATCGTCGCCGTACTTTGCGACACGGTAACGTATTACGATCTCGACGTTTACCGTTATCTCATCGGAAGAGCGAACCAATCGGCGACAAAAGCGTCATATATTAAGTATTACAAGCACCACGAAGATATCTGTATGAAAATGATAGATATCTACGAGAAAAACTGGGAATCTCTCAGTGAGGACAAGCGCAGATATATATCCTCTAAACTGATAGCACCTATGCTCGCTGCTCAGTATGCCGTTTGCATCGAATATTTCCGGCGCGGCGGTCCGTTCAGAGAGTTTGACCGTCGTTTGAAAAAGCATCCGTCGTTTTACAACTATGCGCCGGAGGTCAGAACGAGAAGGGTTAGATTTCACCGCCTGACCAAAGGCGTCTTTATAAGGTTTATGTCCAATTATTAACGACGGGGAGCCGAAAAGGAGATCTTATGTTCAAAAAAATAATGATTAACTTCAACAAATACCGCTTTTTGCTGATGCAGCTCGTTTCAAGAGACTTCAAGCTGAAGTACAAAAGATCCGTGCTCGGCGTTCTCTGGAGCCTGCTGTACCCGGTGCTTATGATGCTCGTCATGTCCGCGGTCTTCCAGAACATCTTCAAGTTTTCGACGCCCGGAAAGAGTTATCTCGTCTACGTTATGACCGGTCTTGTGATGTGGAACTATTTCAGCGAGGCGTCGAACCTTGCGATGAGCTCCGTTTTCGGCAACTTTTCGCTTATTAACAAAGTCTATATGCCGAAGTACATTTTCCCGCTGTCGAAGTGTCTTGTCGTCGGGATAAACTTCTTGCTCACGCTGATCCCCCTTTACGCGGTCATCCTCATCGAGAGCACGAAATATGAGAACTTAAGCATCAATATATACCATCTCGCCCTGCCGTACGCGTATATCTGTCTTTTCTTCTTCACGCTCGGCGTCAGCCTCATTCTCGCGTGCGTTTCGGTATTCCTTCGCGATATGGTATACATTTACGGTATCGTGACGACGATATGGACGTACCTCACGCCGATCATGTACGATATAAATATGATCGGCAATCCGACGCTCGCGTTTCTTATGAAGCTCAATCCGATGTATCTGTACATCAATTTTGCAAGACAGATAATCCTCGGGGACCAGAACGGAGGATATCTGCCGTCGGGGCAGTACTTCCTCGCCTGCGGAGGGTCGGCGCTGATCGTTCTTCTCGCCGGCATCGCGATCTTCAAGTGGAAGCAGGACAAGTTTATTTATTACACCTGATAAAACGGAGTTTTTGATATGAGCGATATAATGGTAAAAGCCGATCAGGTCTCGATGAGATTCAACCTCGGCATCGAAAAGAACTTTTCGATAAAGCAGGGTTTCGTCGATCTGTTCAATCCCAAAAAGCGCGCGGAGAAAAAGCTGAACAGGCAGAGAAACGAGTTCTGGGCGCTGAAGGACGTTTCGTTTGAGATAGAGACCGGCGAGGTCGTCGGTTTCATCGGCTCGAACGGAGCCGGAAAATCGACCCTTCTCAAAATCGTCGCCGGAGTCATGAAGCCGACGAAGGGGCAGGTCGAGATCCACGGCAACGTCTGCCCGATGATAGAACTCGGCGCGGGATTTGACGCGCAGCTCTCCGCGAAGGAGAACGTGTATCTGAACGGCTCGATTCTCGGTTACTCGAAGAATTTCATCGACAGCAAGTTCGACGAGATAATAGATTTTTCCGAGCTTCACGATTTTCTCGACGTTCCGGTGCAGAATTTCTCGTCAGGTATGGTGGCGCGTCTTGCGTTCAGTATAGCGACCATCGTCGATCCGGAGATACTTATAGTCGACGAGATCCTTTCCGTCGGAGACATCGCGTTCCAAAAAAAGAGCATCGAGAAGATGATGTCTATGATAAACGGCGGCACGACGGTCCTCTTCGTCTCCCACTCCATAGACCAGATAAAGAAAATGTGCCAGAGAGTTATATGGCTCGATCACGGCGCGGTCAAGGAGATAGGCGGCAAGGAAGTCTGCGACGATTATCAGAGATTCGTCGGCGCGTGAGAACCAAAACCGATACGGAGCCGTTATGGATAAAACTAACAGCGAATTAAACAGCGGACCCAAGGTCCTCACCGTAATAGTCCCCGCTTACAACGTGTCGGAGTATATCGACCGCTGCGTCGGCTCGGTGATGAGCGCGCCGTCCGCGTCGCTCGTCGAGACGGTAATAGTGAACGACGGCTCGAAGGACGACACGGGAAGTAAGGCGGCGTCTCTCGCCGGGACATTCGGCGAAAACGTCGTCGTTATCGACAAGGAAAACGGCGGGCACGGGTCTACGATAAACGCGGGGCTTCGCGCCGCGCACGGAAAATACGTCAGGATACTCGACGGCGACGACTTCGTCAACACGGACGATTTCGAGCGGCTCGTCGGTATTCTTTGCCGCGAGAGCGCGGACGTCGTTCTGACGGACTATTCGGAGTATCACGCCGAGGACGGCGCGACCGTGCCGAGGAGGTACTACGAGAAGATGGAGAGCGGCGTCGTATACGATTTTGACGAGCTCTGCCGCGGCGAGACGGCGTTCCCCGAATGGGGTCCGATCCTCGCGACGGCCGCCTTCCGCCTCGAGGTACTGAAGGACCGTTTCACACTCACCGAGCGCAGTTACTATATAGACATGGAGTTCGACGCGTATTCGGTCGAGGCGGTGAAGAGCGCGGTCTACTATCCGCTCGACGTTTACAGATATTATATCGGCAGAGCGGACCAGTCGATAAATCAGAATTCATACGTCCGCAACTTCAAACAGCACGAAAACGTGCTTTTCAAACTTATTGAATACTATTACGGCGGCGCGATGACGGAGCCGAAGAGAAATTATATATTAAAGAAACTCGTGATCCCGATGGTGACGGCGCAATACGTGATACTGATCAATTACATGAAGTCGGGTAAGGAATACAGAGCCTTTGAAAAGAGGCTCTCCGCGTACCCGGAGATCGCAAATCACCCGGCCGTCGCGACGAAAATGAAGAGATTCCACCGTGCGACGCGCGGTATATTCGTAAAACACGACAGCCTCATCAAAAAGGCGGCCGGAAGGGGAAACGGCTGACCCGTACGGCAAAAAGGAGCTGATGCTACAATGACTCTGAAGTGTAAAAATCTGATAATCGGCGCCGGCATATCCGGGCTTACTCTCGCCGCCGCGTCGGACGATTATCTCATAATCGAAAAAGAGAACGAGGCGGGCGGATACTGCCGCACGATAAAGAAAAACGGTTTCGTCTGGGACTATGCGGGTCATTTCTTCCACTTCAAGACGGACCGATTCAGAAAAAGATTTATCGAGAGCGCGAAGCCCGGCGAGTTCGTCGACCGCGTCAAGAGCACTTATATTTACTATAAGGGGCGTCTTATCGACTATCCCTTTCAGAAAAATATACACGAGCTTGACAAGGAGGAGTTTATCGACTGCCTCTACGACCTCTTCGACAAGACGGAGAAGGAGAAGTACGGCAACTTTCTCGATATGCTCTACGGAAAGTTCGGGCGCTCGATAACGGAGAAGTTCTTGCGGCCGTACAACGAGAAGCTCTACGCGGTAGACCTCTCAAAACTCGATGAGAACGCGATGGGGAGGTTCTTTCCGTACGCCGATATAAAGGACATCGTCCTCAATATGAAAAAGGGCGACAACTCGTCCTACAACAGCACGTTCCTCTATCCGAAGGACGGCGCGGAATTTATCATCGACAAGCTGCTTGAAGAGGTCAGGCGCGACAGGATCGTTTTCAAAGCGACGGTAGAGAGGGTCGACCTCGAACGCCGCACGGCGCATCTCTCAAACGGAGACGACGTCGAGTACGAAAACGTGATCAACACGGCGCCGTTCGACGTCTTTCTTCGCATGACGGGGAACAGGGATCTTTGCCGTCTCGCGGACGTTCTGACCTACAACAAGGTACTTGTTTTCAACCTCGGATTCAATAAAAAATCGTCTTTCGACTCACAGCACTGGCTCTATTTTCCGGACAAGGATATAAACTTCTACCGCGTCGGCTTCTACGACAACATACTCGGGCACGACCGCCTCAGTATGTATATCGAGATAGGCTACCCGAAGGACGCCGCCGTCACGGAAGGCGAAATAAAACGGCAGCTTGAATCGACCCTTGAAAACCTAAGACGCGTCGGGATAACGGACGACACATTCGTCCTCGAGGACTACGTGTCGATCCTTATGGATCCCGCGTACATCCACATCGACGCCGAGCATGACGGCGAGGTCAGACGCACGATGGCGAAGCTCGAGGAGAGCGGCGCGTACAGCATCGGCAGATACGGCGCCTGGACGTACTGCTCCATGGAGGACTGCATGATTGAAGCGGAGGCGCTCGGAGAGCGCCTTGCAAAGTGCGGCGGCGGAATAAAATGAGCGTGTTTTCAAAAGCCGCCGCGGCGTATAAAAAGCACGGGGCGTCGGGCTTCTTCCGCAAGCTTTGCGGATACGTAAGAGCGAATTACCTCGACCGCCTCGGTCTGTCGGTCCTGTTTAACAGAAAGAAATACCGTGCGGAAATCGGAAAAATTCTCCTTGCGGGCGGTTATGACAGAATAATTCTTTTCAGGAACAGCTTCGGCTACGACGCCGAAATGTTCCAGCGGCCGCAACATATGGCATGGAACCTTGCGAAGCGCGGCTGCCTTGTCTTATACGAGGTGACGTCCGTGTCCGACCGGGTCAAGACTTACAGGGAGCAGGGAGAACGTCTGTATCTTTTCAATTTCAACAACTCTCCTCTTCGGAAGATCCTTGAGGAAGAGATCAAGAAGACAGCCGCGCCGCGGTACGTTCTCGTATGCTCGACCGACTGGAAGCTCTCGCCTCCGGACATAGAACGTCTGATGGCGGACGGCTTCGGATTCATTTACGATTATATAGATCACATAAGTCCCGAGCTCACCGGGACCGGTGAGGTACCGCCGAGCATCGCGGAAAAATACGACTTCGCAATGAACAACAAGGACGTCGCCGTCGTCGTCACGGCGGATGATCTGAGGCGCGACGTCGTGTCGAAACGGGGAGACGGAAACCTCGTTCTCGCCGGCAACGGCGTCGACGTTTCGTTCTTCGGCGAGTTTGACCCTTCGTTCGTGCCGGAGCGCGAATTTTCGGACGTGATAAACAACGGCAAGATAAACGTGTGCTATTACGGCGCGCTCGCAAAGTGGTTCGACTACGGGCTCGTGCGCCGCGTCGCCGCAACGGGGAAATACAACGTGATACTCATCGGCGTGAAGTACGACTCATCGTTCGACGAAGAAGAGTTCGACCGTGTGCCGGGCGTTTACTACATCGGGAAAAAGAATTACAAGGTCCTTAAATACTACGCCGCATCTTGCGATATCCTCACGATACCGTTCCTCATCAATCCGATAACTCTTGCAACCTCCCCCCTGAAGCTCTATGAATATATGGCGCTCGGAAAGCCGATAGTCACCACCGCCATCACCGAGTGCGTCGGGCGCGACGGGGTGTTCGCGGCGGACGACCGCGACGAATTTATAAGATATCTCGACGACGCGTACGCGAAAAGGGACGATCCCGACTATCTCGCGCTGCTCCGGAAGGGAGCGGCGGAAAACGACTGGTCGGAGAAGGCGAAGATAATTACAGACCGTCTTGGTGAAAACGAACGGACGGTTTCAGAATAACGCGGATTTATTATTTCAAAACGCACCCGGAAAGGGAAAAGACCAATGCTGACCGTACTATATAATATAGTTATCACACCGCTCATATATCTGATGGAAATGATATACTGGGTGATGTACAGAATAACCGGAGGGGTAGGGATCGCGATAATCGGGGTGAGCCTCGCGGTGAACCTTCTGTGCCTCCCGCTGTATCGCAGAGCGGACGCCATACAGACAGAACAGCGCGAGAAGCAGAAGA
>CADBQA010000026.1 GCA_902796675.1 uncultured Ruminococcus sp.
CGCCGTCATTGCTTTTCGTCCGCGAACCCCCAAAACCCGCTGCGCGCGTTTCGGGGAACCCCGGCGCGCTCTCGCCGCTCGACGTATAAAAAAGGTTGACCTCGCGGTCAACCTTTTTTTACGGCTTCAAGATAATTGATTTTGATCCCTTTAGCGGAGAAGTTTCTCTCGTACTCGGTTTGGATGTTGCCTTCGTTTTTCTCAGACGCATGAAGGTCGCGGGTGTAAAAACCGAGTTCAAGCTTTGAGGCTTTAACGGTTTCAAGCGAATAGTCGAATAATTGAACATTATCGGTTTTGAACCTGAACGTACCGCACGGCTTCAAAAGCTTATAATACGTTTCGAGAAACCGCGGAGCCGTAAGTCTTCTGTCTGCTTGTCCGTTTTTGGTCCACGGGTCGCTGAAGTTGGCGAAAATATCGGAGACGCTGCTCTCTTCGAACATCTTGTCAAGGTTTTCCGCGTCTGCGTTTATAAACCTCACGTTTCCCCTCATGCCGAGAGGTATATCCCAGATCTCGTCTTCATAAATATGTCCGTCGGGTCCCGTCCATAATCCGTGCGGCGAGAGCTTACCGAGTCCGCGGGACGAGGCGTATTTTTCAGCCGCGACGACGATAACGTCCGCGACTTTTTCAAGGGCGAAATAATTATATCCAGCATCGTTAACGGACAATTCTTTTATAAAATCGCCTTTTCCGCACCCGATTTCAAGGCGGATAGGTTGATTTTTATCGAAAACGTTATCACATTTTATGTAGGAATCTGTTATATATTGGCAGAACAGCGACGATAATGCGGAAAGTCTTTCAGCACTTCGGCGTTTTTTTCTCATTCTCATATTGAAATTTGCTCCTTTATTTGATATTATTATAATACAATATAATTTTAAGTTTTTCAAGTATTAAATGAATTTTGAAAAGAGGTGTAACGATGGAGGTCAAGACTTTTTTGATCCAATTTGAAAAGTCGCTGATCGCAAACGGATTCCCCTCGGACAGTGCGCGAGTACATACCCTTAAAATAGCAAAGAGCCTTTCCGACTCCGATAAAATTAAAATACACAATATGCAAAGCGCGGACGGTGTACGGCGCCTCGCGGAAAATTATCTGTCTCACGTCAGGTCAAACGTCGAACAAAACAAACGCAGCGCCCTCGACGCCGATACCAAAACGATCGCAAGGCAGTTTTCAAAGAGCGCACAGGACGATGAGGACGACGACGTCAAGATCAAAACCAAAGGCTCGACAAAAGTCATGGAAAAGGTTCCGAGCGCCGATGAGGTCAAAGACGACGCCTCGACAATAAAGGTCGACTCGGTCGCGACGTCAAAGCCGGAAAAGGTAAAGCTTACCGAACGCGGCCGTGAAAACTATCGCAACTGGATGCTGTCTAAGGGCATCGGCTACGCGGCGCTCGGTATACTGATAGCTGTCGCATCGTTTGTCGTTTACGCTCTTATCAGCGTTCTCATAGCTGCTCTTGTCGCGTTGCTGATAGGCGTCGCGGTCATCGGATGCATCGGTTTCCTCGCCGGACTTATTTACGGTATTATAACGCTGTTTTCGGTCACGCCGGAGGGCATTTACGAAATCGGTCTTTCGCTGATAATCATAGCCGTAACGCTCGCGTCAAGCATAGGGCTTTACAATCTCGCGATAAGGATCGTCCCGATACTTTGGAAGCGGTTTACACGTTTACTCAAAGAGAAAATCGCCGAATACAAGGAATTTCTCAACGACGTCAGAAGGGAGTGCAACGAACAATGAAGGCAATGTCGAAACTCTTTCTGATCATAGCGGGCATCCTCGTCGTCATAGGTGCGATACTGATGATAATAGGCGGCGTGTCTGCAAAACGTCAGGGTGTTCAACTCTACCCTAAAAATGACGACGGCAGATATATTTACACCGTCGACCTCGCAGACAAGGACATTGCCAAAGTCGAGATCGACGCCTCTGACGCCGACGTTAGGGTCATGACCGGCGAAGACACGGAGTATATAGAATTTATCAACTTCAACGAAAACTATTACTCTATTTCCACGACCAATAAAATCGTCAAATTCGAAGAGCGCGTCAGCCTTCAGACGCTTTTCTCATTCTGGGACGGAAGCTACACGTTCAAGGGCATGAGAAACATACTGAACCTCGGCGGAAAGCCCGACGGTCCGAAGGAAATACTGATACACCTCAAGGATACCTCGAAAATCAAAGTGTTCAACTTCACGATATCCGACGGCGATATATCGGTCGCCACAGCCGACAGCGATACCGATTACACGGTGACGATGAACAGCGGCAACGTGGTATTCAAAAACGTATCCACGACGTCAAAGGTCGTGATAAACGGAAACGACTGCAAGGTCGATCTTGAGAACTGCTCTTTCAAATACTTCGCAAGCGATATTGCGAACGTGAATATGAAAGCCGACGTCAAGGACGTTCACAGCTTTGAGTTCACGGGCAAAACCGGCACCGTTGACGCCGATATCGAAGCCGATTCCGCCGACTTTGACGTGCTTATCAGTTCCGATTCGTCCATATCCTATAACGGACAGACTTACAACGGAAATTATTCAAGCAACGATAAAACAACGGCCGTGACGGAAGAGTTCGCAAAAGTTCACGTTGACGGTGAAGCAATAGGCATAACGATAGACTTTACAGCCCCTGAAAAGACGGAGGAAGAAACAAAATGAGTTACGAATACAAAACGAAAGGCACCTGCTCTTCAAAAATCAATTTCGATATCGAAGACGGGAAACTGAAAAACGTCGCTTTTACAAACGGATGCAACGGCAACCTCAAAGCTATCTCAAAGCTTGTAGAAGGTATGGATGCCGAGCGCGTCGTCGAAATACTCGACGGCAACACCTGCGGAATGAGAAACACGTCTTGCGCCGATCAGCTGTCAAAGGCTATTCAGCAGGCTCTCGCCTCACAAAACTAAACAGACAAGGAGAGATAATATGTTCAACCTCAGCGCAAACGGAAGAAAATTCGAACTGAAAGTTATCGACGAGGGCGTTTTCAGATTCAGAATGGCGGAGAACGCCGATTTCACGGAGAGCCTTCTTTCAAGATATAATATACTGAAAGACTACGGTGATATGGATGCCGATTTTGCCGAAAACGACTCGTCATTTTCGATCACGTCCTGCGGTATCGGCTTTATAATCGACAAAGCGACCGGCAGCCTCACCGTCACCGGAGCCGCCGACCCCCTGACTTTCGACTTCGACGGTTACGATGGAAAGCCGTACACAAACCGCGGATTCACTATAACCTCAACACTCAGCGAAGGCGAACGACTTTTCGGTCTCGGCGACGAAAGCAGAACGAGCATCGCCCGCCGCGGCACGGTATCCAGACTTGATATAAGAAATATCGCGTCGTACGGTCCGGTACCGTTCATTATGAGTTCCAACGGCTACGGAATTCTTCTCAACTGCACCTACGCTCACACTTTCGACATAGGAAGCAGCGAGAAGGATAAAATGATAATAAAATCCCACAAGGGAACGATAGACTTCTTCCTTTTCGTCGCAAAGAGCCGCCGTCTCGCCGACATTCTTGATCTTCAGGCGAGGGTCGCCGGACGTCCGCTC
Organism: uncultured Ruminococcus sp.; assembly: GCA_902796675.1. Lineage (GTDB taxonomy): Bacteria > Bacillota > Clostridia > Oscillospirales > CAG-272 > RUG14199. Next base: position 3,613 of record CADBQA010000026.1, read on the forward strand.
ATGATGCCGAAGTCGTTCTACGGATATACTTTCGTACTGAACGAGCAGACTAACGCGCGCGAAATGCTCTGGGATTGCCGCACTTTCCGCAAGGAAGATATTCCCTGCGATATGGTCGGTCTCGAGCCTCAATGGATGAGCCACCACTACGACAGATCCCTCGACAAAAAATTTGACGACGACAGATTCTATCTTCCCGGATGGCTCCCGCAGAATCAGAGCGGACCGGAAACCTTCTTCTATTCTCTCCGCCAGATGGGATTCAAGCTCAGCCTCTGGCTCTGCCAGAACTACGACCTTCTCTTTGAGGAAGAGCGTCAAGCGGGCGAGCTTGCGAAGAAACTGAACAAGGAATACACCTTTGAGGGCGCGTCTATCCTCGACGATCACCTCGCCTGCCCGATATATCAGGACGGGCTCACGAAGCGGGATGAAGCGTGGTTTGAGCACCTCAAGAAATTCGTAGACAACGGCGCCTCCGCCTTCAAGCTCGACGGCGCGTTCCAGGTCAACGACCATCCCGACAGGCTCTGGGGCGGCAAATACTTTGACGACGAAGTTCACAACGTATATCCCGTGCTTTACGTCAAGCAGATGATGGAGGGCTTCCGTGATTACACGGACGGCCGCCGTGCGATCATCTACACTCCCTGTATGTACGCCGGAAGCGCACAGTACTGCGCGTCTTGGGCGGGAGACACGGGCGGCGGATACGACACCGTCGTCGCGATGCTCAACTACGGTCTCTCCGGTCACGCGAACGTCACGGCGGATATGGAAGCGACGATCCCCGAAGGCATACACTACGGATTCTTTATGCCCTGGGTACAGCAACTCGCGTGGAGGACGTGGAACTATCCGTGGTTCCTCGGCGACGAGCTTGAGAATATGATACGCTATTACGCCAAGCTGCGTTCCTCCCTCTTCCCGTACATCTATTCGACAGCGTACAAAGCGGCGACGACTTCTCTTCCGATCGCGCGCTCGCTCTCGCTTATGTACGACGGACATCCCGAATATGATTACGTAACAAACTGCTATATGTTCGGCGACAGCTTCCTTGTCGGCGTCTTCGATATGAAGGTAACGCTCCCGGAGGGCAAATGGTACGACTACTTTACCGGCGATATTTACGACGGCGGAAGAGTTATCGAATACAAAATACCGGAAGGTCGCGGAGGCGCTCTCTTCGTCAAGTGCGGCAGTATCGTTCCGACGATGGAGCCGACGGACTACGTCGAACAATTCAAAGACGACAAGTATACGATCAATCTTTATCACGGCGAAGACTGCGAGTTTGAACTTTACGAGGACGACGGCGTTACCTACGACTATCTTGACGGCGCTTACGCAACGACGAAGTTCACGCTAAACGGAAACGATACGCTCACTTTCACCGTAGGTACCCGCGAAGGCAGCTACGACGGGCGCGAAAAGAGAACGGGCGACGCATATAAGCTCTCCGATCCCGTGATCCGCGGCATGGGCGACGCTCCGGAATACAGAGTAGTTCTGCACACAGCCGAGGCTGCGGACGTTGAGTGCGAAGGCAAAAAGATATCCTTCACGGCGGAAAACGGTAAGACAGAGTTCATAATTCCCGCGGGAGCAAATAACGAGCATTCGTTAACATATAAAATAAAAATCAAATAAAGGATAATGGAGCTGTATGGAAACAAGATCTAACAAACGCGACGTTGAAATTACAACATGCGACGTAAGACTTTCCGAGCCCGTATCACTTATAGGAGTAATCTCAAAAAAAATAAACAATCTGACGCTTGACACTTTCAGAAAAGACAACGTACCAAAAGGGATGAAGCTCGTGCTTCAATGCCTGATCAACCGCAACGGTGTTACACAGCTCGATATCGTCAAATTTACCGGCTTCAAGGCTCCGACCATCAGTATTATGATTCAGAAAATGGAAGCTGTCGGATACATAACCCGTAAACCCGACGATACGGATCTGAGAGCAATGAGGGTTTTCATAACAGATAAGGGGATCTCAGTATACGAAAACGCCGTCAAAAACGTCAAATTCGTTGAAGAAACCGTACTTAAAGGCATCAGCAGTAAAGAGCTTGAGAGCCTTTGCAAGACCCTCAAAAAAATCAACGCAAATCTTTAACATAACAAAAAGAACACGCCTCGCGGCGTGTTCTTTTAATTTTCGCATCATTTTATCAAACAAAGCGCGTCAAGAAGGGACTTTACGTCTTTTTCATCGTTAAAAACGCCGAAGCTGACCCTTACGGCGCCGGAGTCGCCAGTATTGAGAGTCTTATGAGCGAGAGGCGCGCAGTGAAACCCCGCCCTGACGCATATACCGTATTTATCAAGCTCCGTCGCGACGTCAGACGGGCTCTTCCCTTTTACGTTGAAAAGCACGACGCCGCCGGACGTACCATAATCGTATACCGTATACCGTCTGTCCGAATGAAGCGCTCCCGAGAGAAGATCAGCAAGCGCGCCCTCGTGCCGCGCAATATTCGAAACGCCCGTTTTAAGGACGAAATCTATCCCGGCGCGCATACCGACGACGGCGGGCGTCGGGAGAGTTCCAGCTTCAAGCCCGTCCGGCAAGGAACGCGGCATATCGGGAGAGAGTGAATTAGATCCGCTGCCGCCCTCTACAACAGAACGTATCCGGTCTCTGACGCGTTCGGAAAACAATACGGCGCCGCACCCCTGGGGTCCGTACAAACCTTTGTGCGACGGTACGCACAGCGCGTCGATCCCCGAAGATGCGGCGTCACATTCGACCGTCCCCGCACTTTGCGCTCCGTCCGCGATGAAAATAATACCGCGAGATTTGCAATAATTTCCGATCCTTTCCGCCGGCAGCTTCTTTCTCGATACGTTTGACAAGATGAGGCAAATGATTATCGCCGTGTTCTCTCTCGTCTTTGCCGAAATATCGGAAAGTATCTCATTGTCCGTTCCGCGAGTTTTGAAAACGCTGTAGTCGGCGACGCCGTCCTTTTTTAATTTGTATACCTGCCTGAAGACGCTGTTGTGTTCGAGGTCTGAAATCAGTATATGGTCTCCTTTGTTTACAAGCGATTTGAGAGCCAGATTCAGCGCGTAAGTCGTGTTGAGCGTAAATACGCATCCCGAGGCGTCATCCGCCCCGAAAAGGCGCGAGAGGCGCTCACGCGCCTCGTAAATCGCATCGGACGCTGCGAGCGCGAGACGGTGTGAGCCTCTCCCCGGGTTTCCGCAGTAATCCGACATACACCTCGTAACCTCTTTAATTACACATTCCGGTTTCGGGAAGGTCGTCGCGGCGTTATCGAGATATATCATCCGCCCACCACCTCGCCGAAGTAGATATTTTTCGATCTGAGGACCGAAAGCGCACGCTGCTTTGCCGCGCTGTCAAAGGATATGCCCCAGGAGCAACCCTTTTTCGTCAGATTGGGATCTATACTGATGACCCTCGAGTAAATACCGGCAGACGACAGAACAGACCGTGCCCGCTGCGCGTTTGTCATCGAGCTGAAAGATAGTATACTCATTTGTCATTCCTTTCGGGAATAAACCGCAGTTACTAATATAATATTCAAGCTCTCCGTCAACCGTTAACGGCGAAATACCTGTCCCTTGTCAGCGAATAGACCGTAACGCGCACAAACCGTCCGTCCTTTACGGCGCCGCGCTCATGCGTCGTCTCGTACTCCATCCGGCACTTCTCCATGACCCTGCGGCTGGCGTCGTTTCCTTCAATGAATCTTGCAAAGACACGCTTCGCGCCGAGGACCTCAAAAGCATATGAAATCACTTCGGACGCCGCTTCCGTCGCAACTGATATACGCTGATAATCCGGATTCACGACGTAGCCTATCTCGGCGGAATCGCTGTCAAAATCAAACGACGTATAACCGCACGTGCCGATCATTTTGCCGTTCTTTTTGTATACAATTGCAAAATCGAAAAAAGTTCCGGCTTTGTACCCTTTAAGTATTCTCCTGATATTTCTTTTCGTGAAAGACTCTGACGGGTGTCTCTCCCACGTTACGTAGCGGGAAACCTCCGGCACGGAACAATACTCATACATATCCCGCGCGTCCTCGATGCGTATCGGCCTTAGCAAAAGCCGCTTTGTTTCAATAACGTGCGGTGAACTAAACAAACTGTAAATCAGATCCCTTTCCATACTTACCTCCCGATATATTTTATCACCGATCATTAATATTTACAATAAATATATTTTCATATCTCATATTGATATGACGCGGGTTTTGTGTTATTATATATTTGTAAATCATATCCGGCGCGCTCCTGAAATAAAATTTAATGTATCTAAGATAACGGAGCGTAAGAAATGAACGGTGAGCAGAAAAGAACGGCATACGCGCTGTGCGCGTTTTTCACAGCAGGATTTTTGATAGGATTCTTTCTTGTCCCGACCGGCGCGGCGCCGTCGGCGACACCCTTTCGATTTGCATCGGCATACGATAAAATTAAGGATCAGATCGTCTCGCTTTGCGGCGCTACGTTCAACTCCTGCCTGATTGCGGCATTATCCGGATTCTTCAAATACCCGCTCGTGATATCGGCGCCGCTTATTGCTTATCGCGCCTGCGCCGTCGGACACGCCGCGAGAGCTGCGAAAGATAGCTGCGTTCATATGTCAACTCTCGCGTCATACGTTATAATAACCGTAGTTATAGCGGTATTATCCGTCGCCGCGGCGGGATACTCGGCGGACAGGAGAAAGAAGACTTCAAAGGAGTTTCTCTCATACGCATACTCTTATCTGCTTCTCACAGGAGCTGCGCTGACAATAAAAATCGCCACCGCGTTTATAGAAAGCGGATCAATGTAAAAAATAAAAGGAAGAAAAATGAGCACGGAAAAAAAGAGATTCAATCTGTTTAACATAATGAACAGAGACGGAAAAGGCGTTGAAAAAGGCACCGAACTGAAAGTTCTCGAAAAGCCGGACGTCACCAACTATTTCAAACTTCTTATGAGACGTTTCAGCGTTATGACGTCCGTCAACCTCCTCTACGTCTTCGGAAACTTTCCCGTCTTCTTCCTCATCCTCGCGCTGACGGGATACACCTCAACGACGATAGCGTCTCCCGGCACCGGTATTTACTCGGCGCTGAAAGGTACGCTCTACTTTGCCACCTCGGGCTCATCCGCCGTAAATTCGCCGGTTATCGCCTCTTTGAACGGCGTTTTCGGTAAGCAGGCGATAGTTTCCGTGCCGTCAGTTCTGACTTGGGTCCTTTTCGGTCTCTCCCTTCTTCTTATCGTCACTTTCGGTCCCGTCAACGTCGGCGTCACATATATTGTGAGAAATCTCGTCCGCGGCGAGCCTCTATTTATATGGAAGGATTTCTGGTATGCGATAAAGCGCAACCTTAAGCAGGCGATGATATACGGCGCGCTCGATCTTATCATAAGCGGCCTTCTCATATACGACCTGCTCTGGTTCAGAGTAAACAGTTCATCATCCGTTATGTCGTTTATGTACTTTTTGAACTTTGCGATGATCGTTCTGTATTTCTTTATGAGGATGTATATATATCCCATGCTGATCACGTTCGATCTGTCGATCTTCAAGATGTTCAAAAACGCTATCCTCTTCTCGATTCTCGGCATCAAACGAAACCTTATGTGTCTGCTCGGTACAGCGATCATCGTAATTATAAACCTCGGCATATATTTTGCGCTGATGCCGCTCGGAATTTTGCTTCCGGTGATAGTAACCGTCGCGCTCCTCAGGTACACGAGCGTTTATTGCGCTTATCCCGTCATAAAAAAATATATGATAGACCCCTACTACCGCGAAGTTAAAGAAACGAAGATCGCATCACAAAGCGAAGAATGATTTATTAAGGCGCTGTTTTGACAGCGCCTTTTTTGTATCATTTTGTCGACTCCTGAATACGATATTAGAGAAGATGATTCTTCATTTGACTTGTAAAATTACAGGAGGAACGCAATATGGCAGATAATCTTTTTTCATCGGCAAATCAGATGAGAGACACGGTGTGCATAGATACATACCGCGTGCTTGACTCTTGCCGCGACAGAGATTGTTTCCGTGATACAAAATGCTACCTTACTCCCTACGGACAGGAAATCATAGAAAGAAGCGACAACGTTCGCGCAAAATGGGCGAAGGTAGTCTCCGCGTACATCGATATTGACGAGGTTCCCTTCAACTGCGGTTTTTATCAGCTCACCTCGAAGATATACGTAAAGCTCATTTGCGAAGCCTGCCTCGGTCCCGGAAACGTTCAGGATTTTGAGGCGCTCTGTGTGCTTGACAAGAAGGTCGTTCTCTACGGCGGAGAGGGCTCGGTCAGCGTCTTTAAGAGCAACTGCGCCTGCAACGCATTCTGCCCCGACCCTTCAGAGGACGCGTGTCGCGCCGGCGACACCATGCCCACGGCGGCGATCGAAACGGTCGACCCCATTGTTCTCGACATCAAGGTCAGAGAGCAGGGACATCATTGCCACTGCTGCTGCTCTGCGCGTGATATACCGCAAAGCGTTATGAGATATATGGGAGGCGACGTCGTTGACAACGACCGTCCTAAGATACTGACGGCGTCCCTCGGCCTTTTCTCGGTAATGAGGATAGAGCGTCCCGCGCAGCTTCTCGTAACGGCTTCGGAATACAACGTACCCGAGAAACAGTGCGTTGAAGCGGAAGACGACGACCCCTGCAGTATTTTCAACGGGATCCCGTTCCCGGAGAAGGAATTCAACGCGTCGGTGTGCAGAAATCAACCGAACAACAAAAGATGCGGATGCGGAAACACTTAAACGAAAAGGCTCTCTCCCGAGAGCCTTTTCCTATTGACAAATCAGGGATCCCGTTGTATAATTGGAAATTGAGAATTATTCTCAATTATACAGACGGGATTTTATTATGGAAGGATATGCGACAAACAATAAAATCAAGGTGATTGATTTTTTCAGAAACAATCATAAAAACCATTTCACTATCGAAGACGCAAGGTCTAAAATGGCGGAGGACGGCGCGGATATACCGTCAAGTTCTTTTTACAGGATCGTCGGAAATCTCTGTAAATCAGGAGTCCTTCGCAGATTCGAGGCCGCCGGAGTTGACAACTTCGTATATCAGTACGCGGATTTCAGCGATACCTGCCGCCTTCATTTTCACTTGAAATGCCTCAACTGCGGCACGCTGATACACCTCGAGTGCGATAAAATGAACGAACTAAAAGATCATATCTATACCGAACACGGCTTTACGATCGGCGGGAAAGGCATCATTTACGGCTTATGCAGTAACTGTACCGGTGAGAAAAAATGAAAAGAATAACTGCTTATATTTTACTCATCGCCATGATTTCAATTTTTGCCCTCGCGTCCTGTGACCGGGTAACAGATGAGAGACCCTGCGTTATAGGGACCGTGTTCCCTCAGTACGACTTTGCAAGGCAGATAGGCGGAGAGGATATAAGGTGCGAAATGCTCCTTCCCCCGGGCGCCGACAGCCACGGATATACCGGCGACGATCCGTCCGACATTTACAGAATAATGAACTGCGACGTATTTATTTACGTCGGAGGTGAGACCGATTCCGACTGGGTCGAGAAAATAAAAACCCGCTTATCCGGTGAAGAACATAAACCGATATTCATCTCGATGTGCGATGTCTGCGAAACTATCGAAGAAGACGAGGGCGCTTTGATCGAAAAGGAAGAGCATGAAGAAGAGCATCACGAAGGAGAGCGGGACGAGCACGTCTGGACATCGCCTAAAAACGCCGTTCTGATTTCCGAGGCGATCAAAGACGCGCTATGCGAGACAGACCCGGCAAACGCGGATAAATACGGCGAAAGATTTGAGAGCTATAAATCTGAGCTTCTGTCGCTCGATAAAGAATTCAGAGAGTTAAGCGAAAAGACGGACAACAAAACTCTCGTCTTTGCGGACAGATTTCCTTTCCGCTACTTTGCAAATGAATACGGGTACAGATGCTTCGCGGCGTTCAACGGCTGCGCCTCTCAAAGTGAGCCGACTCCGACGACAATAGTTGAGCTTTGCAGGATAATCAACGAGAATTCACTTCCCTGCGTTTACTACATCGAGACATCGCACAGCGGCGTGCCCGAACTGATTTGCAAAAACACCGGATGTGAAAAATTACTTCTTCACTCCTGCCACACAATAACGGAGCGGGAACTTAAAGACGGCGCCACTTATCTTTCGCTGATGCGCCGTAATCTTGAGAATCTCAAAAAGGCGGAAAACAATGGCTGAAAAATTAATCACTTTCGATAACGTCACTTTTTCATACGAGAAAAACGAAGCTGTAAAAAACGTCTCTTTCTCCGTCGAAGAGGGTGATTACCTCTGCGTTCTCGGTGAGAACGGAACAGGTAAAAGCACCGTCGTAAAGCTTATGCTCGGTCTTATGAAGCCGTCCGGCGGCGTCATTACGTACGACGGGATCTCAAAGACCGAGATCGGATACCTCCCGCAAACGACCTCCGTTGACCCGGGCTTCCCCGCATCCGTCGGAGAAGTCGTCCTTCAGGGCAGATGCAACAGACTCGGGAAAAAATTTTTCTACTCCGCCGACGACCGAAGAGTCGCGGATGAGAATATGAAACTTCTCGGTATTGACGGAATAAAAAACAAAAATTACACGGACCTCTCCGGCGGTCAGAAGCAACGCGTCCTTCTCGCCCGCGCGCTCTCGGCGACCGACAAGCTTTTACTTCTCGACGAGCCGGTCTCCGGTCTTGACCCGATCGTGACGGACGAGATGTACGACATCATCTACGACCTCAATAAAAATAAAAAAATCTCTGTCGTTATGATCTCTCACGACACGAAGACCGTTGCGAAATACGCGAGACATATTCTTCATCTGAAAAAAGAAGTTCTGTTCTTCGGAACTACGGAAGAATACGAAACGACTGAACTTTTTCACGAATTTCTGGGAGGTTGCGGACATGAACATCACTGATATTTTCACGACGCCGTTGATCTTTTCGATGTTCGCCGGAGCCGTAGGGATCGGCATACTTATTTCGATTTGCGCGTCCACGCTCGGCGTAACGCTCGTACTCAAAAAATACTCGATGCTCGGGGACGGCCTCGCACACATTGGCTTCGGTGCGATGGCGATATCCGCGCTTTGCGAAAAACTTCTCGGAAAACAGCTCGGCGCATATTCAATGCTTATATCCGTTCCGCTCGTTATCGCAGCGGCGATACTGATAATCAAAATAGGAGACAGAAAGAACCTCCGGGGAGACAGCGCGGTCGCTCTCGTATCTACGGGCGCGCTCGCGGCGGGATATATCATATTTGAGTACGCCACAGGCAGCACTGCGGACGTCTGTTCGAGCATGTTCGGGTCGGCGGCTCTCCTCTCTCCCGACGCTTCCGATTTTATATCGACAGGTATTCTCGCGGCGATCGTCATCGTTATCTTTGTTCTGTACTATAACCGTATTTTTGCGATTTCATTCGACGAGACTTTTACGAAGGCGTCCGGCATAAAAACGGACAGATTCAAGACGCTTACCGCTGTTCTCGCCGCGCTTACGGTGGTCATGGGAATGAAAATGCTCGGCGCGGTCATGATTTCAGGTCTTGTCGTCCTCCCCGCGCTGACCGCTATGAAGCTTTTTAACTCTTTCAGAAAAGTCATAATCTCGTCCGCCGTGATCTCCTGCGTTTGCACGGTTATCGGTATTCTGCTTGCGTTTCTTATCAGAAACCTCCCGATAGGTCCGGCGGTAGTTATGGTAAATCTTTTGCTTTATATTTCGGTAAACGTAATATTGCGTATCAAAAACAGATAAATTACGAGGGCAGCCGCGAGGCTGCCATCTCAGGCTGAAGACAAAGTCTTCAGGCTGAGTCAGAGTGAGAGAAACGCAGGTAGATTTGGTGATCTCACCGCGGTAGGCGTAGTGACCTACGTCCAGCGGCGAGAGCGC